>NZ_JBFAHP010000036.1:0-95709 GCF_040654255.1 Streptomyces sp. NPDC050732
AGTGGCGCAGCCGGCTTTTCAGGGGCGCGGGGAACTGCGCGACCAGCCGACGCGGGCGGAAAGTCGCAAGCAAAGCCCAGGCGGCAGCCCCGCGGCGCCAGCCGAAAGCGGGCGCAGCCCGGGCTTTCAGGGGCGCGGGGAACTGCGCGAGCAACCTGCGGCGGTCGGCAGGGCAATAGGTGCTACAGGAGTTCCTTGAGGCGCTCCGCGAGGAGGTCCCAGCGCCACTTCTCCTCGATCCAGGCGCGGCCCCGCTCCCCCATGCGGGCCCGCAACTCCGCGTCCGCCAGCAAGGCGGTGATCCGGTCCGCCGCCTCCTCGGGGGCGCCGCCCCGGACGACCCAGCCCGTCTCCCCGTCGAGGACCGCGTCCGGCGCCCCTCCGGAGTCGCCGGCGACGACCGGCAGCCCCGTCGCGGACGCCTCCAGGTAGACGATGCCGAGGCCCTCCACGTCGAGGCCCCCGCGCCGGGTCCGGCAGGGCATGGCGAAGACGTCCCCCGCGCCGTAGTGGGCGGGGAGTTCCGCCCAGGGAACCGCCCCCGTGAAGCGGACGGAGTCCGCGACACCCGTCTCGGCCGCGAGCTTGCGCAGGTCGTCCTCGTACGGCCCGCCCCCGACCACCAGGAGCACCGCGTCCGGCTCCGCGGAGAGAATCCTCGGCATGGCGAGGATCAGCGTGTCCTGGCCCTTGCGCGGCACGAGCCGGGAGACGCAGACCACCACGGGCCGGTCCGTCAGCCCGAGCCGCGCCCGCACCGCGTCGCCGCCGGACCCCGGGTGGAACGTCTTCTCGTCGACGCCGGGCGGCAGTTGGACCATCCGCCCGGCGGCCGCGGGCGTCAGCGCGGCCGCGATCCGCGAGCGCGTGTACTCACCGAGGTAGGTGATCGTGTCCGTCGACTCGCCGATCCGGCGCAGGAGTTGGCGCGAGGCGGGCAGCTGGGCCCAGCCGGCCTCGTGGCCGTGCGTCGTGGCGACGAGCCGCTCCGCCCCGGCCTTCCGCAGCGCGGGCGCCATGAGGCCCAGCGGGGCGGCCGCCCCGAACCACACCGACGTACAGCCGTTTTCGCGCAGGAGCGAGACCGCGCGCCGGGTGACCCGCGGTGTCGGCAGGAGCATCGTCGTGGGGTCGCGTACGACCTCGAAGGGCTGCTCGGCGTCGAAGGCGGCCGTCGCCTCGGCGCCCTCGCGGCCGCGCTTCCAGGTGGAGGCGTAGACGACGAGCTGCTCGGGGTCCAGGCGCAGCGCCATGTTGTGCAGGAACGCCTGGATGCCACCGGGCCTGGGCGGGAAGTCGTTCGTGACGATCAGGGTCTTGTGCATCGCGCACGACAGTACCGAACGGCCCGGCCTCTTCGTCTTCCCCCGGTCCCGCCCGGCATCATGACTCCCCGAATCGCGATGAAGTATCAGAAAAGGGGCGAGGGCGTTCATGGGGCGCATCCTGACCGTCTGGGTCCTGACCAGGACCATCCTGCTGCTCTGCGTCTTCCACGTGCTCACGCCCCCGGGCCCGGACGTGACCAGCGACGTCACCGTCATCTACCAGGGCTGGTACGAGGTGCTGCGCACCGGGACCTTTCCGCTCGACGACGTCACCTGGCAGTACCCGCCCGCCGCCGCCCTCGCCGTCCTCTCCCCGGCGCTGCTGCCCTTCCTCGACTACGCGTCGGCCTTCTTCGTCCTCGCCCTCCTCTGCGACGCGGCGGTGTGCGCGCTGCTCCTGTGCGCGGGACGGCGGCCCGGCAAGTCGCCGCGGGGCGCCTGGGTGTGGGTCGTGGGCGTGGCCCTGCTCGGCCCCACCGTGTACGCCCGCTACGACGTGCTGGTGGCGGCCGTCGCGGTCGCCGCGCTGCTGGCCGGGGCGCGGCACCCGCGGCTCCTGGGGGTGCTCGCGGGGTTCGGGGCGCTGCTCAAGGTGTGGCCGGTGCTGCTGCTCGTGGGCACGCCGCGCGGGCGGGCGACCCTGCGGGCCTGGGGCGCGGCCGCGGGCACGGCCGCCGTCCTCGCGCTGGGGTTCCTGGTGGCGATGCCGGGCGCGCTGGCGTTCCTCACCTTCCAGCGCGACCGCGGCACGGAGGTGGAGTCGCTCGGCGCCCTCGTCTTCCACGTCGGACGGTACGTCGGCTGGCGGGGCGAGGTGCGGCTCAACTACGGCTCGGTGGAATTCCTCGGCCCGTACGTGCCGCTGGTGAGCACGGTGGCGCAGGCCCTGTCGGTGGCGGCCTTCTGCTGGCTCCTGGTGTGGCGGCTGCGTGCCCGGGGCCGGTCGGCGAGCACGCCCGCGGACGCGGCGTTCGTGGCGGTGCTGCTGTTCACCGCCACGAGCCGGGTGATCAGCCCGCAGTACATGCTCTGGCTGGTCGGGGTCGCCGCCGTCTGCCTGGTGTTCCGCGGGAGCCGGATGGAGGTGCCCGCCCGCCTGGTCCTCGGCGCCACGTTCGTGACGTTCCTGGAGTTCCCCGTGTGGTTCTCGCACGTGGTCGTCAGCGATCCGCTGGGCGTGTCCCTGCTGCTCGTCCGGAACGGCCTGCTGGCCGCCGCCGCCCTGCTGGCCTGCCGGAACCTGTGGCGGCAGACCGTGTCGGAACCGCGCGGGGAGCCGCAGCCGGTGCCCGGGCAGGTCAGCCGAGCTCCGCACGCAGATACGTACGCCAGCGCGCCGTGAAGTCCCCGGGCGTCGTGTCCAGGACGTCCCGCAGCGCGTCCTCGACCGCGCCCGCCCGCTTCGGGCGGTCGCCCACCGCCCGGTAGAAGTCCGTCAGCTTCCTCTCGCCCCACTGCTCCGCGATCATCCGGCAGGCCAGCCAGGCGCCTTCGTACGCCCCCGCGAGCTTCGCGGCGTCCCCTCCGAAGCCGAAGTCCTTGTCCTCGGGGAGCGCGCCGGGCAGCTGCCCGCGCTGCACCGCGCGCCGCAGTTCGGGCGCGGCCTGCGCCGGGGTGCGCCCCGTGTCGCGGTATCCCACCCAGTCGGCGAAGCCTTCGGAGAGCCACAGCGGGGTGGCCGCGGAGGTCCGCGTGCGGGTCGCGACGTGGGTGGCCTCGTGGGTGAGGACGACCTGTTTGCCGAACGTGCCGAGGACGCCGTACGCCTCGGGGTTGAGGATGATCCGGTCGGCGGGCGCCCGCCCCGAGCCGCCCGTCTCGCCCGTGGTGACCGCCGCGATCCCCCGGTATCCGGAGGCGGGCGCGTTGAGCAGCCCCGCCATGCCGTCCAGGGACCGGGGCACGAGGACGACGATCCGCTCCGGCCACTTCCCCGGCCAGGCGTCCCGTACCGCGGGCACCGCCCGGTCGGCGAGCTCGCGGTGGGCGCGCAGCTCCGCGGGGCTCTGGCCGATGCCGAGGACGAGGCTGCGCCTGCCGCGCTCGGCCGTCACGCGGCCCTGGTCCCAGAGCTGTTCGCCGGCCTTCTCCGCGGGCCGCTCGGCGGTGACGTACCACCGGCCGCCGTCGCGCTTCAGCGAAAGGGTGCGTTCGGCGGTGACCGGCGCGCGGTCGTAGCCCTTGACGCGGTAGTGGAGTTCGGCGGTCGCGGTGGCCTCGGCGCCGGTGCGGTGGAGGCGGGTCAGCCGGTACTCCCAGGACTCCAGTGGGACGCCGCTGACGTGTTCGAAGAGGTCTCGCGCGCCCTTCGCGGGCCGCTCGGTCCTGTCGTACGCCTTCTCGTCCCCGGCGAGGACGGCCCGCGCCCGCCGCTCCAGGAGGGCGCGCACCTCGCCGGCGGCGGCGTCCGGCACCGGGTCGCGGCCGCAGCAGGCCAGCAGGGCGAGGCAGAGCGCGACGCACAGCGCCACCATCCACGACCCACGCCTGTGACCAGCCACCTTCCCGATCGTACGGTGTGCGGGCGGTGGGACGGGGTGCGGGCGGCGGGCCGCCGGTCAGATCCGCGTCACGGCGGACACCGGCATCATGCCGACGGGGTCGTAGCGGACCGGGGCTCCGGGGTACGGGGCGTGCACCACCTGGCCGTTGCCCATGTACATCCCGATGTGGCTGGCGTCGGCGCGGTAGGTCACCAGGTCACCGGGCTGGGCCTCGGACAGGGAGACCTGGCGGCCCGCGTTCCGCTGGGCCTGCGAGGTGCGCGGCAGACCGACCCCGGCCTGGGCGTAGGACCACTGCATGAGGCCCGAACAGTCGAAGCCGGACGGCCCGTTGGCGCCCCACACATAGGGGCGGCCGATGGCGGACCGGGCGGCGGCGATGGCGGCGGCGGCCCGTGAGGAGGACGGGGCGCCCCCTAGCTCCGGCAGCTCGCCGCGCCCGCCGGTGCGCGAGGACCTGTCGTACGCGTCGCGCTCGTCGCCGGGCAGCGAGTTGAGGAGCTGCCTGGCCTTGGCCAGTTTGTGCTCGACGGTGCGCTTGTGGCGGGCGACGAGGGTGCGGCTCTTCTCCAGCGCGGCCAGTTTGCGGCCCGCCTCGGCGCGCTCCTGGGCGAGACCGCGCTGGGCCCGCTGCAGGTCGGCGAGTTCGCCCGCCTGCCGGGCGCTGACGCGGTCCAGGACCGAGGCCCTTTCCAGGTAGCCCTCCGGGTCGGAGGAGAGCAGCAGGGCCAGCGAGGGGTCGATGCCGCCGGAGCGGTACTGCGCGCCGGCCAGCGAACCGAGCGCGCCGCGCATCCGGTTGATGCGCTCCTGGCCGCGCGCGACGCTGTCCTTGGCCCGCTCGACCTGCGCGCGCAGCTTGTCCGCGCGTTCGTCGGCCTTGTTGTACAGCTCGGTGGCGTGCTCGGCCTGCTCGTACAGCCGGTCCACCTTGGCGCGCGTGTCGGACGGCTTGTCCTGCGGCGCGGCACCTGCGGGCGCGCCGGCGAGGGCCGCCGCCGCGGTGGCCGCTGCCGCTGAAAGGACGGTCACGCGTGTGGTCCGGTCGAGACCGGACTGTGCGGGACGGCGATGGAACCCCACGGGAAGCCGCTCTCCCTTCCGCTGACGAACCCCCGGCTGTCCCGGGGGAATGCGCGCCGACAGTAGTCGTGCGGACACGGCGGGCCAAAGAGCCGTACGGGTGGGGAAAGGGCGCGGACAGCCCGACGCCCCGCTTCTGACGCAGGTCATCAACGGGGCGTGGGGTCAGCGTGAGTTACCGGAATTCGCCCGTTCGGGCGGTGTGGGCAGCCGTGTCGAGGTCAGGCGACGCGGACGCCGAACTGGAAGTTGCCGAGGTACTCCATCGCCTCGTAGCGCACGACGGCGCCGGGCTTCGGGGCGTGCAGCACCTGGCCGTTGCCCGCGTAGAGGCCGACGTGCGCGAGGTTGTTGAAGAACACCAGGTCGCCGGGCTTGAGCTCGCCCCGGCCGATCCGCGTGCCGTCGTTCTGCTGCGTGTAGGTGGTCCGCGTGATGGAGACGCCGGCCTGGTTGTACGCCCACTGGGTGAGCCCGGAGCAGTCGAAGGAGTTGGGACCCGTGCCGCCGGAGACGTACGGCTTGCCGAGCTGGGTGGCGGCGGCGTTCAGGGCGGCGGCGCCGCGGCCGGAGGCGGGGGCCTCGTCGCCGAGGTCGGCGCGCTTGTCGGCGGCGCGGCTGGCGCGCTGCTCCTCCTTGGCGGCCATGGCCGCCTTCTCCTTGGCGCTCAGGGTGTTGAGGAGCTTCTGCGCCTCGCCGAGCTTGCCCTGGACTTCCTTCTTCTTCCTGCCGAGCTCGGTGCGGGTGGCGGCGAGGTCGTCGAGCTTGCCCGCGGCCTCCTTGCGCTGCTGCGCGAGGTCCCGCTGCTTCTTCTGGATCTTCTTGAGCGAGTCGACCTGCTGGCTGCTCAGCTGGTCCAGCGTGGAGGCCTTGTCGAGGTAGTTGTCCGGGTCGGAGGAGAGGAAGAGCTGCAGGGAGGGGTCGATGCCGCCGGAGCGGTACTGGGCGCTGGCCATCGAACCGAGGCCGTCGCGCAGGTCGTTGAGCTCCTCCTGGCCGCGGGCGACCTTGTCCTGGAGGTCGCCGATCTGCTTCTCCAGCTTCTCCTGCTTCTCCTTGGCCCCGTTGTACTTGTCGGTGGCACGCTCCGCGTCTTCGTAGAGCTTGTCGACCTTGGACTTGACCTCGTCCTTGCTCGGCTTCGGCGCGGCCTGGGCGGCGCCCTGCGAGGTGAGGGCCACGGCAGCGGCGGCGGTCGCGGTGAGCACGGTCACGCGGGTGCGGCTCGGCTGCTTGGGTCGACGGTGGGACGCCACGCGGGCGGCTCCTTCTTCCTCCGGCCGCCTACCGGGACGCGGCGGGCGGGTACCACCGCCGCCACCCCGGATGGGTGATCAACCGAGCGGGGGTTCGAGGGCTGACCCTAGTGACCTTCTTGTGATCAGTTCAAATCACACCATCAAAAAATCGGTCGCGGGAAACATTCTTTACCGATAACGCACAGCCCGTAACGATCTTCTGACGCTACGTCGCACACAGCGCGTCCTCAATCCGGGCATACGGCCCAGGAGTTGCCGAGTACCCCTTTAGCCCCGCGAAAGCCGCTTCAGGAGCACCGCCGAAGCCACCGGCCGCGCACCCGCCTTGGCGATCCCGTCGGCCACCTCGCGGTCGGTCGAGACGACGACCACGGGCCGCCCCGGCGGCT
This sequence comes from Streptomyces sp. NPDC050732, assembly GCF_040654255.1. Taxonomy (NCBI): domain Bacteria; kingdom Bacillati; phylum Actinomycetota; class Actinomycetes; order Kitasatosporales; family Streptomycetaceae; genus Streptomyces; species Streptomyces sp. NPDC050732. Next base: position 6,564 of record NZ_JBFAHP010000036.1, read on the forward strand.
CCGCGCGCACCAGCTGGCGGATCAACTCGTCGGCGGTGACACCGGGCTTGGAAAACAGCACCCGCACCCCGCGCGGCGGCGCGAGCAGCACCGGCGCGGCCAGCTCCGCGCCGTCGAAGACACAGGTGACCTCGGCGCCCGACTGCAGCGCCAGCTGCGAGAGCGAACCGAGCAGGCGCAGCCGCTGCTTGTCCAGCGGCATGGTCGGATAGCCGGTCTTGGTGACGTTGTAGCCGTCGACGACCAGGTGCGCCTGCGGCAGGGCGAGGAGCTGGTCGAGGATGGCCGGGTCGTTCTCGGAGAGCGCGCGGGCGGCGATGTCCTTGGGCGACATCCGCCCCGGCTCGACGGCGTCCACGGTCTCCGCGGGCCGCACGGACACCGGCGGCAGCGCCAGCTCGCGCCGCAGCCCCTGCGCCGCGTCCAGGACCGTGTCGAGCAGCAGCCGCAGCCGCATGTCCTCCACGCTGCGCCCCTCGCGCGCCGCTCGGCGGCTGGCCTCCAGGGCCGCCTCCGTCTCGGCGAGCCGCGCCTTGAGCCGCCGCGTCTCGCTCTCGGCGGCGGACAGCTGCGCCTGCCCCTCGGCGCGCACGGCCTCGGTCTCGGCGGCGGCCTTGCGCAGCGCGGCCTCGCCGCGCTTGACGTCGCTGAGCGCGCCGCGCAGCTTGCGGTGCATCGACTCGGCCTCCTTGCGCGCCGATTCGAGCTCCGTGCGCAGCCGCTCTGTCTCCGCCCTGGTCTGGCCGCGGGCGGCGGCGAGCTCCTCGCGCAGCCGCTCCAGCTCGGCGCGCGTCTCGTCGTCGACCCGCTCGGCGTCGGCGCGCTGGGCCTCCTCGCCCGCGGCGGTGACCAGCTTCACCCAGCCCGCGGGACGCAGCACGTACGCCGCGGCCGCCACGTCCAGGGGATCGGCGGCGGGGGGCGGCGAGCCCGCGTCCAGGGCGTCCGCGAGCTCCGGCTGGGCCTCTCTGAGGCGTTCGCCGATGCGCTGCCGGAAGAGCGTGTCGTTTTCCAGCGCCGCGGCCATGGCGTTGGCCGCGAACTTCGCACGCCGGGTCGGCGTGAAGCGCGCGTACTGCCGCAGCTGGGCGGGCAATTCGGCGAGCGTGAGGCCGCCGAAGCCGTCCGAGACGAGCCGGACGACCCGTCGGCGCACCCCGTCGGGCAGCGGACGGTCGAGCACCTCAGCGGTGCCGTCGTCCGGCTCCCCGCCTGCGCTCTCCACCATCCGTCACCCCACTAGCTGTGCGGGTCCCGCTCCCTCAGGAGCCGGTTCCCGGCCTGTCCACGAGTTCCACCTGATCCACCGCGTTGCACCAGCGGCAGCGCACCGACTCGATGCTCTCACTGACCACCTCGCGTTCCTCGACGTTCGCCTCTCCGGCCAGGTCGAGATGCACATACTCGACGACCTTGGAGGTCCGGGTCACGTCGAAACGCGTGAGGTTGCCGCACAGCGTGCAGCGCCACCGGGTGGTGGCGGTCGGCAGGGGAACCGTCATCGTGGCTGCTTTCCCTCGGTTTCCATGGTGCGTATTGCCCGTAACCCTAAGGCCTGTAAGGGGCACCTCGCGGCGGCGAGGCGGTCTGTACGGGTTCCTGGCGTTACGACATGCTCTGTCCATGATCCACGCATGGGGTACGAAGGCGGGCCGGCTGCTCACGGGAGGGTCCGCCCCGGTGACGTACGGACTGATCGCCGTCTGCTGCGCGGTCTTCCTCATCTCGCCGGTGTCCGGGTTCAACCCGGCCTACGGCACCGGCGACCAGTTGCTCGGCGCGCAACAGGTCTACTTCGAGCGGTGGGGCGTGGTCCCCGTCGAACTGTTCAGCGGCGCCCCGCGCGCCGCCCTCGGACCGTTCACCGCCCTGTTCGTGCACGGCAGCTGGCTGCATCTGCTCGGGAACATGCTGTTCCTGTACGTGTTCGGGGCCATGGTCGAGGAACGCATGGGACACCTCCTGTACGCGCTCTTCTACGTCTGCTGCGGATACTTCGCACTGCTCGCCTACGCGGCCGCGCACGCGGGCTCCGACCAGACGCTCGTGGGGGCGTCCGGGGCGATCTCCGCCGTCCTCGGCGCCTTCCTGTATCTCTTCCCTCGGGCGCGCGTCACCAGCCTCTTCCCGTTCCTCTTCTTCCTGCCGCTGCGCTTCCCTGCATGGGTGGTGCTGCCGTTCTGGGTGGTGCTGCAGTGGCTTGCGGCGGGGCAGGGCGGGAAGGGCACGGGGGTGGCCTATCTGGCGCATCTGGTGGGCTTCTCGCTCGGGTTCGTCTTCGCGTGGGGGTGGAGTGTGCGGAGGGCTAGAGTGCAGGGACAAGGCAGCACACCGGCCATCGAGGGAGACAGCCAGCCGTGATCACCGCGATCGTGCTCATCAAGACCAGCGTGGACCGGATTCCGGAGATCGCCGAGTCGATCGCCGCGCTCGACTCCGTGAGCGAGGTCTTCTCCGTGACCGGTACGTACGACCTGATCGCGATGGTGCGCGTGCCGCGCCACGACGACCTGGCCGACGTCATCCCCGGCCGGATCAGCAAGATCCCCGGCGTCGAGGCGACCGACACGCACGTGGCGTTCCGCACGTACTCGCAGCACGACCTGGAAGCCGCCTTCGCGATCGGCCTCGACTCCTAGGCCTCCCATGAGGGTTTCTTCATCCGCGCCTCATCCTGGCGGCGCGGTGGGCCCGCCACCCTCGCAGTCATGGTCTTCTCCCGCCGCATGGCCGCCCTGGCCGCCGTCGTCGCGATCCCGCTCGGCATCGCCGCGACCAGCTACGTCCTGACGGACGATCCCGAGCAGCCCAAGGCCCCGCCCAAGGTGGAGCTGCGGAGCGACCCGCCGTCCTCGGCACCGGCCTCCCCCCGGCCCGCCCCGAGCGACGAGAAGGTCTCCCCGCCACCGGTGAGCGAGAATCCCTCGAACGATGACAGGGGCAGCGACGACACCGACGACGGCGACGACAGCCGGGGCGACCACGACGACGACGGCCCCGGTGACGACGGCTGAGCCCCGGCGCCGCTGGATATCCGCTCGTGTCCGCATCTTGCTGTGGCTGCTCGTCGTGATGGCCGTCGCGCTCACCGCGGTGGCGGCCACCACCCGCTCGGTCCTGCTCCGCGACGTCGACCACCGCATCGACCGGCTCCTCGCCCAGGAGACCGCCGAGTTCACCAACCTCGCGCGGGAGGGCGTCGACCCGCACACCGGCGAGCGGTTCACCGCCCCCGACCCGCTCCTGCGGCTCTTCCTGTCCCGGCAGTACGCCGACCCCGACGAGGAGCTCCTCGGTCTGGTCGGCCGCACCGGCAGGGCGCCCGCCAAGAAGGAGCAGGCCCGCGAACCGCGGATCGACCACCCGCTGGCCGAGGACCCCGCCGCGCTGCGGGCCGTCTTCGACTCGCCCGACGCCACCGGCACGCTCCACCGCGACCGGGGCGAGGTCCGCTGGGCGAAGGTGGAGGTCGAGGCGGGCGGCGGCCACCCGGCCGCGGCGTTCGTCGTGGCCTTCCACCCGGCGCGCGAACAGGCCAAGGCGGGCGACGTGTTCGCCATGCTGCTCGCCCTCTCCGGCGTGGCGCTCCTGATGACGACGGGCATCGGCTGGGCGGTCGCGGGCCGCATCCTCAGACCGGTGCGGCTGGTGCGCACGACCGCGGCGCAGCTCACCGAGCAGGACCTGACCCGGCGCATCCCGGTGCAGGGCCGGGACGACATCGCGGCCCTCGCCGAGACGTTCAACGGCATGCTGGACCGGCTTGAGGGGGCCTTCGCCGCCCAGCGCGAGTTCGTCGACGACGCGGGCCACGAGCTGCGCACCCCCATCACCATCGTCCGCGGCCACCTGGAGCTGATGGGCGACGGCCCCGGCGAACGCGAGGAGACCGTCCGCATCGTGACGGAGGAGCTGGACCGGATGAGCCGCATCGTCGAGGACCTGCTGCTGCTCGCCAAGGCCGAGCGCCCCGACTTCGTCACCCCGGAGCCGGTGCAGCTGGCCGAGCTGACGGCGGACGTCTTCGTCAAGGCACGGGCGATCGGCGACCGCGACTGGCGCCTCGCCGAGGTCGCCGACGCCGGGACCGGCCTCGACCCCCAGCGCATCACCCAGGCGATGGTGCAGCTGGCGCAGAACGCCGTGCAGCACACCGCCCCGGGGCAGCGGATCTCCATCGGCTCGCGGCTGTGCGCGGGCCGCATCGAGCTGTACGTCGCCGACAGCGGCCCCGGCGTGCAGGCGCAGGACGCCGAGGTGATCTTCGAGCGGTTCCGCCGCGGCACCGCGCGGCGCGGCTCCCGCGCCACCGGGGCGGGCCTCGGCCTCGCCATCGTGAAGGCCATCGCCGAGGGCCACGGAGGCCACGTCGAGCTGCGCCCCACGGACGGCGGCGGCGCCACCTTCGTACTCGTACTCCCGCAGGGACAGCCGGAAGGGGCGGAGCGGCAGTGAACCGCATACTGATCGTCGAGGACGAGGAGCGCATCGCGTCCTTCGTCGAGAAGGGCCTGCGCGCCAACGGCTTCACGACCACCGTGGTCGGCGACGGCGAGAGTGCCTACGACTACGCCCTGACCGGCGGCTTCGACCTGATCGTCCTGGACATCGGCCTGCCGGGGCAGGACGGCTTCACGGTCCTGCGCCGGCTGCGCGAGGCCCGCGTGACCACGCCCGTCATCGTGCTGACCGCGCGGGACTCGGTGCGGGACACGGTGGCGGGTCTGGAGGGCGGCGCCGACGACTGGATGACCAAGCCGTTCCGCTTCGAGGAGCTGCTCGCCCGGGTGCGGCTGCGGCTGCGCACGGCGGCCGGGGCGCCCGAGGTGACGGTGTTGCGCAGCGGGGAGCTCACGCTGGACCTGCGGACCCGCAGGGCGCGTTCGGCCGAGCGGACGGTGGATCTGACGGCGCGTGAGTTCGTCCTGCTTGAGCTCTTCCTGCGCCATCCCGGGCAGGTCCTCTCACGGGAGCAGATCCTCTCCCACGTGTGGGGGTACGACTTCGACCCGGGCTCCAACATCGTGGACGTCTACGTCCGCGCGCTGCGCAAGAAGCTGGGCTCGGAGCGGGTGGAGACAGTGCGCGGGATGGGGTACCGGCTGCCGGAGTGAACCGGGCGTCGGCTCGGTGAAATTTCTTTCATCCGCGCCTCATTGAGGGCTCACGGCGCCGCACCACGCTGAACGCGTGACCCTGAACCTGCGGCAGGCCGTGACGCTCTGCGCGGCGCTCAGCGTCTGCGCCCTCCTCGCGGTCCCCGGGAACTTCCCGGGACTCGGCGCCGACGCCCGCCTGACCCTCGCCGTCTTCGCCCTCGCGACCTGCGCCTGGATCGGCACGCCGATCGACGACACGTACATCGCGCTCGGCGCGGGGCTCGCGCTCACCGCCACCGGCGTGATCAGCAGCGACACCCTGTTCGGCACCCTCGGCGACGCGACGGTGTGGCTGCTGATCTGCGCCTTCGTGCTTGCGGCGGCCGTGGCGCGCAGCGGGCTCGCCGGGCGGGCGGCGGCCTTTCTGGTCAGCGGGGCGCGCAGCGTACGGCAGTTGACGCATCTGACGACGGCGGCGCTGGTCGTGACGGCGTTCGCGGTGCCGGCGACATCGGGGCGCGCCGCGCTCGCGCTGCCCGTCTTCCTCGCGCTCGCCAAGGTCCTCGCCGACCGGAAGCGACTGGTCGTGATGCTCGCACTGCTCTTTCCGACCGTCATCCTTCTCTCCGCGGTCGCCACCCTGATCGGAGCGGGAGCACATCTGATCACCGTGTCGGTGCTCTGGGAGGCGACCGGCGAGCGGATCGGCTTCACGCAGTGGCTGCTGCTCGGCCTGCCGCTCGCCATCACGTCATCCCATCTGGCGGCGGAGGCCGTTCTGTTGACGACCACCCGGCGCGCCGACCGCCGCGGCCCGGTCCACATCACCCTCGACCAGCTCCAGGAGCACAGCGAACAGCCCGTCACCGGCCCCTGGGAGCCGGCCGAGACGCGCTGCGCCCTGCTGCTCGCCACCGTCGTCGTCCTGTGGTGCAGCGAGCCGCTGCACCAGGTGCCGCCCGCCGTCGTCGCGCTGATCGGCGCGGTCGTGGCCTCCTCACCCGCCCTCGGCACGGTCCGCCTCAAGGACGCCCTCAGGACGGTGCCCTGGTCGCTGCTCCTCTTCATGGCGGCGACGATGGCGATGGGCGTCGCGCTCGCCGACTCGGGGGCGGCGAGGTGGCTGGTGTCCGGGCTGCCCCTCGACCTGTCCCCGTGGCTCTTCCTCACCGTGGTGGTCGCGGTCAGCACGGCCGCCCACCTCGTGCTGCAGTCCCGCTCGGCGCGCTCCTCGGTCCTGGTCCCGCTGGTCGTCGCGGCGGCCGCCGGCGCGGGCGTCAACCCGGTCGCCGCCGCGCTCGCCTCCACGGCCGCGGCCGGCTTCTGCCACACGCTGCCCGCCTCCGCGAAGCCCGTCACCCTCTTCGCCGAGATCCCGGACACCCCCACCTACACCCCGCGCGACCTGCTGCGTCTCTCCGCGGTCCTCGCCCCGCTGACCGCCGCGCTCGTCCTGCTCTTCGCCGTGACGCTCTGGCCGCTGCTCGGCGTCCCGGTCCGCTGACCCCGCCCTTGATCGCCCTTGAACCACTCTGGAGACCCTCGTGCTGACCCGATTCGCCATCGCCCCCAGCGGCTTCAAGGAGTCCCTGTCCGCGAGCTCCGCGGCCGAGGCCATCGCCGCGGGTGTACGCCGCGTCGTCCCGCACGCCGAGACCGATCTGATCCCGCTGGTGGACGGCGGCGAGGGCACCGCCCGCGCGCTGGCCGCCGCGGGTGGCGGGCGGCTCGTCGCGCTGCCCGCGACCGGCCCCGTGGGCCAGCCGATCGGCACGCACTTCGCCCTGCTGCCCGACGGCACGGCGGTTGTGGAGATGGCGGCCGTGGCGGGGCTCTCGCTGGTCCCCCGCGATCTGCGGGACCCGGGTGCCACCACGACGTACGGCGTGGGCGAGCTGATCCGTGCCGCACTCGACGTGGGCGCCCGCCGCATCCTCGTCGGCTGCGGCGACTCGGGCACGTCGGACGGCGGCGCGGGCGCCCTCCAGGCCCTCGGCGCCCGCCTCGTCGACGCGGACGGCTGGGAACTGCCGCACGGCGGGAGGGAGTTGGCGCGGCTGAGCCGCATCGACCCGAGCGGCCTCGACCCGCGCCTCGCGGAGACCGAGATCCGCGTCGCCTGCAACCCCTTCAACGTCCTGTGCGGCGAGCGCGGCGTCGCCCGCGTCTTCGGCCCCCAGAAGGGCGCGACACCGCAGCAGGTCGAGCACCTCGCGGCCGCCCTGGAGCACTGGGCGCACCTCCTCACCCGGGACCTGCCCGTGCGGACGGACCTCTTCGAGGGGCCGGGCACGGGCGCGTCGGGCGGCCTCGGCGCCGGTCTCGCCGCCCTCGGCGCCGCACTGCTCCCCCGCTTCGACGTGCTGCTCGAACGGCTCGACCTCGACGAACGGCTGGCCCGCGCCGACCTGGTCATCACCGCGGAGGGCGCCCTGGACCACCAGACCCTGCGCGGCAAGGTCCCCGCCGAGGTGGCCCGCCGCGCGAAGCGGTCCGGACGCCCGGTCCTGGTCCTCGCGGGCACGATCGGGGACGGCGCGCACACCGTCCGCCGCGTGGGCGTGGACGCGTACAGCGCGATCCTGCCCGCTCCCGTCTCGCTGACGGAGGCGCTCGGCCGGGGCGGCGAATTCCTCACCGACGCGACGGAGCGGGCCCTGCGGATGATCCAGCTCGGCTCACGGCTGCCCGGGGGCCGGGTGCCCGCGGGTCAGGCGGCGGCGCTGGTGTCCGGCACGCAACGCCCGTCCTCGGTGCGGTAGTTCCACCGCGCGCCGTCCGACACCAGCTCCTTGACGGCGCGCACGAAACGCTCGACGTGCTCGTCGGGGGTGCCCGCGCCGAAGCTCACCCGGATGGCGTTCAGCGACTTCTCGCCGGGGGCGGCCTCGGGGGCGCCGCACTCGCCGGGCTCGTCGGGCTCGCTGCCGAGCAGGGTGCGCACCAGCGGGTGGGCGCAGAACAGGCCGTCCCGTACACCGATGCCGTACTCGGCGGAGAGCGCGGCGGCGAAGTGCGAACTGTTCCAGCCGTCGACGACGAAGGAGATGACGCCCACGCGCGGCGCGTCGTCCCCGAAGAGCGAGAGCACGCGCACGGCGGGCACCTCGGCGAGCCCCTCGCGCACCTTCGCGATCAGGTACTGCTCACGGGCGACGAGCTGGTCGAAGCCCGCCTCGGTGAGCGCCTTGCAGGCGGCGGCGATCGAGTAGACGCCGATGACGTTCGGCGAACCGGCCTCGTGGCGGGCCGCGGTGTCGTGCCACTCCACGTCCACGCCCCCGTCAGCGCGGCGCGCCACCTTGCGCGAGGCCCCGCCGCCCGCGAGGTACGGCTCGGCCTCCCGCAGCCAGTCGGCGCGGCCCGCGAGGACACCGGAGCCGAACGGCGCGTACAGCTTGTGTCCGGAGAAGGCGACCCAGTCGACGTCCAACCCGCCGATGGAGAGGGGGTGGTGGGGGGCGAGCTGTGCGGCGTCGAGCACGATCCGGGCGCCGTGCGCGTGCGCGGCGGCGGCCAGCTCCCGCACCGGCCACAGCTCACCGGTGACGTTCGAGGCGCCGGTGACGCACACCAGGGCGGGCCCGTAGGGGTCACGGTCGGCGAGGGCCCGCTCCAGGGTCTGGACGGCCTCGTCGGGGGTGCGCGGCGCGTTCAGGTAGGTGACGCGGGCGTCCCGCCACGGCAGGAGCGAGGCGTGGTGCTCGGTCTCGAAGACGAAGACCTGGCAGTCGGCGGGCAGGGCGGCCGCGAGGAGGTTCAGCGAGTCGGTGGTGGAGCGGGTGAAGACGACCTGGTCGTCCTCGCGGCAGCCGAGGAACTCGGCGACGGCGACCCGGCTGTTCTCGAACAGGTCGGTGGAGAGCTGCGACAGGTACCCGGCGCCGCGGTGCACGCTGCCGTAGTACGGCGCGTACGCGGCCACGTCGTCCCACACCCGCTGCAGGGCCGGCGCGCTCGCCGCGTAGTCGAGCGCGGCGTAGCTCACCTCGCCGCCGGTGACCAGCGGAACGGTGACGTCCCTGCCGAGGACCGGCAGCGGGGCACAGACGGCGGCGTCGACGGCGACAGCGGAAACAGACATGGCGAACTCCCGTAAGAGGCAAGTGAGTTCACTGCGTCGACGCCCGTACGACAGAGACAGGGCGGTGCAGTGATGAAGAGAAAAGGTGCGCGGAAAGGGGCCGGAAGGCCCTAGCACATTCGCTTGCTCACGAGACTGCTCCCTTGAGGACCAGGACCCCAGGGCTGTGACATCCACCGATGTCCAGGGGTCCGCGCTTGCCATACGCCTTGCTGCGTACGACCTGGTCTTCACCCGGGGCACCCCGCCACGGACGGAGGGTTGCCGGACAGCGGGCCGGGGCCGTAGTCGCTGTCACTCATGACCTGTGCAGCATCCTGCCACACGATCTTCGACGCGCAAGGCGCAGTCCAGCATCCGGACTGCGCCCTGCGTCACATCGTCGTGCCCGAGAGGGGTTCTCAGCGGTTGCTCGCGGCCACCCAGCGCTCCAGGGCCTTCTTCGCGGCCCCCGAGTCGATCGCCCGCGCCGCCCGCGCCATGCCGGCGCTGATCTGCACGGCCAGCGGCTCGTCGGTGGGCGTCAGGGCGGCCAGCGCCGCCGCCGAGTTCAGCAGCACCGCGTCCCGCACGGGTCCGCTCTCCCCGTCGAGCAGCCGCAGCGCGACCTCGGCGTTGTACGAGGCGTCGGCGCCCCGCAGCGCCTCGACGGGCACCAGGTCGAGCCCGACGTCCCGGGGGTCGAAGGCCTCCTCGCGCACGGCGCCGTCCCGCACCACCCAGACCCGGGAGGTGGACGTCGTCGTCAGCTCGTCGAGCCCGTCGTCACCGCGGAAGACGAGGGACGAGTGCCCCCGCTCGGCGAAGACGCCCGCCACGATGGGCGCCATCCGGGGGTCGGCGACCCCGACCGCCTGGGCCCGCACCTTGGCCGGATTGGTGAGCGGGCCGAGGAGATTGAAGACGGTCCGGATGCCCAGCTGGCTGCGGGCGGCACCCGCGTGGCGCAGCGCCGGGTGGAACTTCACGGCAAAGCAGAACGTGATGCCCGCCTCTTCGGCGACCTCGACCACCCGCTGCGGGGCGAGGTCGAGGTTGACGCCGAGCTTCTCCAGCACGTCGGAGGCGCCGGACGCGCTGGAGGCGGCACGGTTGCCGTGCTTGACGACCTTCGCGCCCGCTCCCGCGACGACGATCGCGGACATGGTCGAGATGTTGACGGTCTTGGCGCCGTCGCCGCCGGTGCCCACGATGTCGACGCTCGGACCCGGCACGTCGATGACGTTGGCGTGCGCGTACATGGCGCGCACCAGACCGGAGATCTCCTCGACGGTCTCGCCCTTGGCCCGCAGCGCGACCACGAAGCCCGCGATCTGCGCGTCGGTGGCCTCGCCGCGCATGATGCGGTCCATGGCCCAGGCCGTGTCGTCGGCGCTCTGGTCACGGCCTTCCAGCAGGCCGTTCAGTACGTCGGGCCAGGAACGGCCCGCCGCGGTGTCGCCTCCTGCGGGGGTCACAGCGTTCATAGCCGCTCCTGGGTTTTCGTCTGCGTATGCGTATGTGGGGAAACACCCCGGCACATGGGGGTGGGACCACCCTATCCAGCCTCCGGGACGGCAAAGAGCCCCGTCCATGCAATGGACGGGGCTCTTACCGTGGCGACCTTGGAGAGGTCAGAGCTTCAGAGCTTCAGTTGATCAGTGGTGGCCGTGGCCGCTCGTGATCTCCTTGTACTCGTCGGCGGTGGGCTTGGGGATCTGACCCTCTTCCCCGAAGTAGCCCTTGGAGAGCTTGGCCCGCAGCTTCTGCGAACCGGACACCTTGCGCTTGACGCCGTTCTCGTCGACCGCCGGGCCGAGCTCGACCGGCTTGTACTGCTCATGCGCGGTGAGCGTGTGCAGCTGCTCCTTGCTGAGCGGCTCGTGGACCTCGATGAACTCACCGTGCGGCAGCCGCTTGATGATGCCCGACTCGCGGCCGTGCAGCACCTTGTCCCTGTCGCGCCGCTGCAGACCCAGGCAGATCCGCTTGGTCACGATGAAGGCGATGACCGGTCCGACGAAGAAGGCGATCCGGACGAACCAGGTGATCGCGTTCAGCGACAGGTGGAAGTGCGTGGCCCACAGGTCGTTGCCACCACCGACCAGCATGACCATGTACGCCGTGATCCACGCGACACCGAAGGCCGTGCGGGTCGGGGCGTTGCGCGGGCGGTCCAGGATGTGGTGCTCGCGCTTGTCGCCGGTGACCCAGGACTCGATGAACGGGTAGACGGCGATGGCCACCAGGACCAGCGGGAAGACGATGACCAGCGGGATGAACACACCCAGGACGAGCGTGTGACCCCAGAGGTTGATCTCCCAGCCCGGCATGACACGGATCAGACCCTCGGCGAAGCCCATGTACCAGTCGGGCTGGGCGCCGGTGGACACCTGGTCCGGACGGTACGGGCCGATGGCCCAGATCGGGTTGATCGAGGCGACCGCCGCGATGACCGCGATGACACCGAAGACCAGGAAGAAGAAGCCTCCGGCCTTGGCCATGTAGACGGGCAGCAGCGGCATGCCGACGACGTTCTTGTTGCTCTTGCCGGGGCCCGCGAACTGCGTGTGCTTGTGGTAGAAGACCAGGATCAGGTGCGCCACCACGAGGCCGAGCATGATGCCCGGCAGCAGCAGGATGTGGACCGAGTAGAACCGGGCCACGAAGTCGCCGCCGGGGAACTCGCCGCCGAACAGGAACATCGACAGGTACGTGCCGACGATCGGCACCGACAGGATCGCGCCCTGCATGAAGCGGACACCGGTGCCGGAGAGCAGGTCGTCCGGGAGCGAGTAACCGGTGAAACCGGTGAACATGCCGAGGACGAACAGCAGGAAGCCGAAGAGCCAGTTGACCTCACGCGGCTTGCGGAACGCACCCGTGAAGAACACGCGCATCATGTGCACGAACATGCCGGCGAGGAAGATCAGCGCCGCCCAGTGGTGGATCTGCCGGATCAGCAGACCACCGCGCACATCGAAGGAGATGTGCATGGTCGAGTTGAACGCCTCCGACATCAGCTGTCCCTGCATCGGGATGTAGCTGCCGTGGTACTCCACCTCGTTCATCGACGGGTGGAAGAACAGCGTCAGGTACACACCCGTGAGGATGATGATGATGAAGCTGTACAGGCAGATCTCGCCGAGCATGAAGGACCAGTGGTCCGGAAAGATCTTGCGCATGTTGGCCTTGGCGAGGGAGTAGATCCCCAGCCGGCCGTCGGCCCAGTCGGCGACGCGCTCGCCGGCGGGCGCTTGCTTGCGCTGTTCTTTGGAGGAAGTGGTGGTGGTGCTCATCCGCGCTCCCAGAAGGCAGGACCGACGGGCTCTTCGAAGTCGCCGAGCGCCTCCAGGTAGCCCTTTTCGTTCACGCCGATGCGCAGCTGCGGCAGGGCGTGACCGGCCGGGCCGAAGATGACTCGGGCACCGTCGGAGAGGTCGAAGGTGGACTGGTGGCACGGGCAGAGGACGTGGTGCGTCTGCTGCTCGTACAGGGAGATCGGGCAGCCCACGTGGGTGCAGATCTTGGAGTACGCCACGATGCCTTCGTGCGACCACTCCAGCTCGCGCTTGTCCTTGATGTTCTCCGGCTGAATCCGGACGATCATCAGGGCGGCCTTGGCGATCTGGGTCTGGAAGTCGTGGTCGTGCTCCGACATGCCCTCGGGCATGGCGAAGGTCAGCGACCCGACCTGCACGTCCGACGGACGCAGCGGCTCGTGGGTGTTCATGTTCACGAGCATCTTGCCCTTGGCCCACTTGGTGTGCCGGAGCTTGTCCTCGGGCAGCGGCCCGAGGTCACGCAGCAGGACGACACCGGAGAGCGGGACCAGGGCCAGCGCGCCGAACATCGTGTTGCGGATCAGCTTGCGCCGACCGAAACCCGACTCCGCGGCGCCCTGCTTGAAGTCCGCCATGACCTTGGCACGGACCTCGGGCTCGGCCGCGATCTCGTGCCGCTCGTCGGTCATCTCGACGTCGGACATCAGGGTGCGGGCCCAGTGGACCGCGCCCGCGCCGATGCAGAACAGCGCCACGCCGAGGGTCGTGCCCAGGGCGAAGTTGAGGCCGCTGATGTGTCCGATCGGCCAGATGAAGACGCTCTTGTCGGCCGGGATCGCCACGTACGAGGCGATGAAGCCGACGGTCGCGATCATCGACAGCGTGAACAGGAACGCCACGACTCGCTCGGAACGCCGGGCGGCCCGCTCGTCGATGTCCTGGACACGGTGCTCGTGGGGCGGCAGCCCCGGGTCGGCGAACGGATTGTCCTCCGCGGTCGCCACCGAGCCGTGCTCGGTCTCCTGCTTGCTGGGCAGGTTCTCTTCTGGAATCTCTTGGCTACTCATGACTTCTTGGCCTTTGCGGTCCGAGCGGCGACCCACACGGCGACCGCGATCAGCGAGCCGAGACCGAAGATCCAGCCGAAGAGGCCTTCACTGACCGGACCCAGACCACCCAGCTTCAGACCGCCAGGGCTCTCGGTCTTCTCGCCGTTGACCGCGTCGAGGTACGCGATGATGTCCTTCTTGCTCTTCTCCGGCATCGTGGTGTCGGGGAAGGACGGCATGTTCTGCGGGCCGGTCTGCATGGCCTCGTAGATGTGCTTCGGGGAGACACCTTCGAGCGACGGCGCGAACTTGCCGTGCGTCAGCGCGCCACCTTCACCGGTGAAGTTGTGGCACTGGGCACAGTTGGTGCGGAACAGCTCACCGCCCTTGGCGATGTCCGCTCCGTCCGGGCTGTACTGCTTCTCGGTCGGAACCGAAGGACCGGCACCCAGCGACGAGATGTACGCCGCGAGCTGGTCGATCTGGGCCTGGTTGTAGATGACCTTCTTCTTGGGCGCCTGGGCACCCGGCTGCTGGAGCGGCATACGTCCGGTGCCGACCTGGAAGTCGACAGCGGCGGCGCCGACGCCCACCAGGCTCGGACCGTCGGAGGAGCCCTGACCGCCGGTTCCGTGGCAGCTGGAGCAGCCCACGGCGTAGAGCTTCTTGCCCTCGTCGATGGCGAGGGACTGGGCGGTGTCATCGGCCTGCGCCTTGTCCGCCGGCGCGAACGCGGCGTACAGCCCCCCGGTGGCCGCCAGCGCGAGGAGTAGGACGACGACCGCCGCCAGCGGATGGCGTCGTCGTGCGGAGAGCTTTTTCACGGATTACCCCGGTGTCAGGATCTTCTGCGTCGATGCTTCTGGAATGTTTCGAATGCGTCGCGTGAGCGACCTGCCGCTTACTTGATCATGTAGATCGTGGCGAAGAGGCCGATCCAGACCACATCGACGAAGTGCCAGTAGTAGGACACGACGATGGCTGCGGTCGCCTGTTCGTGGGTGAACCTCCTGGCCGCATAGGTGCGCCCAAGGACCAGCAGGAAGGCGATCAGGCCGCCTGTCACGTGCAGTCCGTGGAAGCCGGTGGTCAGGTAGAAGACCGAGCCGTACGGGTCGGACGAGAGCGAGAGGCCCTCGTGCTTGACCAGCTCGGTGTATTCGTACACCTGACCGCCGATGAAGATCGCACCCATGATGAAGGTGACGATGAACCACATCCGGAGCTTCTTCACGTCACCGCGTTCAGCTGCGAACACGCCCAGCTGACACGTGAGGGAGGAGAGCACCAGGATCGTGGTGTTCGTCGCCGAGAACGGGAAGTTCAGGGCCGAAGCCATTTCCTTCCAGTGATCAGGACCTGTCACCGATCGCAGGGTGAAGTACATCGCGAAGAGGGCCGCGAAGAACATCAGCTCGGAACTCAACCAGATGATGGTTCCGACGCTGGTGAGGTTCGGTCGATTGACCGGCGGGTGCGCGTGCCCGGTATCTACTGTCGTTGCTGTCGCCACGACCGACATTATGTCGGTCGCTTATCCCGCCCTCACCCCGGGGGGTGCCGTTCGGAGTGTCTGCGGTCCGTGTCCTGCCCGGATGGCCCATCGGAGGCCTCTCCGAACCGGTGTTGACGGGGTGTCGGGAGGAGTAGCATCCGCCCATCGGTTCCCGGCCGAATGCCCTCAACGATGCGGAGGAACAATGCAGCCGACCGCCACGGTGCTGGTCTACAGCGACAACGCGAGCACCCGCGAGCAAGTCCGGTCGGCCACCGGCCGCAGGCCGGCCGCCGACGTTCCCCAGGTCCAGTTCATCGAGTGCGCGACGCCGCACGCGGTCATCAAGGAGCTCGACCGGGGCGGCGTCGACGTCTGTGTGCTGGACGGCGAGTCGGCGCCCGGCGGCATGGGTGTCTGCCGCCAGATCAAGGACGAGGTCTTCCAGTCGCCGCCCGTGCTGCTGCTCATCGGGCGCCCGCAGGACGCCTGGCTGGCCACCTGGAGCCGGGCCGAGGCCGCGGTGACCCTGCCGGTCGATCCGGTGGAGTTCGCGCAGGCCCTGGCCGCCCTGCTGCGCACCAGGACGCCCGTGGAGGCCTGAGGGGCCACCGATGATCCGTGAGAAGGGCCCGCGCCACGGCGCGGGCCCTTCTCGTGCGCCTCTGAGGGGCTCTCTGCCGGGCCGTCAGACCCGCGGCCGCAGCCTGGCCGCGTCGGCCGCCGCGGGGCCTTCCTTGGCCCCCGTGAGCAGCGCGCTGCCCTCGCGCCACTTCTTCCAGCCCATGTTCCAGTCGCCGAGGCCGTTGCCGAACGCCGGCATGTCCTCGCCGTTGCTGTTGATGACCGTGACGAGGTCGCCCTGCCGGACGGTCTCGTAGAACCAGGCGGCGTTCCCCGTGCTCATGCCGGTGCAGCCGTGGCTGGTGTTCGCGGCGCCCTGCGAACCCACCGACCAGGGCGCGGCGTGCACGTACTCGCCGGAGTCGGTCACCCGTGTCGCGTAGTAGACCATCTTGTCGTAGAAGTCCGACGCGCCGATGCTGGCGCTGGTCATGCGTACGGAGTACTCCTTGCCCAGCACCACCTTGACGCCGTTGCGCGTGGAGTAGCCGGGCTTTCCGGTGGTCACCGGGATGGAGTTGATCTGCTCGCCGTTGCGGTAGACCGTCATGTAGTGCGAGGAGGCGTCCGTCACGGCCTCGATGCGGTCGCCGATGGTCAGTTTGAGCGGCTTGGCCTCGCCGCCCCAGAGCTTGTCCTTGACCTTGAGGCCTTCGAGGTTGCTGGAGACGTGGACGGTCGCGCCCGTGGGCCAGTACTCCTTCGGGCGGTAGTGCAGCGTCTCGCTGTCCACCCAGTGCCAGGCTCCCTCCGTGGCGGGTACCGAGCGGACCTTGAGGGCGCGTTCGACGGTCGCTCTGGCCTCCTTGCCCTTCACCGGGGCGCTGAGAGTGGCCGTGACCGGCTGGCCGACGCCGTACTTGCCCGACTCGGGGCCGAAGGTGACGTTCAGCCGCTTCTTCTTGTCGGGCGTGTCGGTGGCGAAGGTGAGGACCTTGCGGCCCGGCGACCCCTCGTCGTCCTCCGTGCTCACCCGCACGGTGTAGTGGGCCCCTGCCGCCAGTGGGGTGGTGCTGTGCCACCGGGCGCCGTCCGCCGAGAGTTCACCCGCCACGTACCGCCCCATGGCGTCGGTGGCCGTCACATCGGTGATGCGTCCGTCCTCGCCCTGGGCGGTGACCTCCAAGGGCTTGTCCGGGTCCGCCTTCTTACTGCCCACCGGGCCGTTGAAGGCGATCTGGCCGGCCGCGTCGTACGGCTGCGCCGAGAGCGGGTGGCCGTCGGAGGTACCGCATGCCGTGACTCCCGCGCCGAGGGCGGTGACCAGCATCGTGCAGCTCAGTACCGTGCGGATTCGCGGAGAGTGGCTCATAAACACACGGTATGAAGGTTCATCAGGTTCGGCGCGCCGAGTTGACCCGTTCGAGGGAGTGTCGCGTACGCCGAAGGGCCCGGACGCTCCTCTCGGAGTGTCCGGGCCCTTCGGATGCGGAGCGCGAACTACAGACTCACTGGGTCTGGTTCTCGCCGCGGTAGTACTCGAACACCCAGCCCCACAGGCCGATCAGGATGATCGGGGCCGAGAAGTACAGCAGCCACCAGCCGAAGACGACGCCCATGAAGGCGAGCGCGCCACCGACGGCCAGGGAGAGCGGCTGCCAGCTGTGCGGGCTGAAGAAGCCCACCTCGCCGGCCTCGTCCGCGACGTCGGCCTCCTTGTTGTCCTGTGCGGAGGCGTCGACCCGCCGGGCCGTGAAGGCCAGGTAGTAGCCGATCATGATGCACAGGCCGAAGGCCAGGAAGAGCGCCGTGGTACCGGCCGGCTCCTTCGACCACACGCCATAGACGATCGCCATGGCGAGGACGAAGACGCTCAGCCAGATGAACATCTTGCCCTGGATCTTCACTTCGCGGCCTCCTTGTCGCCGCCGAACAGCGCGGTGTCCTTCTGCCCGTCGTTCTCGATGTGGCCGAGCGCCGCGATCTCAGGGTGGTGCAGGTCGAACGCCGGCGATTCCGAGCGGATGCGCGGCAGGGTGATGAAGTTGTGCCGCGGGGGCGGGCAGGACGTCGCCCACTCCAGCGAACGGCCGTAGCCCCACGGGTCGTCGACCTCGATCTTCTTGCCGTACTTGGCCGTCTTCCAGACGTTGTAGAAGAACGGCAGGATCGACAGGCCGAGCAGGAACGAGCAGATCGTCGAGATCGTGTTCAGCGCGGTGAAGCCGTCGGCGTGGAGGTAGTCCGCGTACCGGCGCGGCATGCCCTCGGCACCCAGCCAGTGCTGGACGAGGAAGGTGCCGTGGAAGCCGACGAACAGCGTCCAGAAGGTGATCTTGCCCAGGCGCTCGTCGAGCATCTTGCCGGTGAACTTCGGCCACCAGAAGTGGAAGCCGGAGAACATCGCGAAGACGACGGTGCCGAACACCACGTAGTGGAAGTGCGCCACCACGAAGTACGAGTCCGAGACGTGGAAGTCCATCGGCGGCGAGGCCAGGATGACGCCCGTCAGACCGCCGAAGGTGAAGGTGATCAGGAAGCCGACCGCCCACAGCATCGGGGTCTCGAAACTCAGGGACCCCTTCCACATCGTGCCGATCCAGTTGAAGAACTTCACACCCGTTGGCACGGCGATGAGGAACGTCATGAAGGAGAAGAACGGCAACAGCACGCCACCGGTGACATACATGTGGTGGGCCCACACCGTCACCGACAGACCCGCGATCGCGATGGTCGCGCCGATCAGACCCATGTAGCCGAACATCGGCTTGCGGGAGAAGACCGGAATGACTTCGGAGATGATGCCGAAGAACGGCAGGGCGATGATGTACACCTCTGGATGGCCGAAGAACCAGAAGAGGTGTTGCCACAGCAACGCGCCGCCGTTGGCCGCGTCGAAGATATGCGCACCGAACTTGCGGTCCGCCTCCAGGGCGAACAGCGCGGCGGCCAGGACCGGGAAGGCCAGCAGCACCAGCACCGCGGTCAGCAGCACGTTCCACACGAAGATCGGCATGCGGAACATCGTCATGCCCGGCGCGCGCATGCAGATGATGGTGGTGATGAAGTTGACCGAGCCCAGGATCGTGCCGAAGCCGGAGAACGCCAGACCCATGATCCACATGTCCGCGCCGATGCCCGGCGAGCGGACCGCGTCCGAGAGCGGGCTGTAGGCGAACCAGCCGAAGTCGGCCGCGCCCTGCGGGGTGAGGAACCCGCCGACCGCGATCAGCGAGCCGAACAGGTACAGCCAGTAGGCGAACATGTTCAGCCGCGGGAAGGCCACATCGGGCGCACCGATCTGCAGCGGCATGATCCAGTTCGCGAAACCGGCGAACAGCGGCGTCGCGAACATCAGCAGCATGATCGTGCCGTGCATCGTGAACGCCTGGTTGAACTGCTCGTTCGACATGATCTGCGTACCCGGGCGGGCGAGCTCGGCGCGCATGAAGAGCGCCATCACACCGCCGATGCAGAAGAACGCGAACGACGTGACCAGATAGAGCGTGCCGATCGTCTTGTGGTCAGTGGTGGTCAGCCACTTGATGACGACGTTTCCCGGCTGCTTGCGCCGAACCGGCAGCTCGTTCTCGTATGAGTCGGTTGGTGCTGCCGCGGCACCCTGGGGTTCGTTGAGGATGCTCACAGGTTGTTCGTCTCCCGGTTCTTCTCGTGGCCCGTCTGCTCGATGCCGGCCGGGATGTAACCGGTCTGGTTCTTCTTCGCGAGGTCCTCGAGGTGCTGCTTGTAGCGCTCGGGAGAGACGACCTTGACGTTGAAGAGCATCCGGGAGTGGTCGACGCCGCAGAGCTCGGCGCACTTGCCCATGAAGGTGCCCTCCTTGTTCGGAGTCACCTCGAAGGCGTTGGTGTGACCCGGGATGACGTCCTGCTTCATGAGGAACGGCACCACCCAGAAGGAGTGGATGACGTCACGCGAAGTCAGAACGAAACGGACCTTCTCGCCCTTGGGGAGCCAGAGGGTCGGGCCGGGGTTGCCGTTCTGGGGGTTCCGCTCGCCGGGCGTGCCGACCTCGTAGACACCGCCGGCGTTGGCCGGGAAGTCCTTGCGGAAACGGTCCGGAATGGCTTCCAGGTCCTTGGACGTCTTGGCGTCGTCCTTGTCGGAACCCGGAACGTCCTCGATGTAGTTGAAGCCCCAGCTCCACTGATAGCCGACCACGTTGACCGTGTGGGCCGGCTTGTCTTCGAGCTTGAGGAGCTTCGACTCGTCACGTGCCGTGAAGTAGAAGAGCACCGAGACGATGATGAGAGGCACCACGGTGTACAGCGCCTCGATGGGCATGTTGTAACGCGTCTGCGCCGGTACTTCCACCTTGGTGCGGCTGCGCCGGTGGAAGATGACGCTCCACAGGATCAGGCCCCAGACCAGGACGCCCGTGGCGAGCGCTGCCGCCCACGAGCCCTGCCAGAGGGAGAGAATCCGCGGAGCCTCTTCCGTTACCGGGGTGGGCATTCCAAGGCGGGGGAAATCCTTGTATGTGCAACCGGTGGCGGTCGCCAGGATCAGGCCCGCAGTCAGCACCTGCGGCAGCTTCCGCCGCATCGGGCGCCGCGACGAGCGGTCGGAGCCGTTGGGACTCACGTAGCGCCTTCCCGAGAGTCTCGCCCGCGCGGTCGGCTGCGGCCTTCACGCTGGTAGGTCGCCGCCCTGCGTCGGGCAGGGGTTTGGATGTTTATGCGGACCAAACCCTACTGGACGCTATTTGGGGTCGCGCGGGGAGGGTGCCTAACGCGCCGCGGGTCACTCCGAAGGGTGGGACGGGCCCCCGTCGGAGGCTTTCTGACGGGGCTTTGGGGCGCCCACCGGCTCGGCGGAATCTGTTGGTCCGCGGGTGCGGGCCGGTGGGGGCTTGTCGCGCAGTTCCCCGCGCCCCTGGGGAGCGCCCCTTGCGGGGCGGCTCCCTCGGGCGCTCCCCCGGAGTGTCTCGGTGAGCTGACGTCTTAGCGTTGGCGTGTGGCCTACTTCGATGTTGCTTCCTCCGCTCCTCTTCATCCCGTCGCACGGCAGGCGCTGCACGCGTCCCTGGACGAGGGGTGGGCCGATCCGGCGCGGCTGTATCGCGAGGGGCGGCGGGCGCGGCTGCTGCTGGATGCCGCGCGGGAGGCGGCCGCCGAGGCCGTGGGGTGTCGGCCCGACGAGCTCGTCTTCACCTCGTCCGGGACCCGTGCCGTGCACGCGGGGATCGCGGGGGCGCTCGCCGGCCGTCGGCGCGTCGGACGCCACCTGATCGTGTCGGCCGTCGAACACTCGTCGGTGCTCCATTCGGCGGAGGCCCACGCGTCCGACGGTGGGGCAGTGACCGAGGTGGCGGTGGACCGGGGCGGCGCGGTGAGCCCGGACGCGTACGCCGCCGCGCTGCGCGCGGACACCGCGCTCGCCTGTCTGCAGTCCGCCAACCACGAGGTCGGCACCGAGCAGCCGGTCGCGAAGGTGGCGGCGGTCTGCCGGGCCGCCGGGGTGCCGCTGCTCGTGGACGCCGCGCAGTCGCTGGCGTGGGGGACCGTCGACGGGGACTGGTCGCTGCTGACCGGGAGTGCCCACAAGTGGGGCGGTCCCGCGGGTGTCGGGCTTCTTGTCGTACGTAAAGGGGTGCGGTTCGCCGTGCGGGGTCCCGTCGACGAGCGGGAGTCCGGGCGCGCCGCGGGGTTCGAGAACATCCCGGCCATCGTGGCGGCGGCGGCTTCGCTGCGGGCGGTGCGGGCCGAGGCCGTCGCCGAGGGGGCGCGGCTGCGGGAGCTGACGGAGCGGATCCGGGCGCGGGTGCCCGGGCTCGTGCCGGAGGTGGAGGTGGTGGGCGATCCGGTGCGGCGCCTTCCGCACCTCGTCACCTTCTCCTGTCTCTATGTCGACGGGGAGACCCTGCTGCACGAGCTCGACCGGGCCGGTTTCTCCGTGTCGTCGGGGTCGTCGTGCACGAGTTCGACGCTGACGCCGAGCCATGTGCTGCGCGCCATGGGGGTGGTCAGTGAGGGGAACGTACGGGTCTCGCTGCCGCTCGGGGCGGAGGAGGCGGACGTCGAGCGGTTCCTCGATGTGCTGCCCGGGGTGGTGCGCGGGGTGCGGGAGACCCTGGGGGCGCCGGTGGGGGGCGGGAGCGGGGAGGCGGAGGCCGTGACGGTCGACGCGCTCGGGATGAGCTGCCCGCTGCCGGTCATCGAGCTGGCCAAGGCGATCGGCGGGGTGCGGGTGGGCGGCACCGTCACCGTGCTCGCCGACGACGAGGTCGCGGCGGTCGACATCCCGGCGTGGTGCTGGACGCAGGGGCAGGAGTACGTGGGCGAGCGGCCGGCGGACCGCGGTGTCGCGTACGTGGTCCGCCGGAGCTCGTGAGCGTCAAACGAGGTGCGGCTGGACCTCCGCGGCGGCCGCGTGGCCGTACGCCTTGGTGAAGCGGTCCATGAAGTTGCTGCGGCGCAGCTCGTACTCCTGCGTGCCGACGGTCTCGATGACGAGGGTGGCGAGCATGCAGCCGACCTGCGCCGCGCGCTCGTGGGAGACGCCCCAGGCGAGGCCGGAGAGGAAGCCCGCGCGGAACGCGTCGCCGACGCCGGTCGGCTCGACCTTCGCCTCCTCCTCCGGGACGCCGACCTCGATCGGGTCCTGGCCGACGGACTCTATGCGGACGCCCCGCGAGCCGAGGGTCGTCACGCGGTGGCCGACCCTGGAGAGGATCTCGGCGTCGGTCCAGCCCGTCTTGGACTCGATGAGCCCCTTCTCGTACTCGTTCGAGAAGAGGTACGTCGCGCCGTCGAGGAGCGTGCGGATCTCCTCGCCCTCCATGCGTGCGATCTGCTGGGAGAAGTCGGCGGCGAAGGGGATCTCGCGGGTACGGCACTCCTCGGTGTGGCGGAGCATCGCCTCGGGGTCGTCGGCGCCGATCAGGACGAGGTCGAGGCCGCCGACGCGGTCGGCCACCGTCTTCAGCTCGATGAGGCGGGCCTCGCTCATCGCGCCCGTGTAGAAGGAGCCGATCTGGTTGTGGTCGGCGTCCGTGGTGCAGACGAAGCGCGCGGTGTGCAGGGTCTCGGAGATCCGGACCGATGCGGTGTCCACGCCGTGCCGGTCGAGCCAGGCCCGGTACTCGTCGAAGTCGGAGCCGGCGGCGCCGACCAGGATCGGGTGGGTGCCGAGCTGCCCCATGCCGAAGGTGATGTTGGCGGCGACGCCGCCCCTGCGGACGTCGAGGGCGTCGACGAGGAAGGAGAGGGAGACCGTGTGCAACTGATCGGCGACCAGCTGGTCGGCGAAGCGGCCGGGGAAGGTCATCAGGTGGTCGGTGGCGATGGAGCCGGTGACTGCAATACGCACGGCTGGATGCTCCTGTGGAGGAGAGGCGGGGATTGACAGTTCACGCTACCGGGTCGAGGTGCCGGAGAGGCACCGTCCCTGAAGTGGCAAAACTACCCGATAGTAGGGCTTTTTTCGTGGGCGGTCGCATGCCTACGGTGCCGTTATGACCGTTATCCCGAAGGATGTCGTCCTGCACCGTCGCGTCGCACGCACGGCGGAGGCCCCGGAGAGCATGGAGACGCTGCGCGGGGACTGTGCCCGCATGGCGCCGCACTGGGTGGTGCCCGCCGTCGCCGCGGCCGCGCCCGTGCCGCCCTCGCTGATCCACGGGGTCAGCGTCCCGCCCGCCTCCGCCCACCTGCTCTCCGAGATGTCCGAGTACGGGGACTGACTCCGAGTACGGGGACTGACGGAGGCCGGCTCCGGAGCTCCGGCGCGCGCGAGGGAACCGTGCGCTCCCCCGCT
The DNA here is from genome assembly GCF_040654255.1 of Streptomyces sp. NPDC050732. Classification (NCBI taxonomy): domain Bacteria; kingdom Bacillati; phylum Actinomycetota; class Actinomycetes; order Kitasatosporales; family Streptomycetaceae; genus Streptomyces; species Streptomyces sp. NPDC050732. The sequence goes on from NZ_JBFAHP010000036.1 coordinate 29,897, forward strand.
GCGTCCCATCGCCGTCCCCCGTAAAGGGGAACCGGGATACGACAAGCCCGCCGGTGGAAACCACCTGTGGGATTCCTGGGACAGCAGCAGCACAGTCGAAGGAGCGATGCGGTGAGCACCGAGCGATCCGTTCATGAGGCGGCCGAGCCGCAGCGGCGACGGTCCCGGCTGGCCGTCGTCTCGGTCGCGGCCACCGTGCTGCTGGTCGGCGGCGGTGGCGCGTACCTCGCGTCGGGCGCGTCCGGCGGTGGCGGCACCGAGGGCGCCCCCGCGGCGGACGGCGGCGACCCGCCGCCGCTCGCGCTGGACGGCTACCCGGCCGGCGACCGGCAGAACGACGGCGGGAGCGGCACAGGCGGCACCGGCGGCATCGCGCCGGGCGAGCCCGACCCGAGCGGCGCCACGTACCGGGCGACCGGCGAGCTGCCCGAGGGGCCGGAGTCGGCCGCCGTGTACCACGCGCGCGGTGAGGTCACCCGGAGCGAAGTGATCGAGCTGGCCGAGGCGCTCGGGGTGACCGGGGCGCCGACGTCGCGGGACGGCGCCTGGCGGGTCGGCCAGGGCAAGGACGGGTCGGGGCCCTCGCTGCAGGTGAACAAGCAGGCGCCCGGCACCTGGACCTACGCCAGGCACGGCATCGGCGGCACCGACAACTGCCCGAAGGGCAAGCCCTGTTCCAGCACCGCACCCAACGGCGAGCTGGGCGACGCGGTGGGCGAGAAGGCCGCCAAGGACGCCGCCGCCCCGGTCCTGAAGGCGCTCGGGCAGGACGACGCGAAGCTGGACGCACGCCAGCTCATGGGTGCCGTACGCGTCGTGAACGCCGACCCGAGGATCGACGGCCTGCCGACCTACGGCTGGTCGACCGGCATCCAGGTCGGCACGGACGGCGAAGTGGTCGGCGGCAGCGGCCAGTTGAAGGCGCCGGTCAAGGGTGCGACGTATCCGGTGATCGGCGCCCGGGAGGCCCTGGACCGGCTGAACACGTCGAGCGACGGCCACGGCCGCGTCGGCATCGGCGGCTGTGCGACCCCGGTGCCGCACATGGACGACAGCACGAAGACGGAGGGCGGCGGCGGTTCGAAGCAGGCGCCGTGCGAGCCGTCATCGACGCCTGCGAAGCCGCGGCCGGTCGCCGTCGAGGGCGCCACCTTCGGCCTCGCGACGCACTTCGTGGCCGGCAGGCAGACCCTCGTACCGTCCTGGCTGTTCGACATGAAGCCGCAGGGCGCGCGGGACACCTTCACGGTGACGCACCCGGCGGTCGCGCCCAAGTACCTGACGTCGCCGAGCACTCCGGGCACGCCCACGCCCACCGAGAAGCCGGGCAAGGGCGACAGGAGCGGCACGGACAAGGCGCGCGTCGAGTCCTACAGCGCCGACGGGACGTCGCTGACCGTGCACTTCTGGGGCGGCGCGTGCAGTGAGTACGCCGCGTCCGCCCGGGAGGACGGCGACCGCGTGACGGTCACGGTGACCGAGACCGGGCGCAAGGGCGACGTCTGCATCATGGTGGCCAAGGAGCTCAAGGAGACGGTCACCCTCGACGAGCCGCTGGGCGACCGCGAGGTCGTCGACGCCGCGGGCGGGACGGTGCGGCGGAAGTAGCGCGCATGCGCGAAGGCGGCGGCCCCCTGGAATCCAGGGGGCCGCCGCCTTCGTACGTGGGTGCTGCCTACAGGCTCAGCTGAAGGAGTCGCCGCAGGCGCAGGAACCGGTGGCGTTCGGGTTGTCGATCGTGAAGCCCTGCTTCTCGATGGTGTCCACGAAGTCGATGGAGGCGCCGCCCAGGTAAGGAGCGCTCATCCGGTCGGTGACGACCTTCACGCCGTCGAAGTCCTTGACGACGTCGCCGTCGAGCGAGCGCTCGTCGAAGAACAGCTGGTAGCGCAGGCCCGAGCAGCCGCCGGGCTGAACGGCGACGCGCAGCGCCAGGTCGTCCCGGCCCTCCTGCTCAAGGAGGCCCTTCACCTTGGCCGCGGCGGCGTCCGACAGGAGGATGCCGTCGCTCACGGTGGTGGTCTCGTCCGATACGGACATCTGCTTCTCTCCCGGGTTGTACGGAGACTGCTTGCCGACGGTTGCAACCGGCGGGGCCGCGGATTCATTCCGGGCCGAGCGCTTACGTCCTTACCCCTTCATGCTCGCACATGCCGCCCGGGGAGAGGGCGGAGCGGGGAACGGCGAATGCGTCACATCGACACTATGGCCATCGTCAAACTGACGTGAAGCGGTTATGATAGATAACGTCAATTAGACGAAAAGGTTCGTCTGTCAGATCAGAAAAGGTGCGTGCCGTGACCACCGCCCAGTCCCCCGCGAACCTCGTGGACCTCGACGTCCAGCCCACGCCCCTCGCGCTGCTGCTGCTCGGCCGCGAGGCCGACCCGAAGAGCGAGCGCGGCGTGGAGTGCCCCGGCGACCTGCCGTCCCCCTCCGACCCGGACCTGGTGGAGCGGGCCCGCGCCGCCAAGGAGAAGCTCGGCGACAAGGTCTTCGTGCTGGGCCACCACTACCAGCGCGACGAGGTCATCCAGTTCGCGGACGTCACCGGCGACTCCTTCAAGCTGGCGCGCGACGCCGCCGCCCGGCCGGACGCCGAGTACATCGTCTTCTGCGGTGTGCACTTCATGGCCGAGTCCGCGGACATCCTGACGACGGACGACCAGAAGGTCGTGCTCCCCGACCTGGCCGCCGGCTGCTCGATGGCCGACATGGCCACCGCCGAGCAGGTCGCCGAGTGCTGGGACGTGCTGACGGAGGCCGGGATAGCCGAGCAGGTCGTCCCCGTCTCGTACATGAACTCCTCGGCGGACATCAAGGCGTTCACCGGCAAGCACGGCGGCACGATCTGCACGTCGTCGAACGCTAAGCGCGCCCTGGAGTGGGCCTTCGAGCAGGGGGAGAAGGTGCTCTTCCTGCCCGACCAGCACCTGGGCCGCAACACCGCCGTGCGCGACATGGGGATGCCCCTGGACGACTGCGTCGTCTACAACCCGCACAAGCCGAACGGCGGGCTGACCGCCGAGCAGCTGCGCGACGCGAAGATGATCCTGTGGCGCGGCCACTGCTCGGTGCACGGACGCTTCTCGCTGGAGAGCGTCGAGGACGTGCGCGCCCGCATCCCCGGTGTGAACGTCCTGGTGCACCCGGAGTGCAAGCACGAGGTCGTCGCCGCGGCGGACTACGTGGGCTCCACCGAGCACATCATCAAGACCCTGGAGGCGGCACCGGCCGGCTCCAAGTGGGCCATCGGCACCGAGCTGAATCTCGTACGCCGCCTGGCGAACCGTTTCGCCGCCGAGGACAAGGAGATCGTCTTCCTCGACAAGACGGTCTGCTTCTGCTCGACCATGAACCGCATCGACCTGCCGCACCTGGTCTGGACCCTGGAGTCCCTCGCCGAGGGCAACCTCGTCAACCAGATCGAGGTGGACCGGGAGACCGAGCAGTTCGCGAAGCTGGCGCTGGAGCGGATGCTGGCGCTTCCGTAGCCCTCGGTCCTACTCCGCCCTCGGTCCTACTCCACCCGCGGCCGCACCAGGCCCGACTCGTACGCGATGACGACGAGTTGGGCCCGGTCGCGGGCGCCGAGCTTCGCCATCGCCCGGTTCACATGGGTCTTCACGGTGAGCGGGCTGACTTCCAGGCGCTCGGCGATCTCGTCGTTCGAATGGCCGCCCGCGACCTGCACGAGGACTTCGCGCTCGCGTCCGGTGAGCGCGTCGAGCCGCTCGCCGCCCACCGGCGCGTCACCGTCCAGGCCCTCGCCCTGCGCGAGGAACTTGGCGATCAGCCCCTTGGTGGCCACCGGGGAGAGCAGCGCCTCGCCGGCCGCCGCGATCCGGATGGCGCCGAGCAGCTCGTCGGGCTCCGCGCCCTTGCCGAGGAACCCGGAGGCGCCGGCGCGCAGCGACTGCACCACGTACTCGTCGACCTCGAACGTCGTCAGCATCACCACGCGCACATGCGTCAGCGCGGGATCGGCGCTGATCAGGCGGGTGGCGGCCAGTCCGTCCGTGCCGGGCATCCGGATGTCCATCAGGACCACGTCGGCCCGCTCCGACCTGGCGAGCTCGACCGCCTCCGCGCCGTCGGACGCCTCGCCGACCACCTCCATGTCGGGTTCGGAGTCGACGAGCACCTTGAACGCGCTGCGCAGCAACGCCTGGTCGTCGGCGAGCAGTACGCGGATCGTCACGCGGTCCCTCCCTTTGCCGTGGTGACGGGCAGGATCGCATGGACGCGGAAGCCGCCGCCGTAGCGGGGTCCCGCCGAGCAGCTGCCGCCGAGGGCGGTGACGCGTTCGCGCATGCCGAGCAGGCCGTGGCCGCCGCCGTCGGTGTTCTGCGCGTCGCCCTTGCCGGGGCCCGGGCCGTCGTCGATGACGGTGACCTCCACGTTCGGGCCGACGCGGACCACGCTCACCTCCGCCTTGGCGTCCTTCCCCGCGTGCTTCTGCACGTTGGTCAGCGCCTCCTGGATGATGCGGAACGCGGCAAGGTCGACGGCGGCCGCCAGGTCGAGGCCGACCTGGCCGAGGGCCACCTCCACGGGCAGTCCTGCGTTGCGGAACGTCTCGACGAGCTCATCGAGGCGGTGCAGGCCGGGCGCCGGCTCGGTGGGTGCCTCGGGGTCGCCGGTCTGCCGCAACAGGCCGACGGTGGCGCGGAGTTCGTTGAGCGCGGAGCGGCTGGCGTCCCGTACGTGCGAGAGGGCCTCCTTGGCCTGGTCGGGCCGCTTGTCCATGACGTGCGCGGCGACCCCGGCCTGCACGTTGACCAGGGCGATGTGGTGGGCGACCACGTCGTGCAGATCCCGGGCGATGCGCAGCCGCTCCTCGGCTACGCGGCGCCTGGCCTCCTCCTCCCGGGTGCGCTCCGCCCGCTCGGCGCGCTCCCTTATGGCGTCCACGAAGGCGCGACGGCTGCGCACCGCGTCGCCCGCGGCGGCGGCCATCCCGGTCCAGGCGAAGATGCCGAGGTTTTCCTGCGCGTACCAGGGCAGGGGGCCCGAGAGCATCGCGACGCCGGTGAGGCCCGTCATGGTGACGAGGCCGATCCGCCACGTCGTGGAGCGGTCCGTGTTGGCGGCGACGGTGAACAGCGCGATGACGGCGCACATCACGACGGGCGCGCGGGGCTCGCCGGTGAGCAGTTCGACGAGGGAGGCGGCGCAGGTCGCGGCCAGTACGGACCAGGGGGCGCGGCGGCGGAAGACGAGGGCGAGCGCGCCGAGCGTCATCAGGAGGACGCTCGGGATGTCGGGGGTGCGGGTGCCCCAGGTGGGGCCGTGCTCTCCATAGGGCTCGGCGAAGGAGCCGACGACCATGCAGACGAGGACGGCGGAGGCGAGCACCGCGTCCACCGCCAGCGGGTGTGTTCTGGCCCAGCCGCGGCCTCGTACGAGAGTGGTCACCCGCTAAACGGTACGGGGGCTGGCCGGGGGCCCTGACCAGAACTCGGGCATCGGGGTTCTGGGTCGGCTGCGGGCGCGTTGTGGCTGGGCGCGCAGTTCCCCGCGCCCCTGGAGGGCGCCCCTGCCGGGCGCCCATGCGTACTAGCCGGGGATCAGGCCGTCGTCGTTCAGCATGGTGCGGACCTCGTCCAAGGTGGCGTCCGGGGACGGGAGGATCAGCTCGGAGGGTTCCAGGGCGTCGTCCGGGAGGGGGTCGCCGAGCTCCCGGACCTTGTCCAGGAGCTCGTGCAGTGTCTGGCGGAAGCCGGCGGAGTCGCCGCCCTCCATCTCCTCAAGCAGCTCGTCGTCCAGCTTGTTGAGTTCGGCGAAGTGGCTGTCGGCCAGCTTCACCTGCCCCTCCCCCATGATCCGTACGATCATGTCGCCCTCCTCGGACGTACGTAGGGCTGTTGCTCCTGCTTCTACTGCTTGCTACTGCTTGTCGAAGCGCGGGGTGTCCTGCGGCTGCTGCTGCGACTGCGGCCGGCCCTGGCCGCCCTCGATCGCCTGCTGTCCGCCGCCGGTGCCCCCGGCGAGCTCCGCCTTCATGCGCTGCAGTTCCAGCTCTACATCTGTACCACCGGAGAGGCGGTCGAGCTCGGTCTGGATGTCGTCCTTGGCCAGTCCGGAGGAGTCGTCGAGGGCCCCGGAGGCGAGCAGTTCGTCGATCGCGCCGGCCCGCGCCTGGAGCTGCGCGGTCTTGTCCTCGGCGCGCTGGATCGCCATGCCGACGTCGCCCATCTCCTCGGAGATGCCGGAGAAGGCCTCGCCGATGCGGGTCTGCGCCTGGGCCGCGGTGTACGTGGCCTTGATCGTCTCCTTCTTGGTGCGGAAGGCGTCGACCTTGGCCTGGAGGCGCTGCGCCGCGAGGGTGAGCTTCTCCTCCTCGCCCTGGAGGGTCTGGTGCTGCGTCTCCAGGTCCGTGACCTGCTGCTGGAGCGCGGCGCGGCGGGACAGGGCCTCGCGGGCCAGGTCCTCGCGGCCGAGGGCCAGCGCCTTGCGGCCCTGGTCCTCCAGGGTGGACGACTGCTTCTGGAGCTGGGTGAGCTGCAGTTCGAGGCGCTTGCGGGAGGTCGCCACGTCGGCAACGCCGCGGCGCACCTTCTGCAGCAGCTCCAACTGCTTCTGGTACGAGTAATCGAGGGTTTCGCGCGGGTCCTCGGCCCGGTCAAGGGCCTTGTTCGCCTTCGCGCGGAAGATCATCCCCATACGCTTCATGACACCGCTCATGGGCTTCGCGCGCCCCCTTCTGACGGACTTCCAGCTCCAGGTACTGCTCAGAACCCACAGTACGGGCCCTGCATCCATTACCGCACTGTTCGCGGGCGGATGCGCTCATCCCCAAGGACGACTGCCTCCGGCACCGCTCCGGCGTAAGGAGTAGGTGCACCCCTGTGAACCGACCCCGAGGCCGTCAGGGGCGGCAGACGCCGAACCGGCCGCATACCGCCTACTACGTCCCCTTAGGCACATAAATCAAGACGCTCGGTGTTGCCGGATCGTTCCCGGCCTGGCCGACGTCCATGCCCCCGCACCCCGTACCCTTGGCTTTTGTGTTCCGTAGCCGATCCAAGGAAGAGAAGGCCCCGGCCGCGCAGGCGCCGGTGACCGACTCCAACCAGCCCCGTGACCCGCAGGCCCCGAAGGGCCGCCCCACCCCCAAGCGCGCCATGGCGCAGTCGCAGCGTCGCAGCGTGACGAACACGCCGACGTCGCGCAAGGAGGCCGCCAAGCGGCAGCGCGACGAGCGCCGCGCCCAGATGGCGAAGCAGCGCGAGGCGCTGGCGAGCGGTGACGAGCGGTTCCTGCCCGCCCGTGACAAGGGTCCCGTGCGCAAGTTCGCGCGCGACTTCGTGGACTCGCGTTTCTGCGTCGCCGAGTTCTTCCTGCCGATCGCCGTGATCATCCTGGTCATGAGCATCGTGCAGATCCCCCAGCTGCAGAACATCTCGCTGCTGCTCTGGCTGGTCGTGATCGTGCTGATCGTCGTGGACTCGGTCGCCACCGCGTTCCGCCTGAAGAAGCGCCTCAAGGAGCGCTTCCCGGGTGAGAACACGAAGGGCGCCGTCGCGTACGCCCTGATGCGCACGCTCCAGATGCGCCGTCTCCGGCTGCCCAAGCCGCAGGTCAAGCGCGGAGAGCGGCCCTGACCGGATTCACCGGCGGCGCCGGGGCCTGGCTGGAGAAGCTGGGCGGCCTGCGCAACGCCGTGCGACAGGAGCTGGTGGCCCGGCAGCTCGACGAGCAGATAGCGGGGCGCTTCCCCGTGGGGCAGCGGCTGCGGGTGCTCGACGTCGGCATGGGGCAGGGCACGCAGGCGCTGCGGCTCGCCCGTGCCGGGCACAAGGTGACGGGTGTCGAGCAGGACCCCGCCATGATCGCCGCCGCCCGCGCGGCGCTCGCCGAGGAGCCCGAGGGCATCCAGGGGCGGGTGCGGATCGTCGAGGGCGACGGGCACCAGACCGGGGTGCACTTCATGCCCGGCAGCTTCGACGTGGTGCTGTGCCACGGCGTTCTGATGTACGTGGAGGAGCCCGACGCGCTCCTCGCCGGGCTCGCCCGGATGCTGGCACCCGGAGGGCTGCTCTCGCTCCTCGTGCGCAACGCGGAGGCGCTGGCCATGCGGCCCGGCATCGCCGGTGACTGGGCGGGGGCGCTCGCCGCCTTCGACTCCGTCACGTACCGCAACCGGCTCGGGATCGACGCCCGCGCGGACCGGCTCGACGCGCTGACCTCCTCCCTGGCGGGGCTCGCCGCGCCGCTCCAGGCCTGGTACGGGGTGCGGGTCTTCACGGACACCGTGGCCGACGGAGCGGCGCTCCCCCCGGACCGGGAGCTGGAGGCGCTGCTCGCCGCGGAGGAGCGTGCGGGGCGGACCGATCCGTATCGGCGGGTCGCCGCGCTGCTGCATCTGTGCGGGGTGCGGGACTAGGCGGAGCCTGGGTGCGGGACCAGGCGGGGCCGGAGCCTGGGGAGCGCCGCCTGTTCGGCCCCCTAAGTCAGGGCGACGCCGTTCGGCGAAACCGACACTCGGGGCATGAGTGTCTCTCGTACGCGTGCCGTGCCGTCCGCCGCCGCCCTGTCCCTCCTCGCCGTTCTCACTGCCGTCTCGCTCGTCGGCGGCTGCTCATCGGGGTCCGGGTCCGGTTCCGGGTCCGGGTCCAGCTCCGGTGACTCCGGCAGATCCACCACGCAGGCCGCGCCCGCCGCCGCGAACGATCTGCAGGAGGACTACCAGAAGGTGATCAAGAACGTTCTGCCGTCCGTCGTCCAGATCGACGCCGACGACGGTCTCGGCTCCGGAGTCGTCTACGACACCAAGGGGCACATCGTCACCAACGCCCACGTCGTGGGCAAGGGGCAGCGTTTCAAGGTGACGACCGCGACCGGCGAAGAGGCCCTGACCGCCGAGCTGGTGGCCGCCTATCCGGAGCAGGACCTCGCCGTCATCAAGCTGGGTGACGTGCCCAAGGGGCTGAAGGCCGCGGAGTTCGGCGACTCCACGAAGGCGGAGGTCGGCCAGATCGTGCTGGCCATGGGTTCTCCGCTCGGTCTGTCGTCCAGCGTGACGCAGGGCATCGTGTCGGCGACCGGGCGGACGGTCAGCGAGGGCCGCTCGGGCGGCGGGACCGGGGCCACCATCGCCAACATGGTGCAGACCTCAGCCGCGATCAATCCGGGCAACAGCGGCGGCGCGCTCGTCGACCTCGACGGGAAGGTCATCGGCATCCCCACGCTCGCCGCGAGCGATCCGCAGATGGGCGACAGCGCCGCACCCGGCATCGGCTTCGCGATCCCGTCCTCGATGGTGAAGACCGTCGCCGACCAGATCATCGAGAGCGGCAGGGTCACCGACTCGGGCCGGGCCGCACTCGGCATCACCGGCCGTACCGTCCTCGGTGACGACTACCGGCCCGCGGGCGTGGCCGTCGTCGAGACCCAGGAGGGCGGCGCGGCGGCGAAGGCGGGGCTGACGGCCGGGGACATCATCACGCGGCTCGGCGACGACGAGATCACCACCATCAACTCGCTCAGCGAGGCCCTCGCTCCGGCCGAGCCCGGCCAGAAGAGGCGGGTCACGTACGTGCGCGACGACGCCGAGAAGACGGCGGACGTCACGCTCGGGGAGATGTAGAGCGGCGGTCGCGACGGGGAGGCGCCCGCGGTGCGGGCGCCTCCCACTCCTAAGCCGGAGCCTCGGCGTCCTCCCCCGCGGCCTCCATGTGCAGGCTCATCGGGCCGTAGATCTTGTTCGTGTCCTCGAAGAGGGTCACCTGGTCGGCGCCGCCCTCGGCGAGTTCCTTCCAGTACTCGCCGACCCAGGACTCCGCGTCGCCCTGCGTGGTGAACTCCTCGGGCTGTACCGCGGGCCGGACCTCCGTCCCGTCCGCCTTCTCGAACAGCCACGTCCATGCCGCCATGTCAGCCTCCCGAGGTCCCGTGGCGGTGTGGTATCCGCCTGAATCCGCTTGAAGCCTAGCCGGGCGCGCGGCGCTCGACCCGACGCGGGAGGATCTTCGTGTGGAACTGACTCTGCTCGGCACCGGCGCCCCCGGTGGGCTGCCCCTCCCCGACTGCCCCTGCGCGGTCTGCGCGACCGCCCTCGGTGACGCGGCGCGTGCCGCGACCGCGCTTCTCGTGGACGGCGTCCTGCTCCTCGACCTCACCCCCGGGGCGGCCTTCGCTGCCGCCCGTGCCGGGCACTCGCTGAGCGGAGTCCGCCAGGTGCTGCTCTCCCATCCGCACGACGGGCCGCCCGTCGAGGTCCCGGCGGGGCTGCCGCAGCCCGGGCGGGTCGCGGACGGGCGGGAGTTGGCGCTGCTGACCGGGCACCGGGTGCGTGCGGTGGCGCTGGACGCGCCGGGCACCGGGTACGAGGTGACGGGGCCGGACGGGGAGCGGCTGCTGTATCTGCCGCCGGGCGGGGCTCCCGCGGGGCTCGCCGACGGGAACGGCGGGCAGGTGACGTACGAGATGGTCGTCGGTGACGTCCTCGGGCGGCCCGACGGGCTCGCCCGGCTGCGTGCGGCCGGGGCCGTCGGGCCGACCACCGACGTGCTCGCGGTGCACATCGGCCACGAGGCGCCGCCCGGCGGGGAGCTGACGCGCCGGCTCGCCGCCGTGGGGGCGCGGGCCGTGCCGGACGGGTCGACGCTGGTGGTCGGCGCCTACGAGGACGTACCGGACGTGCCGCGCCGCACCCTCGTCCTGGGCGGCGCGCGGTCGGGCAAGTCGGTGGAGGCCGAGCGGCGCCTGGAGGCCTTCCCCGACGTGCTGTACGTGGCGACCGGCGGGACCAGGAACGGTGACACCGAGTGGGCCCAGCGGGTCAGCCTGCACCGGGAGCGGCGCCCCGGCTCCTGGCGGACCGCCGAGACCTGCGACCTGGTGCCGCTGCTCGCGCAGGGCGGGCCGCCGCTGCTCATCGACTGCCTGTCGCTGTGGCTGACCCACGTCATGGACGAGGTGAAGGCGTGGGACGACGCCGAGTGGGCGGGCGGCGGGGAGCGAGCGTTGCGGGACCGTGTCGCCGAGCTCGCGGGGGCGGTGCGGGCCACCCGGCGTACGGTCGTCGCCGTCTCGAACGAGGTCGGTTCCGGGATCGTCCCCGCGACCGCGTCGGGCCGCCGTTACCGCGACGAACTGGGCCGTCTGAACACGGCGTTCGCCGCCGAGTGCGAGCACGTGCTGCTCGTGGTGGCGGGCCAGGCCCTGACGTTGCGCGGCTGACCCGGGCTCCGCGGCCGGGCCGCCGCCCGGGCTGCCTACGCCGGGCCCCGGCGCGCGACGACACGGTAGGTGTTGGCGAAGCCGACGCGGGTGAGCAGGGGCGACAGGAGTACGTCGAGGGCGCGGGCGAGTGCCACCGGCGGGACGGACGCCCACCGTGCGGCCCGCCGCAGCGTCAGCTGGAGCGGGGAGGCGGGCCTGGCGCGCCAGGGGACGTCGGGTCCGGGGGTGCGGGCGTTGAGGAAGAGGGCGACCGCCGCGCTCAGGTCGACCGGTACGTGTGCCGCGCGCCGCTCGACGCCGACGACCGTGAAGCCGAGCCGCTCCAGTTCCGCGCGGAGGTTGGCGAGCGGCAGGAGGTGCAGGTGCTGCGGCTGGTGGTACGAGAGCCACCATCTGCCGAGCAGTCCGGCGTAGCGGCACTCGGGGTCGGGGGCCTCGATGAGGAGGTGGCCGCCGGGGCGCAGCACGGTTCTCGCGGCTCTGAGTTCCGCGCGGGGGTCCGGGCCGCGTTGCAGGCAGTGGAACATGCTCAGCGCGTCGTAGCGGCCGGCGAGGGAGCCGGCGAGCCCCGTGAGAGTGCCGCGGTGGCCTTCCTCGATGCGGCCGCGCCGCACGCCCTCCGCGACGCCGCGGCCCCGGTCGGTGCCGTCGAAGGACGTGTAGGGCAGGACCTGCTTGGCCAGGGCGGGGAAGTGCGCGGCGCCGGTGTCGACGTCGAGCCAGCACTCGGGCTCGTCGAAGGCCCGCACCGCGCGGACGCCGGCGAGCCGGCGCTTCGTGCCCGCCCGCGCGGCCGCGCCGAACAGCTGCCCGAAGCGCGGGTCCCTGCGGTAGAAGTCCCGGCCTTCGGCGGTGAGGCGGGGGTTCTGGAAGCAGTGGCCGCAATCCGCGCACCGGTCGACCCGGAAGCTGCCCGGCTTGCGCTGGACCAGGTCGGTGGTGCGCAGCCTGGTCCGCAGCCGCCCGGAGCCGCACCAGGGGCAGTCGGTGCGGCGGGGCTCGTGGAACCGCTCGGTGCCCTGGGCGAGTTCGGCGAGGTAGGCGGGGCGCCGGGCGGCGACCTGTCGGGCGGCGTCCGTGGTCATGGGCGTACTCCTGGAGGAAGCCGATACAAACGGGAACGTAAAGGGACACTCCCCCACAAGTAGTGACGCTACGCATGGCGCCGGCCGCAGGGGCGTTCGAGCGGCGGCGCCCTCGCTCCCGGTACTGTTCGGCGAATGAGCTCGCTGAATCTCGACGACTTCACCGACCTGATCGAGCGGCCCGACGGCGGGGTCCGCCGCGACGCCGAGGAACGCAGGGAGCGGCAGACCGTGCCGCCCGGCTCGCTGGGCCGACTCGACGAACTCGGCGAGTGGCTCGCGGCGGCCCAGTCGTCGGTGCCGGTGCGGCCGGTCGAGCGGCCGCGCGTGGTGCTGTTCGCGGGCGACCACGGGGTGGCCGAACTCGGCGTCTCGGCGCGCCCCGCGGGGAGCGCCGCCGATCTCGTGCGTTCCGTGCTGGCCGGCGAGAGCCCGGCGGCCGTCCTCGCCCGCCGCCTCGACGTGCCCGTCCGCGTCGTCGACATGGCGCTCGACTGCGCGCCGGACGAACTGCCCGCCGAGGTCGCGGGGCACCGGGTGCGGCGCGGTTCGGGGCGTATCGACATCGAGGACGCGCTGACCGCCGAAGAGGCGGAGCAGGCGCTGCGCGCGGGCATGGCCGTCGCCGACGAGGAGGCGGACTCCGGCACCGATCTGGTCGTGCTCGGCGATGTGAGCGTGGGCGGCACGACGCCCGCGGCGACGCTGGTCGCCGCCCTGTGCGGGACCGACGCGTCGGTGGTGACGGGGCGGGGCGGGGAGCCCATCGACGACCTGGCGTGGATGCGCAAGTGCGCGGCGGTGCGGGACGCGCTGCGGCGGGCGCGCCCTGTGCTCGGCGACCAGCTTGAGCTGCTCGCCGCAGTGGGTGGCGCCGACGTCGCCGCGATGACGGGTTTCCTGCTGCAGTGCGCGGTACGGCGTACGCCGGTGATCCTCGACGGCGTGGTGGCGTCGGCCGCCGCGCTGGTCGCCCAGCGGGTCGCCTTCCGGGCGCCCGACTGGTGGCTCGCGGGGCACGACAGCGGGGAGCCGGCCCAGGCCAAGGCGCTCGACCGGATGGCGCTGGAACCGCTCCTGACGCACGGGGTCAAGGTCGGCGAGGGTGCCGGAGCGCTGCTCGCCCTGCCGCTGGTGCAGGCCGCGGCGGCGCTCTCGGCGGAGCTGCCCGAGCGGGCCGCCGCCCAGGGGACAGAAGCCACAGAAGCCCCGGATCATCCCTGATCATTCCCCATGGGCCAAGACCCATATGATCCCTTTTCATGGGAGATGAGCAGGTCGTCGCCGGGCGACAGGAAACACGCACCGTCATACAGCGCCGCGCCGCGGGGTTCACGGTCTGGTATCTCCGGGCCGTCGCCTTCGTCAACTTCCTGAGCGCGGTCTGGTTCTCCCTCGGGCAGGACCTGCGGCAGCACAACACGGAGAACTACTTCACGCCGTACATGCTGACCGCGGGCTTCGCCTCCGGGGCGTTCACGCTGTTCCTCGCGATCACCATGCGGCGCCGCAAGCGCGCCGCGTGGATCCTCAACCTCGTGCTCGGCGGCCTCTTCCTGCTGCTCTTCGCCTTCGCGATGGTCTTCCCGGAGATCCGCGCGCACGCGCAGAACTGGATCTCCCTGGCCCTGACCGCCGCGTTCGTCGCGGCCCTGGTCGCCGGCCGCCGCGAGTTCTACGCCAAGGGCGACCGCGCCAACCCGAAGCTGGCGTCGGCCGTCGCCGTCGGCGGGCTCCTGGTGACCTCGCTGCTCGCGGCGCTGCTGGTCACCGCCACCAACAACGCCCACGACGGCCACCGTTCGACCTTCCTGGAGCGCTGGCGCTACGGCACCATGCGCCTCGTCTCGCTGGCCGCCGACGACCAGCGCTTCGAGGGCATCGCCACACCCGGCTGGGTCGATGTCGTCATCAACGTCCTCAGCGCGCTGCTGGTCTGCGCGGTGCTGTACGCGGCGTTCCGCTCCCGCCGGGCCGTGGACCCGCTCACCGAGGACGACGAGGAGAGGCTGCGCGCGCTGCTCGACCGGCACGGCGACCGTGACTCCCTCGGGTACTTCTCGCTGCGCCGCGAGAAGAGCGTCGTGTGGTCACCGACCGGCAAGGCGGCGGTCGCATACCGCGTCGTCGGCGGCGTCTCGCTGGCCTCCGGCGACCCCATCGGCGACCCGGAGGCCTGGCCCGGCGCGATCGAGCCGTGGCTCGCCGAGGCGCGCGAACACGGCTGGATCCCCGCCGTGATGGGCGCGAGCGAGGAGGCGGGCACCATCTACGCGCGGCACGGCCTGGACGCCCTCGAACTGGGCGACGAAGCGATCGTCGACACGGCCGAGTTCACGCTGGAGGGGCGGGCCATGCGTACCGTCCGGCAGGCGTACAACCGGGTGAAGCGCGCCGGCTACACGGTCCGCATCCGCCGCCACGAGGACGTCCCCGCCGACGAGATGGCGACCCTCTTGGAGCGCGCGGACGACTGGCGCGACGGAGCGACCGAGCGCGGCTTCTCCATGGCGCTCGGCCGGCTGGGCGATCCGGCGGACGGGCGGTGCGTGATGCTCGAATGCCGGGACGGCGACGGCGTGTTGCGGGCGGTGCTCTCCTTCGTCCCGTGGGGGCCGCACGGGCTCTCCCTGGACCTGATGCGGCGTGACCGCGACTCCGAGAACGGCCTGATGGAGTTCATGGTCATCGAACTCCTGCAGCACGCCCCCGAGATCAAGATCACTCAGGTGTCACTGAACTTCGCGATGTTCAGGTCGGTCTTCGAACGTGGCTCGCGGCTCGGCGCGGGCCCGGTCCTCCGCCTGTGGCGGTCGCTGCTCAGCTTCTTCTCCCGGTGGTGGCAGATCGAGTCCCTCTACCGCGCCAACGCCAAGTACCGGCCGATCTGGGAACCCCGCTTCCTCCTCTTCGAGAAGAGCGTCGACCTGCCGCGCATCGGCATCGCGGCCGCCCGCGCGGAGGGCTTCCTGGAAGCGCCGGGCCTGCCGAAGTGGCTGCACCGCAGACATCTGGAGTCGAGACGATGAGAGCCCTGGCCCGCTCCGCACGCGCCGAGTGGGGGCCGCTCTTCTCCACCGTGCGCGACGCGCTGGCCGCCCGGCGGTGGCGGGCCGTGCCCATGACGCTGGCGGCGGTCTGCCTCACGGCGCTCTTCCAGTACGTGCAGAACCAGCCGTGGGGCTTCCAGTTCGTCCAGAACATCGGCTGCGTGCGGGCCGAGGACCCGCTCCGGCTCGCCCTGCTCCGCACCCCGCTCTCCCTCTTCGTGCCCGCCCTCGACCTGCCGGTGTGGGGCGCGCTCGTCCAGCTCCTGATCGTCTTCGGGATCGCGGAGATCTGCCTGGGCCGGTGGCGGACGCTCCTCATCGCGTACGCGGCCACACTCGCCGGCACGCTCTACGCGCGCGTGGGCATCGAGTGGGGTCCCGGGAACCCCTTCGGGCTCCCCGCGTCCGACGCCCAGGTCGTCGACACCGGCCCGTCGGCGGCCGTCGTCGGCCTCGCCGTCTTCGTGTGCTGGCGCTACCGGGCGTACTTCACCGCCGCCCTGGTCACCGCCCTGATGGTCGTCGAGGTGCTGGTCAAGGACAATCTCGCCGGCAAGGAGCACCTGGCCGCCATCGCCGCCGTGCTCGTGCTGTGCGTGCTCTCTGCGGTACGTCACCGGCGCGGCGGCACACGCTCCGAAGGGTCGGGCTCGGAGGGCGAGGGGCCCGGCGTGAAGCCGCCGATCCAGTCCTGAAGCCTGCGGCGCGGACCGGTCCAGCGGCGGTCGTGGTGGAAGGCCCGCAGCCCGGCACGCGCGCGTGCCCGGTGCCGGTTGCGGTAGAAGCGCCGCGCCCACGCCGATCCCGGCCGGGCGAGCCGGACGGCGCCGACCAGCGCGACGAACGGGATCACCATGCCGATCAGGGCCGTGCGCAGCTTGCCCTTGAGGAGCGCGATCAGGGCGAAGGCACAGTTGACACCGACGTTCAGGGCGAACAGGGCGCGGTTCTGCCGCTCGACGGGCGTCAGGTCGTTGACGCCGAGCGGCGTGAAGCCGGTGAGCACGAGGACGACCAGGGCGGCGGTGAGCATCACGACCTCCACGCTCTTGCGGCCCTGCTCGCTCCAGTACACGTCGTCGAGATGGAGGATCAGCGCGAACTCGTCGAGCACGAGTCCCGCGCCGAGCCCGAAGATGACGGCGGCGTACAGCGGCCCGGCGCCGTGCCGTCCCGCGGCCACCGCCCAGAACCCGCCGACCAGCATGAGGAAGATCCCCGGCACGACGTGGTGGACGTGCACGTCGCCCGTGCGGATGTTCCGGAACGGCCCCCTGCCCGCCCGGATCAGCCGCGTGATGGTCCTGGTGACGACGAACGACGCCACGAAGGAGAGCAGCGCGAGCAGCAGCGGCAGCTTCCCCGGCTCGACGACGTTCCGGTACCACCAGTCGTTCATGCCCCCATCCTCGGCGGCGGCCGGACGCACCGCACCCGGGTGCCGACCGGCGGGGCACCGGCCCCGGGTAACCTTCGCCGGTGCCAAGAACCCCCTCGTCCGACGGCATCCGCTTCGCCTTCGGCACCCTCACCGCGCTCCCCGTCCGGGTCACCCGCTGGGACCGCGAGGCCGCGCGCGGCGGCATGCAGTGCGCGCCCCTCGCCGGTCTGGTGATCGGCGTCTGCGCGGCGGGCGCCGGCGGCGTCCTGACGGCGCTCGGCGCGGGGCCGCTCCTCGCCGCCACCGCGACCGCCGCGACGCCCGCCGCCCTCACCCGCGGCCTGCACCTCGACGGCCTCGCCGACACCGCCGACGGCCTCGGCAGCGCCAAGCCTGCCGACGACGCGCTGCGCATCATGAAGCAGTCCGACATCGGCCCCTTCGGCGTCATCACCCTGCTCTTCGTGCTGCTCGCCCAGGTGGCCGTGTTCTGCCAGCTGTACGAGGCGTCGTGGGCCCGCGGCGCCGTCGCCGCCGTCGTCTCGGCGACCGTCGCGCGCCTCGCCCTCACTCTGGCCGCCCGCGACGGGGTGCCGCCGGCCCGCCCCGAGGGGCTCGGCGCCGCCGTCGCCGGGGTGGTGCCGCGCGGCCGCGCGTGGGCCGTCGCCGCCGTCGTGGTGTGCGGGGCGGCGGCCGTCGGACTGCCGCTCGGGGCGGCCGACGCCGTGCGGGGCACGGCGGCCGTCGTCCTCGCGCTCGGCGCCGCGGAGTTGCTGCTGTGGCACTGCGTACGACGGTTCGGCGGGGTCACCGGAGACGTCTTCGGCGCCCTGGCGGAGACGTCGGCGACCGGTGCCCTGATCGTGCTCGCCCTGGGCTGACACCGCGCCGAACACACACAGTGAGGCGCACCGCAGCGCTCACGGGCGTAGGCTCGCGACGGGCTCACCACCCCACAGCCCGACGAAACTCACTGAAAGAGGACCTCACCACCGTGACTGCTCTGACTCTCAGCACCGCCGCCGCGACCGGCCTGCGCGCCGACGCGATCGTCGTCGGTGTCGCGAAGGGCGCTGGATCCAAGGGGGGCCTGGTCGTCGCCCCCGGCGCCGAGGCCGTGGACAAGGCGTACGACGGCAAGCTCGCGTCCGTCCTGGAGACCCTCGGCGCCTCGGGCGGTGAGGGCGAGGTGACGAAGCTCCCCGCGCCGTCCGGCTTCAAGGCGCCGGTCGTCGTCGCGGTCGGTCTCGGCGGGGTCCCGGAGAAGGACGAGACGTACGGCACGGACGCGCTGCGCCGCGCCGCCGGCGCCGCCGCCCGCGCGCTGACCGGTGCGAAGAAGGCCGCGTTCGCGCTGCCCGTCGAGGACGCCGACGACGCCGGTGCCATCGTGGAGGGTGCCCTGCTCGGCGCGTACTCCTTCGACGCGTACAAGGACCAGGCCGACACCAAGGCCACGAAGAAGAACGGCAAGGACGCCAAGGCCCCGCTGGCCGAGGCCGTGCTGCTCGGCGCCAAGCCCCGCGACAAGGCGTACAAGGCCGCCGTCGAGCGCGCCACCGCCGTCGCCCAGGAACTGAACCGCGCCCGCGACCTGGTCAACACCCCGCCGAACGACCTCAGCCCCGAGGCCTTCGCCGCCGTCGCCCAGGCCGCGGCCAAGGAGCACGGCATCAAGGTCCAGGTGCTCGACGAGAAGGCTCTCGCCAAGGGCGGCTTCGGCGGCATCCTCGGCGTCGGCGCCGGCTCGGACGCCCCGCCGCGCCTGGTGAAGCTGTCGTACACGCACTCCAAGGCGAAGAAGCACCTCGCCTACGTCGGCAAGGGCATCACGTACGACTCGGGCGGCATCTCGCTGAAGCCCGCCGGTCACAACGAGACCATGAAGTGCGACATGGCCGGCGCCGCCGCGGTCTTCGCCGCCGTCGTCGCCGCCGCGCGCCTCGGCCTCGAAGTGAACGTCACCGGCTGGCTGGCGCTCGCCGAGAACATGCCGTCCGGCTCCGCGACCCGCCCCGGCGACGTCCTGCGCATGTACAGCGGCAAGACCGTCGAGGTCCTCAACACCGACGCCGAGGGCCGCCTGGTCCTTGCCGACGCGATCGCCAAGGCCTCCGAGGACGAGCCCGACGCCATCGTCGACGTGGCGACG
The DNA here is from genome assembly GCF_040654255.1 of Streptomyces sp. NPDC050732. Lineage (NCBI taxonomy): Bacteria > Bacillati > Actinomycetota > Actinomycetes > Kitasatosporales > Streptomycetaceae > Streptomyces > Streptomyces sp. NPDC050732. The sequence goes on from NZ_JBFAHP010000036.1 coordinate 48,755, forward strand.
CTGACCGGCGCCATGATGATGGCGCTCGGCAACCGCACCTTCGGCATCATGTCGAACGACGACGCCTTCCGTACGTCGGTCCACGAGATCGCCGAGGAGGTCGGCGAGCCGTCCTGGCCGATGCCGCTCCCCGCCGACCTGCGCAAGGGCATGGACTCCCCCACCGCCGACATCGCCAACATGGGCGAGCGCATGGGCGGCGGCCTGGTCGCCGGTCTCTTCCTCCAGGAGTTCGTGGGCGAGGGCATCACCTGGGCCCACCTGGACATCGCGGGCCCGGCCTTCCACGAGGGCGCCCCCTACGGCTACACCCCCAAGGGCGGCACCGGCTCCGCCGTCCGCACCCTGGTCCGGCTCGCCGAGCACACCGCCGCGGGCGACCTCGGCTGATCCACGTACGCGCACAGGGGCCCCGGACCCGTCTGGTGTCCGGGGCCCCTGCGTGATTTCGCCCTCGACGAAATCCGTACGTTCGTACGCAACACAAGGCCCTGGAGACGGTCGATCGAACGTCTCACAGCCTGGCCCGGCGTCCCGTCTCCCGGCGACAAGTGCGAAGATGGGTTCTCGGCAGGACAGGGCCCCCACCAAAGGGCCGAAACAAGAGCGGCCGAATACCAGCCGACCGACCGGTCGTCCCCCGCGAAAAGGGGTCCGGCGTACGGCGCACATGCATGGAGGACGTGACGTGGCGAACGACGCCAGCACCGTTTTCGACCTAGTGATCCTCGGCGGCGGTAGCGGCGGTTACGCCGCGGCGCTGCGCGGAGCGCAGCTGGGCCTGGACGTCGCCCTGATCGAGAAGGGCAAGGTCGGCGGCACCTGCCTGCACAACGGCTGCATCCCCACGAAGGCGCTGCTGCACGCCGGCGAGATCGCCGACCAGGCGCGCGAGGCCGACCAGTTCGGCGTGAAGGCCACCTTCGAGGGCATCGACATGGCGGCCGTCCACAAGTACAAGGACGACGTGATCTCCGGCCTCTACAAGGGCCTGCAGGGACTCATCGCCTCCCGCAAGGTGACGTACATCGAGGGCGAGGGCAAGCTCTCGTCGCCGACCTCCGTGGACGTGAACGGGCAGCGTGTCCAGGGCCGCCACGTCCTCCTCGCGACCGGCTCCGTGCCGAAGTCGCTGCCGGGCCTGGAGATCGACGGCAACCGCATCATCTCCTCGGACCACGCGCTGACCCTGGACCGCGTCCCGGAGTCCGCGATCATCCTGGGCGGCGGCGTCATCGGCGTCGAGTTCGCCTCGGCGTGGAAGTCCTTCGGGACCGACGTCACGGTCATCGAGGGCCTCAAGCACCTCGTGCCCGTCGAGGACGAGAACAGCTCCAAGCTTCTTGAGCGCGCGTTCCGCAAGCGCGGCATCAAGTTCAACCTCGGCACCTTCTTCGACAAGGCCGAGTACACCGAGAACGGCGTGCGCGTCACCCTCGCGGACGGCAAGACCTTCGAGGCCGAGGTCCTCCTGGTCGCCATCGGCCGCGGCCCGGTCTCGCAGGGCCTCGGCTACGAGGAGCAGGGCGTCGCGATGGACCGCGGCTACGTCCTCGTCGACGAGTACATGCAGACCAACGTCCCGACCGTCTCGGCCGTGGGCGACCTGGTGCCGACCCTCCAGCTCGCGCACGTCGGCTTCGCCGAGGGCATGCTGGTGGCGGAGCGCCTGGCCGGCCTCAAGACCGTCCCGGTCGACTACGACGGCGTGCCCCGGGTGACGTACTGCCACCCCGAGGTCGCCTCCGTGGGCATCACCGAGGCCAAGGCCAAGGAGATCTACGGCGCGGACAAGGTCGTCGCCCTCAAGTACAACCTCGCGGGCAACGGCAAGAGCAAGATCCTGAAGACCGCGGGCGAGATCAAGCTCGTCCAGGTCAAGGACGGTGCCGTGGTCGGCGTCCACATGGTCGGCGACCGCATGGGTGAGCAGGTCGGCGAAGCCCAGCTGATCTACAACTGGGAGGCGCTGCCGGCCGAGGTCGCCCAGCTCATCCACGCCCACCCGACGCAGAACGAGGCGCTCGGCGAGGCCCACCTGGCACTGGCGGGCAAGCCGCTGCACTCCCACGACTGACCCAGTCACACGGGCGCGACGACCAGACTTTCCGCAATTTTCGTAAGGAGCAACTGAAACCATGGCGGTTTCCGTATCCCTTCCGGCGCTCGGCGAGAGCGTCACCGAGGGCACTGTCACCCGTTGGCTGAAGGCCGAGGGCGAGCGCGTCGAGGCCGACGAGCCGCTGCTGGAGGTCTCGACCGACAAGGTCGACACCGAGATCCCCTCCCCCGCCGCGGGCATCCTGGCCTCCATCAAGGTCGCCGAGGACGAGACCGTCGAGGTCGGCGCCGAGCTCGCCGTCATCGACGACGGCTCGGGCGACGCGGGCGGCTCGGCCGCCCCGGCGCAGGCCGAGGCCCCCGCCGCCCCCGCACAGGAGGAGGCCCCGGCCGCCCCCGCGCAGGAGGAGGCCCCCCAGCAGCAGGCGGCCCCGGCCCAGTCCGGCGGCTCCGCCGAGGGCACCGAGGTCACCCTGCCCGCGCTCGGCGAGTCCGTCACCGAGGGCACCGTCACCCGCTGGCTGAAGGAGGTCGGCGAGGAGGTCGCGGCCGACGAGCCCCTCCTGGAGGTCTCGACGGACAAGGTCGACACCGAGATCCCGTCGCCGGTCGCGGGCGTACTGCTCGAAATCGTCGTCGGTGAGGACGAGACCGCCGAGGTCGGCGCCAAGCTCGCCGTCATCGGTGCGCCCGGTGCCGCTCCGGCGCAGGCCGAGGCCCCGGCTCCGGCCCCGGCCGCCCCCGCGCAGCAGGAGGCCCCGAAGCAGGAGGCTCCCCAGCAGGAGGCCGCCCCGGCTCCCGCGCAGCCCGCCGCCCAGGCCCCGGCCGCTCCGGCCCGGCCCGCGGCTCAGGCCCCGGCTCCGGCGCAGCCCGCCGCTCCGGCCGCCCCGGCGCAGGCCACCCCGGCCGACGACGGTGCCTACGTCACCCCGCTGGTCCGCAAGCTCGCGTCCGAGAACGGCGTGAACCTCTCCGAGGTCACCGGTTCCGGTGTCGGCGGCCGCATCCGCAAGCAGGACGTCATCGCCGCCGCCGAGGCCAAGAAGTCGGCCCCCGCGCCGGCCGCCGCCGCGCCGGCCGCGTCGTCGAAGGCTCCGGCCCTGGAGGCCTCCCCCCTCCGCGGCCAGACCGTCAAGATGACCCGCATGCGCAAGGTCATCGGCGACAACATGATGAAGGCGCTGCACTCGCAGGCCCAGCTGACCTCGGTCGTCGAGGTCGACATCACCAAGCTGATGAAGCTGCGCGCCAAGGCGAAGGACTCCTTCGCGGCCCGCGAGGGCGTCAAGCTCTCGCCGATGCCGTTCTTCGTCAAGGCCGCCGCCCAGGCGCTGAAGGCCCACCCGGTCATCAACGCCCGGATCAACGACGACGAAGGCACCATCACGTACTTCGACTCGGAGAACATCGGCATCGCCGTGGACGCCGAGAAGGGTCTGATGACGCCGGTCATCAAGGGTGCGGGCGACCTGAACATCGCCGGTATCTCCAAGAAGACCGCCGAGCTGGCCGGCAAGGCCCGTGGCGGTGGCCTCACCCCGGACGACATGTCCGGCGCCACCTTCACGATCTCCAACACCGGTTCGCGCGGCGCCCTGTTCGACACGGTCATCGTGCCGCCGAACCAGGCCGCGATCCTCGGCATCGGTGCCACGGTGAAGCGCCCGGTCGTCATCAACCACCCGGACCTCGGCGAGACCATCGCCGTCCGTGACATGACGTACCTGTCGCTCTCCTACGACCACCGTCTGGTGGACGGCGCGGACGCCGCCCGCTACCTGACCGCGGTCAAGGCGATCCTGGAGGCGGGCGAGTTCGAGGTCGAGCTCGGCCTGTAGTCCGCCCCTTGCGTGAGGCTGTAACACTCGTCTCATCAGCGCGTACGCCCCCGTCCGGAGTCTTCCGGGCGGGGGCGTCGCCGTATTGTCTAGGGGTCACACGCCCTTGGGGTCCGCAGCCCCTGCCGGAGGAGCTCTCATGACCGCGCCCGTCGTTCACTCGCTGCGCGAACAGATCCGCGAGCACATCGTGGAGGGGATCGTCAGCGGGCGCTGGAAGCCGGGCGAGCGCATCGTGGAGCGCCGGATCGCCGTCGAGCTTGAGGTCTCCCAGACCCCGGTCCGCGAGGCGCTGCGCGAGCTGGAGACGCTGCGGCTCATCGAATCCGCGCCCAACAAGGGTGTACGCGTACGCAACTTGACGGCCGCCGACCTGGAGGAGAGCTACCCCGTCCGGGCCGGTCTGGAGGCCATCGCGGCCGAGCTGGCCGCGGAGCGGCTCGCCGCGGACTGCTCGGCCCTTGAGCCCCATGTCGCGGCCCTGTACGAGGCGGACCGCGCGTCGGACGGCACCGGGCAGGTGCGGCACACCGTCGGCTTCCACCGGGAGCTGGTGCGGGCCGCGGACAACTCCGTCCTCCTGCACACCTGGGAGGGCCTCGGCATCGAGGTCTTCACGGCGCTGTCCATCCGCTGGCTCGGCACGGTCCAGCAGTCGTACGCGGAGGAGCACGAGGCCCTGGTCTCCGCCTTCCGCCGCCGCGACCCCGCCATCGCCGACCTGGTGAAGGCGCACGTCCTGGGCTGCGCGCCGCGGGCCTGATCCCGCGCTCATCCGTGTCCGTGGGCCCGCAGACGTGCCGGCAGACGTGCTCCCACCTGCGTAAACCCTTCAAATCGAAGGCACCGCGTGCCCGTTTTACTGGCACCGGATGCCGACTTTCGCAATCTGGGGAAGTTTTTCGCTCAACGCTTTGATCGATCATCGATCACGGGCTTACAGTCGTCGATGGCTCTCACCAGAGCCTCACGCCCTGTCCTGCCAAAGACATCGGGCACCCCCACCCCTTACCGAAACAGGGGACCCCCTCCGACTCAGGAAGGCGGCGCAATGACCGACCCCTCCGCAATCCAGCCGAGCGAGCTCGACCAGCTCCCGGACCGCGACCCCGAGGAGACCGCCGAATGGCAGGCCTCCCTGGACGCCGTTACTCAGGCGGCCGGGCCGCACCGTGCCGCGTACCTGATGCGCCGCACGCTGGAGCGTGCCGAGGGCGCGGGCCTGGCGCTGCCCAAGCTCCTCGAAACCGACTACGTCAACACGATCCCCACCTCCGCCGAGCCGTCCGTCGACGGTGACGAGGAGATGGAGCGGAAGATCACCGCGTGGAACCGCTGGAACGCGGCCGCGATGGTCACCCGCGGTTCGAAGCACGGCGTCGGCGGCCACATAGCGACCTTCGCGTCGGCGGCCTGGCTGTACGAGACGGGCTTCAACCACTTCTTCAAGGGCAAGGAGGGGGACGGATCGGGCGACCAGCTCTACATCCAGGGCCACGCCTCCCCCGGCATCTACGCCCGCGCCTTCCTCGACGGCCGCCTGAACGAGGCGCAGCTCGACAACTTCCGCCAGGAGGCCGGCGGCAACGGCCTGCCCTCCTACCCGCACCCGCGCCGCCTGCCCTGGCTGTGGGAGTTCCCGACCGTCTCCATGGGTCTGGGCCCGCTCTCCGCCATCTACCAGGCGCGCTTCAACCGGTACCTCACCAACCGCGGCATCAAGGACGTCTCCGCCTCGCACGTGTGGGCGTTCCTCGGTGACGGCGAGATGGACGAGCCCGAGTCGACGGCGGCCCTCGCACTGGCCGCGCGTGAGGGTCTCGACAACCTCACGTACGTCATCAACTGCAACCTGCAGCGCCTCGACGGCCCGGTCCGCGCCAACTTCCGCGTGGTGCAGGAGCTGGAGGCGCAGTTCCGCGGCGCCGGCTGGAACGTCATCAAGGTCCTGTGGGGCAACGCCTGGGACGAGCTGTTCCAGCTCGACACCACGGGCGCCCTGGTCCGCCGCCTCCGCGAGGTGCCGGACGCGCAGTTCCAGACGTACGCGACGCGCGACGCCGCCTACATCCGCGAGCACTTCTTCGGCTCCGAGCCCGCGCTCGTCGAGCTGGGCAAGCTGCTCACGGACGACAAGATCAGCGAGTGCTTCCACCTCTCGCGCGGCGGCCACGAGGCCCGCAAGGTGTACGCGGCCTACCGTGCGGCGCTCACCCACAAGGGCGCGCCGACCGTGATCCTCGCGCAGACGGTCAAGGGCTTCACCCTCGGCAAGGGCTTCGAGTCCAAGAACGCCAACCACCAGATGAAGAAGCTGACGGTGGACGAGTTCAAGGACATGCGGGACCTGCTCGGCCTGCCGATCCCGGACAGCGCCTTCGCCGACGGCCAGGTGCCGTACGGCCACCCGGGCGCCGACTCCCCCGAGGTCCGCTACCTCCAGGAGCGGCGTGCCGCGCTCGGCGGCCCGGCTCCGGCCCGCCGCACGCAGCCGCTGGCCCCGCTGCCCGCCGCCGCGGACAAGACGTTCGCCTCCTTCGACAAGGGCTCCGGGTCGCAGTCGGTGGCGACGACCATGGCGTTCGTACGCCTGGTCAAGGACCTCGTACGCGACAAGCAGACCGGCAAGCGCTGGGTGCCGATCGTCCCCGACGAGGCGCGCACCTTCGGCATGGAGAGCCTCTTCCCGTCCCTGGGCATCTACTCCCCCAAGGGCCAGACGTACGAGCCGGTCGACCGCGACCAGCTGATGTACTACAAGGAGGCCAAGGACGGCCAGATCCTCAACGAGGGGATCACCGAGGCCGGTTCGATGGCGGACTTCATCGCCGCGTCCACGTCGTACGCGACGCACGGCGAAGCGATGATCCCCTTCTACATCTTCTACTCGATGTTCGGCTGGCAGCGCACGGCCGACCAGATGTGGCAGCTCGGCGACCAGCTCGGCCGCGGCTTCCTCGTCGGCGCCACCGCGGGCCGTACGACGCTGACGGGTGAGGGCCTGCAGCACGCGGACGGCCACTCGCCGGTCATCGCCGCGACGAACCCGGCCGCGCTCTCCTACGACCCGGCGTTCGCCTACGAGATCGCCGCGATCGTCAAGGAGGGGCTGCGCCGCATGTACGGCGAGGCCCACGAGGGCGAGGACCAGAACGTCTTCTACTACCTCACCGTCTACAACGAGCCCATGCCGCAGCCCGCGAAGCCCGCGGGCGTCGACGAGGGCATCGTGCGCGGCCTCTACCGCTTCAACACGGCGGAGTCCGCGGGCCTCTCCCCGGCTGCCAACGCCGCGCGCATCCAGCTGCTCGGCTCCGGCACGGCCATCCACTGGACCCTGAAGGCCCAGAAGATGCTCGCCGAGGAGTGGGGCGTGGCCGCCGACGTGTGGTCCGCCACCTCCTGGACGGAGCTGCGCCGTGACGCCCTGGAGGCGGACGAGGCGCTGCTGCGCGGCGAGGAGCGCACTCCCTACGTGCGCAAGGCGCTTGAGGGTGCGCAGGGCCCCGTGCTCGCCGTCTCCGACTACATGCGTCAGGTCCCCGACCAGATCGCGCAGTGGGTCGAGCAGGACTACTCCTCGCTCGGTGCGGACGGCTTCGGCCTCTCCGACACGCGTGAGGCCGCGCGCCGCCACTTCGGTGTCGACGCCGAGTCGATCGTCGTCGCCGCGCTGGCGCAGCTCGCCCGCCGTGGCGAGGTGCCCGCGTCCGCGGTGAAGGAGGCCCGGGCCAAGTACGGCCTGTGAGTCTCCGGCTCGACATACGGGTGCGGCCCCTGCCTGACGGCGGGGGCCGCACCCGTATGTCCGCACCGGCATCATGGGGCCATGCGCGCTGCCCGCCTCATCAAGATGGTGCTCCTGCTCCAGGCACGGCCCTCCATGACCGCCGCCGAGCTCGCCGCCGAGCTGGAGGTGTCCGAGCGGACCATCACGCGCGACGCGCAGGCGCTGTCCGAGGCGGGCGTGCCCGTCTACGCCGACCGGGGCCGCACCGGCGGCTACCGGCTGATCGGCGGCTACCGCACCCGTCTCACCGGGCTCGGCCGCAGCGAGGCCGAGGCGCTGTTCCTGTCCGGGGTGCCGGGCGCGCTGCGGGAGATGGGGCTCGCGGACGCGGCGTCCGCGGCCCGGCTCAAGGTGTCGGCGGCGCTCATGCCGTCGCTGCGGGACGCCCCGCAGAGCGCCTCGCAGCGGTTCCATCTGGACGCGCCGGGCTGGTTCCAGGAGACGCCCGCCCCGGAGCTGCTGCCCGCGGTGGCGGACGCGGTCTGGGACGACCGGTGCGTGACCGCCCGCTACCGCCGCCAGGAGACCGAGGTGGAGCGGGAGCTGGAGCCGTACGGTCTCGTGCTCAAGGCGGGCGTCTGGTACTTGTGCGCGCGGGTGCCCGACTCCGGGGCGTACCGCGTGTACCGCATCGACCGGTTCACCGCGGTGGAGGCCGGTGAGGAGCGGTTCGCGCGGGACGAGGAGTTCGACCTGCCGGGCTTCTGGGAGGAGCGGGCGGCGCAGTTCGCGCGGGCGATCCTGCGGGCCGAGGTCGTGGTGCGGCTCTCCGACGCGGGCATGCGGCAGCTGCCGTACGCCACCGACCGCGGCGTCGCCCGCGAGGCGATGGAGTCGGCGGGCGAGCCGGACGCGACGGGCCGGGTGACGGTCACCCTGCCCGTCGAGAACGAGGACGTGGCGTACACGCAGCTCATGGCACTCGGCCCGGAGGTGGAGGTGCTTGAGCCGTTGAGTCTGCGCGCACGCTTCGCGGCGGCCGCGGCGCGCTCGGCGGCGCTCTACCGCTGACGCCCTACCGGTAGCCGGTGACGTCCGCCGTGGGGCTCTCCTGGTCGACCTCCGTGATGTACCGCCAGGCGTCGGGCGCGGAGCCGTCCACGTCCGTGAAGCCGTACTCCTTGGCGAGGCCGCCGCTGGAGAGGGATGCGCCGTTGTGGCGTGCCACCTCGGGGTCGGCGGCGAGCGCGACGAGGGCCCGGCCCACGAACGTCGGCGTCTCGGAGATCGCGAAGTGCGGGTCCTGCTCGCAGCCCGCCCGCCAGTCGTCCTCGGTCACCTTGAAGTGGGTGTCGAGCATGGCTTCGGAGCGCAGCCAGCCGGGGGTGAGGCAGAGCGCCGTGCAGCCGTACTCCGCGACCTCCTCGGCCAGGTCGCGCGCCATGCGCAGCGGGGCGGCCTTGGCGAGGTCGTAGTAGAACGGCTTGCGGTAGTTGGGGCCGTTGTACTCCTGGGTGCCGTCGGTGACCTCGACGACGAGGCCGCCGGGGTTCCTGACGAGCAGCGGCAGCGCGTACCGGCTGGTGATGATGTGGGTCTCGATGCCGAGGCGCAGGATGCGCAGCCCCTTGTCGAGGTCGTGCTCCCACATCTTCTTGTCCCACTCGACGTGGATGTCGCCGCCCCAGATGTCGTTGACGAGGATGTCCAGGCGGCCCCGCTCGCGGTCGATCCGGTCGACGAGCGCCTCGACCTGGCCGGGCTCCAGGTGGTCGGTGGGTACGGCGATGCCCTCGCCGCCGGCCGCGTCGACCAGTTCGGCGGTCTCCTCGATGGTCTCGGTGGTCCGGCCGCTCTCGCTGGTGTGCGCGCGGGTGGTCCGGCCCGTCACGTACACGGTGGCTCCGGCGCGGCCGAGCTCCACCGCCATGGCGCGGCCCGCGCCGCGGGTGGCGCCCGCGACGAGGGCGATCTTCCCGGTCAGGGTCTGGGTGGTGTTCATGTCCAGGAGGCTGCCACCAAAAGGGGACATCTTCTGTCGGTCTTTCCACGGGCATGTGCGCGCATAACGAGACAGCCGCATTCCGGCGCACTCCGCGTGCGCCCCCACTCCCCAGGACCGATGCTGGACCCGTGATGGACGAGACGGAGTTCTGGGAGATCGTGGACAGCACCCGCGAGGCCGCCGACGGCGACCCCGAGGACCACGCCGAGCTGCTGGTCGAGAGACTGCTGCAGTCGGACCCGGACTCGGTCCTCGACTTCGCCCGTCACTTCGAGGCCCGCTACAACCGCGCCTACCGCTGGGATCTGTGGGGCGCGGCCTCGGTGCTGCTCGGCGGCGCGAGCGACGACGCCTTCGACTACTTCCGGTGCTGGCTGATCGGGCAGGGCCGGGCGGTCTACGAGGGCGCGGTGCACGACCCGGACGCGCTCGCCGACCTCCTCGACGAGTTCGACGAGGAGCTCGACGGGGACGGCGAGGAGCTCGGCTACGCCGCGGACGAGGCGTACGAGCAGCTCACCGGCCTCGACACCCCGGACCTCGGCATCCCGCCCGCCCCCGCCGAACCGGAGGGCACCCCGCTCGACTTCGAGGACGAGGCGGTGCTCGCGGAGCGGTATCCGAAGCTGTGGGACCGCTTCATGGCCGACTGAGGCCGGACCGCCGGCGCCGGATCAGAAGTGCGTGCCGCCGTCGATGCGGATCTCCGTGCCGGTGATGAAGCGGCCGTCGTCCGAGGCGAGCATGGCGACGACGGAGGCGACGGTCTCGGGGCCCGCGAAGCCCTGGCCGAGGGCGGGTGCGAGCTTCACGAACAGGCTCATGTCGGCGTCCGCGGGCAGGCCGGGGCCGACGCTCTGCCTGCTGGCGCCGGAGCCGTCCGTCATCCCGGAGGAGATGGAGCCGGGCTGCACGGCGGTGAAGCGGATGCCCTGCTTGCCGTACTCGGCGGCCAGCGCGTGCGTCATGGACTGGATGCCGCCCTTGCTCGCCGCGTACGCCGCCATGTACGGGTGGGCGAACATCGCGGACGTCGAGCTGAAGTTCACGACGGCGGCGCCGTCGCCCTCCAGCAGTGCGGGGATCGCCTCCCGGATCATCAGGAAGGTGCCGGTGAGGTTGACGCCGATGACCTGGTTGAAGGCGTCGAGGGTGGTCTCGTGGGTGTGCGCGGAGCGCAGGATGCCCGCGGCGTTGACGAGGACGTCCAGGCCGCCGAGCGCGGCCGTGGCGGCGGCGACACCGGCGCGGACCGAGGCCTCGTCGGCGATGTTCACGACCACGGTGGTGAGGCGCTCCGCGTCGGCTCCCGCCTTGGCAACGGTGTCCTTGAGGCCGTCCTCGCTGACGTCGGCGGCGACGACGCTGCCGCCCTCGGCCAGCATGCGCAGGACGGTCGCCTGGCCTATGCCGGAGCCGCCGCCGGTGACCAGGGCGCGGCGCCCCTCGTAACGGTTCAGGTGCTGCGTGGCGCTCTGCATGGCGTACTCCGGCTCTCGCGGTGGTGATGCTTTCCCGATACACGCTACGCCCATGTGGCACGTTATGCCACCTTGACTTACCGTGCCCGCCTGGCGCGGTCGGCGTAGTCTTCGGCGCGTGAACAACCAGTCGCCGCCCCCGCCGCCCCTCTCCCTCACGGAGCGCCGCAAGCTGGCCACCCAGCTGGAGATCGCGCACGCCGCGGCGGAGCTCTTCACCGCGCACGGGCCCGACGGCACCACGGCCGAGGCCATCGCGGGCCGGGCCGGGGTCGCGCTGCGCACCTTCTACCGGTACTTCCGCACCAAGCAGGACGCGGTGGGCCCGCTGCTCGCCGTCGGCGGCGAACGGTGGCGCGCGCTGCTGGCCGGGAGCGAGCCGGGCGCGCCGCTCCCCGAGGCGCTGCGGGGCGCGATCTCCGAGGCGCTCGCCGCGCCGGACGAGACCGCCGCTGCCGGGCTGCGGCAGGTCCGCGGGCTGCTCCGCGCGGCCGCCGGCGACCCGGCGCTGCGCGCTGTCTGGTACCGCGTGAACCAGGAGTCGGAGGAACGGCTGCGGCCCGTCGTCGCGGAGCTCGCCGGGACGGGGGCGCGGCCGCTGGAGGTCCGTATCGCCGCCGCCGCGGCGACCGACGCGATCCGCATCGCCCTGGAGGTGTGGGCGGAGTCGGACGCGGACGTGACGGGCCCCGGCTCGCCCGCCGAGCTCGCGGTGCGGTGCCTGGAGGAGCTGACGGGCGGCTGGGACCGCTGACCGGTTACGCCCGTCGCTCCAGTCGCTTCCCGTGCGCCCGCTGCTCCCCCACGCCCGTCACGCGGCTTCGAGCGGCCCCGGCGCGAACACCATCATCGTCACGTCGTCCCGTACGCGCCCCGCGTACCGCACCACGTCCGCCCACACCTGCTCCGTGAGTGCCGCCGGGTCGTCGAGCAGCGCCGGGTCCGCCTTGAGCAGCGCGGTGAGGCGTTCGTCCAGCGGGTAGAAGGTGCCGGACGCGTCCCGTGCCTCGCTCACCCCGTCGGTCAGGCCGAACAGCAGGTCCCCGGCGAGCAGCGGCACCGTGAGACCCTCGGGCGGGGCGACGCCCGCGATGCCGAGGCCGAGCGGCGCGCCGGAGGTCACGTCCAGCTCGGTGACCTCGGGGCCGCGCAGCAGCAGGGGCGGCGGGTGTCCGCAGGAGACGACGCGTACGACGGAGGCGTCGTCGGGGAACTCCAGGAGCACCGCCGTCGCGAACAGTTCGGCGTGCTCCTGCCCGGCCGAGTCCACGACGAGCCTGCGGTCGAGCTGGGCGGCGACCCCTTCCAGGTCCGCCTTGTCGATGACCGCCTCGCGGAACGCGCCGAGCAGCGCGGCGACCGTGCCGACCGCCGCGAGCCCGTGCCCCTGCACGTCACCGATGAGGGCGCGCACCCCGTGCGGCCCTCTGCGGACGTCGAAGAAGTCGCCGCCGACCAGCGACTCGTGCTCCGCGGCCTGGTACAGGCCCGCGAACCGCACCCGGCCGACCCGTTCCGGCAGTGGTGGGAGGACCGCGAACTGGGCCGCCTCGGCGACCGTGCGGACGGTCACGAGCTGGGCCTCGCGGCGGCTGCGCACCCAGGCGAAGACCACGCTGAGCACCGCGATGAAGCTGATCGTCAGCTCGTCGCTGTTGCCCGGGTGGCCGAGGCCGAAGCGCGGCAGGGAGAGCAGCGCGACGACGACACCGCCGACGACCGCCGTGGCGGCGGGCCCGTACGACAGGGCGGCCAGCGGCGGGACGGCCGCGACCAGGAAGCTGAGGTCCACCGTCTTCGGGGTGACCAGCTGGACGAGGACGATCGCGAGGAGGAGCAGCGGCGGGGGCCAGCGCACCCAGGGCGGGGGCGGCGTGCCACGCAGCAGCCAGTCGCGCTGTTCCGCGTCGCGCCGTCTGGCCGCAGCCCTGATCATCTCTTCACGCTCCTACGGGCGCGGCGCCCCCGCACGCCGGGCAGGTCCGTCGGGTCATTCGCCGGGGCGTTCGCCGGGTCGTCCGGTCAGAGGGCGCGGCCCATGAGGATGTCGTCGACGTACGCGCCGTCCAGCAGGAACTCGCCGGGCAGCACGCCCTCGATGACGAAGCCCTCCGCCTCGTACAGCTTGCGGGCGGGGGTGTTGTGCCCGAGCACCCGCAGGGTGATGCGCACCGCGTCCTGGCGGCGGGCCTCGTCCATGGCCGCCCGGAGCAGCCGCTTGCCGACGCCCCGGCCGCGCACCTCCTCGGCGACGACGAAGCCCTGGATCTGGCGCACGTGCGCGTTGACGAGCAGCGGGGTGGGGAAGCCGAGCTTCACATAGCCGACGATCCGCCCGTCCACCTCGCCGACCAGGTGGTCGCGGGGCCCGAAGCGGTCGTTGAAGAAGGGCTCGTAGGGAGGCTCGGGGCGGGGCTGCACCGCGTGCAGCGTGGACCAGGCGGCACGGTCGAGACGGGCGAGCGCGTCGTCGTCCTCGGGCAGTGCGGTGCGTATGTGCATGTCCGGCATGGCGCCACTGTACGGCGGCCGGATCGCGCGCCGCGTCGGGTGCGCGGAGCGGGCGCACGCGCGGCTTCCCGGGGCAGGATGGAACGCATGGAAACCACACACTCGCGCGTCGCAGTGTCCGGCGCCTCCGGGCTCATCGGTACGGCGCTCACGCGCTCCCTGGCCGCCGACGGGCACGAGGTGGTACGGCTGGTGCGCAGGGCGCCACGCGGCAAGGACGAGGTGCGCTGGGACCCCCAGGAGGGGTTCGTCGACAAGGCCGGGCTCGCGGGCTGCACCGCGGTCGTCAACCTGGCGGGCGCGGGCATCGGGGACCACCGCTGGACGGCCGCCTACAAGCGGGAGCTCAGGGACAGCAGGGTGCTCGGCACCGGCACGCTCGCCGCCGCCGTGGCCTCGCTCGACGAGCCGCCGCGGGTGTTCGTGAACGCCAGCGCGATCGGCTACTACGGAGACACCGGTTCGCGGGCGGTCGACGAGAGCGCCCCTGCCGGGCGGGGCTTCCTGCCGTCGCTGTGCGTGGAGTGGGAGGCCGCCGCGGCCGCGGCCCAGGAGGCGGGCATCCGTACCGTCTTCGCCCGCAACGGCCTCGTGGTGGGCCGCGGGGGCGGCGCATGGGGCCGGCTCTTCCCGCTCTTCAAGGCGGGGCTCGGCGGGCGCCTGGGCAACGGCCGGCAGTACTGGAGTCACATCTCCCTGCACGACGAGGTGGCCGCGCTGCGGCACCTGATCGACACGGAGACGCTGTCGGGCCCGTTCAACCTCACGGCGCCCGAGCCGCGCACCAACCGCGAGGTGACGGCGGCGATGGGCCGGGTGCTGCGCAGGCCCACCGTCTTCACCGCGCCCGCGCCGGCGCTGCGCCTGGTCCTCGGCGAGATGGCGGGGGACGTCCTCGGCAGCCAGCGGGTGCTTCCGACGCGGCTCCTGGAGTCCGGCTTCACCTTCGCGTTCCCCGGCATCGAGGAGGCGATCCGGGCTGCGCTGAGGTGAGGTGCCCGGTCCCGACAGAAAGGGACCGAATCCTTCCATCACGTGACCACTGTGCGACCTACGTGCGACCGTGCCCGGTCGATGCGCGACTCCTTCTGACCGGAACCGCTCCTACCCTCGTGCCGAACTCGGGTATTCCGGAGCCCTGTTGGGGGCATCAGCAACCCAGCAGCCGCGCGACCTCGGGAGGGGCACGTGCCAGAGCATGCGCACCATGCGGATGTCGTCATCGTGGGAGCCGGCGCCGCCGGGCTCTCGGCAGCGCATCGGCTGACCAGCGCCGGTGTAACGACCGTGGTCCTGGAGGCCGCTCCTTACGTCGGCGGCCGGATGTCGACCGAGAAGGTCGACGGATTCCGGCTAGACAGAATCGGCCAGCTCCTCGCCACCTCGTATCCGGAGCTGCGCAGGACCCCGGGGCTCGACTCCCTCGTCCTGCGCCCCTTCGCGCCCGGCCTCCTCGTGCACAGCGAGGGCCGCCGGTACCGCGCCGCCGAGCGACTGCCCGGACGGAGCGCAAGGGGCGCACTCACGGCGGCGCGCGCCCTGACGAGCGCCCCCCTCGACCAGGCCCGGCTCGGCGCCGCCCTCGCCCGCATCGCCGCGACCCCCGTCGAGCGCCTCCTGACCCGGCCCGAACTCCCCGCAGCCGACGCCCTCGCCGCCCGCGGACTGCCCGCCCGCACCATCGACGGCTTCCTGCGCCCGCTGCTCTCCGCACTCCTCTGCGACCCGGGCCTGACCACGTCGAGCCGGTGCGCGGACCTCGCCCTGCACGCCTTCGCCCGCGGCCGTCTCTGCCTGCCGGAGGGCGGCGCGGACGTCCTGCCCGAGCTCCTCGCCACCGCCCTGCCGCCCGGCGTGGTCCGCACCGGCGTCCGCGTCACCTCGGTCTCCACGAGCTCCGTCAGGACCGCCGAGCACGGCGAGATCGCCTGCCGCGCGGTCCTCCTCGCCACCGACGCGCGCGCCGCCGCCGACCTCCTGCCCGGCCTGCGCGTGCCGCCCTTCCACGAGGTGACGGTGGTCCACCACACGGCACCCGAACCGCCGCTCGACGGGCCCGCACTGCTCCTGGACGCGGACCGTGCGGGGCCGGTCGCCCACACCGCGGTCATCAGCCAGGTCGACCCGTCGCGCGCGCCCGCCGACCGCGTCCTCGTCTCCTCGACGGTCCTCGGCCCGCCGCCGGACGAGCCGGCCGTCCGCGCGCATCTCGCCGCGCTGTACGGAACGCCGACCGACCGCTGGGAGCCGCTGGCCGTCCACCACACCCGCGAGGCCGTGCCCGCGATGCCGCCCCCGCACGACGTGCGGCGCCCGGTGCGGCTGCTCTCGGGGCTCTACGTCTGCGGCGACCACCGGGACACCAGCACCGTCCAGGGCGCCCTGCACTCGGGGCGGCGCGCGGCCCACGCCGTCCTCACCGACTTCGGCATCGCCTCCTCGTACACCCAAGAGCCCCTGCCCACCGCCGCCTGACCCGTCCCCATGCCTGTCCCTGGGCCGGCTCCCCCGGAAGCCCCCGCGCCCCCCACGCGGGGGCTTCTCCCGGGCCGCGGCCTCACCCCAGCGCCGCGACCCTGTCCCGGTAGCCGCGCACCGGGGCCGCGTCCCGGTAGGGCTCAAGACGGCGCTCGAATTCGCGTACGTACTCGTGCGCCCGCGCGGACCGCATCTCCCCCGCCGCCTGCGCGGCCTCGGCGCCCAGCTGGCAGGCGACCTCCAGCTCGCCGAGGCCGAGCCGCGCGGTGGCGAGGACGACCCGGCAGAACAGGCGGCTGCGCGCGAAGGCGGGGGCGCGCAGTTGGAGGGAGCGCTCGGCGTACTGGGCCGCCGCGCGGTACTGCTGGAGGTCGCGGTAGCTGTGCCCCAGCTCGTCCGCCAGCTGCGCCTCGTCGAAGAACCGCGCCCAGTGCGGCACCTCGTCGCCGGGCCGCGCCGCCTCCAGCGACCGCTCGGCGCGCCCGAGCGCCGCGGTGCAGGCCCGCACCTCGCCGAGCACCCCGTGCCCGCGCGCCTCCGCGGCGTACAGCAGGGCCTGCACGACGTGCGGCGCGGCGGAGCCGACGCCCTGCTGGGCGACGCGCGCGAGCTGGACGGCCTCGCGCCCGTGGCCGAGGTAGACGGCCTGGCGGCTCATCGTGACCAGGACGTACGAGCCGTACGCCCGGTCGCCCGCGGCCTGCGCCAGGCGCAGCGCCTGGACGTAGTACCGCTGGGCGAGGCCGTGGGCCGCGATGTCGTACGACGTCCAGCCCGCGAGGCGGGTCAGGTCGGCGGCGGCCGCGAAGAGCCGCCGCCCGGCCTGCTCTCCGTAGACACCGCGCAGCATCGGCTCGGCCTCGTGCTCCAGATAGCGGACCAGGGCCTGCCGGGCGTGCCCGCCGCCGTACGCGTGGTCGAGCGCGCGGAAGAGCTCGCCCACCGAGCGCAGCGCGGCGATGTCGCCGCTGCTGACCCGCTGGCCCGGGCCGCGCTCGGGGCCCTGCCGCTGCCGGGGCACGGCGGGGCGGCCCTGGGCGGGCACGCGCGTGTGGGACGGGTCGGCGTCGCCGCGGCCGACGCGTTCGTCGGCGCGGCCGATCAGCCAGTCCCGGCTCGGCACCACGAGCCCGGCCGGGGTGAACGCGATCTTCCGTAGCTCCGCGTGGCTTCCGGAGTCCTTGCGCCACAGGCCGCCGACGATGTCGACGGCCTCCTCGGGAGTGGCCGCGAACTCAAGACCGGCGTACACCGGAGCGCACGCGTCGAGACCCAGGTCCTGGGCGGAGAGGCGCCGGCCGAGCCGTCTCGTGAAGACCTCGGCGATCAGCGCGGGTGTGGTGCCCCTCGGCTGCTGGCCACGGAGCCAGCGGGTCACGGACGTCTTGTCGTACCTCAGGTCGAGTCCGTGCTCAAGACCCAGTTGGTCGACGCGGCGGGCGAGGCCCGCATTGGAGAATCCGGCTTCCGAGATGAGCGCGGCTAGCTGGCGGTTGGGAGTGCGCTGCGGGGGTCGTTCCGTCATCGGCTGTGCGGTCTCCTGCCTTTCGGGCCTGCCTTGAGCAGCCCTTATGGCCTCGTGAACGGCGTGAATGTAACGGCCGTCACAGCCCGCGGAGGCGGCTTCTCCGGGCATTCATCCGATCGTGTGAGGAACCCGGGCCGAGGTTGCCGGCGGAGGGGGCCCGTACAGTGGCTGGGGCGCGATATGTGCACGATGAACGTTCAGGGAGGCACCTGCCGTGAGTGAGTTTCGGTTCGTCCGGCTGGGCTTCGGCCCGGACTCCGTGGAGTACCAGGAGGCGTGGGACGAGCAGCGCCGGGTGCACGCCGCCCGCTTCGCCGACGAGGTCCCGGACACCTGCCTGCTCCTGGAGCACCCGCCGGTCTACACCGCGGGCCGCCGCACCGAGGACAGCGAGCGCCCGCTGGACGGCACTCCCGTCATCGACGTGGACCGCGGCGGCAAGATCACCTGGCACGGCCCGGGCCAGCTGGTGGGCTACCCCATCCAGAAGCTGCCGCGCCCGGTGGACGTCGTGGCGCACGTGCGCCGCCTCGAAGAGGCGCTCATCCGTACCTGCGCGGAGTTCGGCCTGGAGACCACGCGCGTGGAGGGCCGCAGCGGCGTCTGGGTCCTCGGCGATCCGGTGGAGCAGCGCCCCGCGCTCGGCGGCCTCTCCCTCGACTTCGACCCGCGGCTCCAGGACGACGAGTTCGACGCCCGGTTCAACGGTCCGGAGTACGCCCCGTCCAACGCGGGCCAGCGCCGCGAGGACCGCAAGATCGCCGCGATCGGCATCCGCGTCGCCAAGGGCGTCACGATGCACGGCTTCTCGTTCAACGTGAACCCGGACAACACCTGGTTCGACCGGATCATCCCGTGCGGCATCCGCGACGCGGGCGTGACGTCCCTCTCGTACGAGCTGGACCGCGAGATCACCATCGCCGACGTGCTGCCGGTCGCCGAGCGGCACCTGCGGGACGTGCTGGAGAACGCGGAGCTGAAGCCGCGCGTCGTCGAGAAGCCGGACACCCCGGCAGCCGTCTGAGCCCCGAAGGGGAATGCACCCCGTTGGCCAGAGGTTGGCTGGAAGTAAGCCCAACGACATGACGGGCGTACCCTGGTGTGCGCCGAAGAATCGAAGACTACGCCGACTAACTGGGAGCCGATGTGTCCGCAGTCGCACCCGACGGACGCAAGATGCTGCGCCTGGAGGTCCGGAATGCCCAGACCCCCATTGAGCGCAAGCCCGAGTGGATCAAGACCCGGGCGAAGATGGGCCCCGAGTACAACGCCCTCCAGAAACTCGTGAAGAGCGAGGGCCTGCACACGGTCTGCCAGGAGGCGGGCTGTCCGAACATCTACGAGTGCTGGGAAGACCGCGAGGCCACGTTCCTCATCGGCGGCGACCAGTGCACCCGGCGCTGTGACTTCTGCCAGATCGACACCGGCAAGCCGCAGGCCCTCGACCGCGACGAGCCGCGCCGCGTCGGCGAGTCCGTCGTCACGATGGACCTGAACTACGCCACGATCACCGGCGTCGCCCGCGACGACCTGGAGGACGGCGGCGCCTGGCTGTACGCCGAGACGGTGCGCCAGATCCACGCCATGACGGCGGAGCGCGCCGAGGGCTACACCAAGGTCGAGCTCCTCATCCCCGACTTCAACGCCGACCCCGACCAGCTGGCCGAGGTCTTCTCCTCGCGTCCCGAGGTCCTCGGGCACAACGTCGAGACGGTGCCGCGCATCTTCAAGCGCATCCGCCCCGGCTTCCGTTACGAGCGGTCCCTCGACGTCATCACGAAGGCCCGCGAGGCCGGTCTGGTCACCAAGTCCAACCTGATCCTGGGCATGGGCGAGACCCGCGAAGAGGTCAGTGAGGCGCTGCGCCAGCTGCACGAGGCGGGCACCGAGCTCGTCACCATCACCCAGTACCTGCGTCCCACGCCGCGCCACCACCCCGTGGAGCGCTGGGTGAAGCCCGCGGAGTTCGTGGAGCTGAAGGAGGAGGCCGAGCAGATCGGCTTCTCCGGCGTGATGTCCGGCCCGCTCGTCCGCTCCTCGTACCGCGCGGGTCGCCTGTACCAGATGGCGATCGAGAAGCGCGGCGCTTACGTGGCGTCGCAAGCGGTGTGACACAGGCACGTGCCGGGCACGCACCGACTGTGTGAATCGGCGCACAAGCGACTACCGCCCGGTACTGGCCGTAATGACGCGGTCCATACGATCCCCGCAGGTGAACGGGACCGTATGGGCCGCGTCAGCGTTTTGGGCCCTCGCGTCAAGGTTTCATCGGCGTTTGACCGGTCGGTCACGTCCTGGTAACACCAATCAGTGACCCTGGTACTACCGCACGTACAGCCTTACCCATAGCCCAGCCATCCCCGTAGCCCAGCCTCATCCACAGCCGCTCCCCCCACCCGAGCCGCTCTCCAGGAGGGCCCCATCATGCAGGCCGCGCCCGTTCGCGCCACCGCCATCCCGTCCGTCTCCACCGCCCTGCGCGCCGTCGAGTCGCTGCTGATGAGCGGCGGCCAGCGCACCGCACGGCGCAACGCCTGGACTTCCGTCCTGGAGGACCGGCGCCGCGCCAAGGACCGGGTCGAGGCGCTGCGGGTACTCGAAGAGACCCTGACGACAACCCGCACGTCGTAGTTGCCTCCGGGGCCACGTAGACTTCTCGGCATGGCGAGGAAGGAAACCACCGCGGCGGATGCGGCCGCGGAGCCAGGGCGACTCAAGCAGATCGCTCTGACCTACAAGATGACCCGGCGGGCCGACTCCAAGATCGGTCTCATCATCGCGGCTGTGGGAATCGTCGTCTTTGGCGTCTTCCTCGCGATCGGCTTCTGGGTGGGTCACCCGATCTACCTGGGCATTCTCGGCTTCCTGCTCGCCTTCCTCGCGATGGCGATCGTCTTCGGACGCAGGGCCGAGCGCGCCGCCTTCGGGCAGATGGAGGGCCAGCCCGGTGCGGCGGCCGCGGTGCTCGACAAGATCGGCCGCGGCTGGACGACGACCCCCGCGGTCGCGATGAACCGCAGCCAGGACGTGGTGCACCGCACCGTCGGCAAGGCCGGCATCGTCCTGGTCGCGGAGGGCAACCCGAACCGCGTGAAGGGCCTGCTGGCCGCCGAGAAGAAGAAGATGGCCCGCATCGTGGCGGACGTCCCGGTGCACGACGTCATCGTCGGCACCACCGAGGGCACGGTCTCGCTGAAGAAGCTGCGGACGACGCTCCTGAAGCTTCCCCGCGTCCTCACGGGCCCGCAGGTCACGGCGACGAACGACCGGCTGCGCGCGATGGGCGACCTGATGTCGAACATGCCGCTGCCGAAGGGGCCCATGCCGAAGGGTGTGAAGGGCGGCCGCCCGCCCAAGATGCCGCGAGGCTGACGCCCGGCCTCCTCACCTCTCCCGTTCATTTCCATGGACGGGAGAGGATTCGTTTCCAGCACTTCGCGTCCCGAACGGCTGCCCGCGTGCGGCAGTCCGTGTGCGGCAGCAGTTCCGACAGCGTCTTAAGTCTTCAGCCCTACAAGGCATCGCCCAAGGCGCCGCCTGCGAGTGGCATATGTAAATGCCCTCGCGTGCTTGGTACCCGTCCTACGGGGGGGGTAGCTTGGCGGTAGGTCAGCCCTTCGCCGGGTGGTATTCCGCCCAGCCCCCGTTGTGTGCTTCCGGCCCCGGTCGCTGGCTCTCCCCCGACCGGAGGCCGCCATGCCCAGCACACCGCTTCCCCCGCCGGATCCGCCACCGCCGAACGGGCCGTCCGGCCTGACGCGCGAGGCCCGGATCACCGCGGCGCTGATCGACCTCGCCGACACCCTGGTCGACGACTTCGACCCCGCCGAGTTCTTCTACCGCGTCGCCGAGCACTGCATGGATCTGCTCGACATCGGAGACGCCGGCGTCATGCTGGCCCTGCCCGACCATCCCTTGCACTTGGTCGCCTCCTCCTCCGAACGGGTCCGCCTGGTTGAACTCTTCGAACTCGACGCCAGTGAAGGCCCCTGCTGCACCGCCTTCAAGGACGCCGTCCCCGTCGACCACGCCATCAACGGCCGGCCCTCAGCACCCTGGCCACGCTTCACCGCCCGCGCCCACCACGCCGGCTACACCTCCGTGCACGCCACCCCGATCCGGCTGCGCCACGCGACCATCGGCGTACTCAACCTCTTCCGCCGCATCCCCGACCCCCTGTCGGAAGCCGACCGGCACCTGGCCCGCGCCCTGGCCGACGCCACCGCCATCTCCCTGCTCCAGCAGACCACCCTCGACCAGCACCGCACCGTACGCACCCAGCTCGAAACGGCCCTGGTCACCCGCACCGTCATCGAACAGGCCAAGGGCTTCCTGACCGCCCGCCACGGAACCGACCCCGACACCGCCTTCCACCGGATGCGCGCCCACGCCCGGCACCACCACCTCCGCCTGGCCGACCTCGCACGCGACATCGTCGACGGCACCGCCACGCTCCCCCCCGCCCACCGGCGACAGCAAGACCCGCTGAGCCCCGGGCGACCAGGAGGACCGGGCCGGCGAGCCGTTCGTGGCTCGGCGCCGAGCTGCGGCGGGACCGGGACTGACGGGGGAACCCGTTTCCTACAGGACGCGGATCACCCGTAGCCGACACGGGTCATATCGGGAGCGATGCGGGTTGTGTCGGGAGTGAAGTGAGCGGTCAGTGCTCAGATCCGGACCTGAATGGCGCGGGAGAGGCGGTCGTGGAGGCCGCGGCCGTCACGGTCCCAGATCAGGGCGGGGATGACGAGGCAGAGCAGGATGCTGCGCACCAGCACCCAGCCGGGGGCGAGCCGTCCGCCGCCCTCGGCGATGACGCGCAGCCGGAAGAGGGCCTTGCCCGGGGTGCAGCCGACCGTGGCGACGGTCAGCACACTCATGACGAAGAAGATCCCGAGGGCCCAGTTGCCCAGCGCCTGCTGGTCACCGCCGGCGAACAGACCGTATGCGATGAGCATGCACAGGCCCCAGTCGACGGCGATGGCGCCGATGCGGCGGCCCGGACGGGCGATCGACCCCGGTCCCTCCTCGGGCAGACCCAGCTGCTCACCCCGGTACCCGAAGTCGACACCGGCTTCCTCGGCGGCCGCGCGGGGGCCGGACAGCCACGATCCGATTGCTTGCCTCTTGTCCACCCGTCAAAGGTACTGCGCCCCTTGTTCCACGGGGGTGGGCGGGGTCGAACACAAGACCGTACGCGCCGGACACGGCGCTGGGGCCGCCGCACACCGCGCGCCCCCCGGTTAACTTCGACGAAACAAATGGGTCATGCTTGAGAAATCCCCCGTCCTTATGGTCGGGTCCCAGCGTGTGCCACCGCACTGGCCGCACAACGAGCTGCAACCCCGTCCCGCCCCGGGCGGGAGTAGGAGGAGTTGGATGTTGTTCCAGAACGCCGACGACGCGAAGAAGTTCATCGCGGACGAGGACGTCAAGTTCATCGACGTCCGCTTCTGCGACCTGCCCGGTGTGATGCAGCACTTCACGATCCCGGCGGCGGCGTTCGACCCGGACGAGGAGCTGGCCTTCGACGGTTCGTCGATCCGTGGCTTCCAGGCCATCCACGAGTCCGACATGGCGCTGCGCGCCGACCTGTCGACGGCTCGCGTGGACCCCTTCCGCCGCGACAAGACCGTCAACATCAACTTCTTCATCCACGACCCGATCACGGGCGAGCAGTACAGCCGTGACCCGCGGAACGTGGCGAAGAAGGCGGAGGCGTACCTCGCCTCGACCGGCATCGCCGACACGGCGTACTTCGGCCCCGAGGCCGAGTTCTACGTGTTCGACAACGTCCGCTTCCAGACGTCGGCGAACGAGAGCTTCTACCACATCGACTCCGAGGCCGGCGCCTGGAACACCGGTGCGGTCGAGAACAACCGCGGCTACAAGGTCCGCTACAAGGGTGGTTACTTCCCGGCCCCGCCGGTCGACCACTTCGCCGACCTGCGCGCCGAGATCTCCCTGGAGCTGGACAAGAACGGCCTCCAGGTCGAGCGCCAGCACCACGAGGTGGGCACGGCGGGCCAGGCCGAGATCAACTACAAGTTCAACACGCTGCTCGCCGCGGCCGACGACCTGATGCTCTTCAAGTACATCGTGAAGAACGTCGCCTGGCGCAACGAGAAGACCGCGACGTTCATGCCGAAGCCGATCTTCGGCGACAACGGTTCGGGCATGCACGTCCACCAGTCGCTGTGGGCCAACGGCGACCCGCTCTTCTACGACGAGCAGGGTTACGCGGGCCTCTCGGACACCGCCCGCTACTACATCGGCGGCATCCTGAAGCACGCCCCGTCGCTGCTCGCCTTCACCAACCCGACGGTGAACTCGTACCACCGCCTGGTCCCCGGCTTCGAGGCCCCGGTCAACCTGGTCTACTCGCAGCGCAACCGCTCGGCGGCCATGCGTATCCCGATCACGGGCTCGAACCCGAAGGCCAAGCGCGTCGAGTTCCGCGCGCCGGACCCGTCCTCGAACCCGTACCTCGCCTTCTCCGCGCTCCTCCTGGCGGGCCTCGACGGCGTCAAGAACAAGATCGAGCCGGCCGAGCCGATCGACAAGGACCTCTACGAGCTCGCCCCCGAGGAGCACGCGGGCGTCCCCCAGGTCCCGACCTCCCTCCCCGCGGTCCTCGACGCCCTTGAGGCGGACAACGAGTACCTCCAGGCGGGCGGCGTCTTCACGTCCGACCTGATCGAGACGTGGATCGACTACAAGCGCACGAACGAAATCGCTCCCATCCAGCTGCGGCCGCACCCGCACGAGTTCGAGCTCTACTTCGACATTTAAGAGTCGGCACTACAGCGCCCCCGTCCGGATGTATCGGACGGGGGCGCTGTCGGGTAGCGACCGCACGATCAGGCCTCAGCGGTCGTCGGGCGGGTGGCCGGGGCCGCCGTGACGCGTAGGCCCGTAAGGAGGCGGTCCAGGGACTGCTCCGCCGCCTGAGGGTCGCCGCCTCGGGCGATCCGGAGTGTTGCCTCGTTCATCGGTTCCGAGAGGGAGATCAGGACGAGGGGAGTGGGATCGGGCGGTAGTGCGTCGTCAGGCGGTTCGTGTCGTCCAGGACGTGGAAGGCGACGGCCGGGGGCAGGTCGTGGTGGACGTGGTGGGTCGGGGCTGATTGAGGTTCCCAGGGGAGGCGGAGGGTGGAGACCACTCCCGGGGCCACCAGGAGCGGGCGGTTCGCGAATGTTGTGGCCGCGGGGGTGTGCGCGTGGCCTGCCAGGAAGGCCGTGACGTTCGGGTGGCGTGACGTCAGGTCGGTCAGGCGGTGTTCGTCGAGCTGGCGGATGTCGTCCACGTACGGCGTGTTCAGCGGGACCGGCGGGTGGTGGAAGCCGATGAGGACCGGGCGTGTGGGCGGGGTGTCGGCGAGCAGGTCGGAGAGCCAGGTCAGGGTTTCGTCCGCCAGTCGGCCGTGGTCCTCTCCGGGGACCGACGTGTCGCACAGGGCCAGGGTGAAGCGGTCCGTGATGTGTGCGGTGTTGACCGGGGCCGTGCTCGCGGGCTCGCCGAGGAAGTGCGTGCGGTACGCCGCGCGTTCGTCGTGGTTGCCCGGGCAGGCCAGCAGCGGGTGCCGGGATGTCAGCAGTTTGCGGGCCGTCTCGTACTCGGACGGGGTCGCGTGGTCGGCGATGTCGCCGGTGGCGATGATGGCGTCCAGGTCGTAGGGGAGGGTGTTCAGGTACTCCATGACGGCCCGGGTGCGCTCGACGCTGCGTCCGCCGTCCTCTGTCCCGGTGTCGATGTGGGTGTCGCTCAGGTGCGCGATCACCGATATCGGTGACGTCGTCGGCACGGCCGGTGTCTCTGGCATCGCTGCGGGCCTTCCTTCTCGCGGATCCTCAAGGGCCAGTTGGCGCCCTTCGGTGAACCTAGGAGCGCCGACAGACCCGTGTTAAGGGCCAGTCATACGCCTCTGGCCCGGTCCCACCGCTCACCCCCGCAGAAACCGCACCGAAGGCCGCCCGCCCTTCGACCCGCTGCCCGGACCGTCGTCCTCCCCCGGCGTCACCACCGCCCGCACCCCGTAGACCTCGGCGATCAGCTCCTCGGTGATCACCTCGGCCGGGGTGCCCGCCGCGTACGCCGTGCCGTCCTTGAGGACCAGCAGGTGGTCGCAGAACATGGCCGCCAGGTTGAGGTCGTGCAGCGCGATGACGCTGGTGACGGGGAGCTCCGCCACCAGGGACAGCAGGTCCAACTGGTGCTGGATGTCCAGGTGGTTGGTGGGCTCGTCGAGGAGGAGTTCGCGGGGTTCCTGGGCCAGCGCGCGGGCGATCTGGACGCGTTGGCGCTCGCCGCCGGAGAGCGTGTGCCAGGCCTGGCCCGCGCGCTCGGCGAGCCCGGCCCGCGCGAGGGCCTCGCGCACGGCCCGCTCGTCGTGGGCCGTGGGGGCCGACCACGCGCGGCGGTGCGGGATGCGGCCCAGGCGTACGACGTCCCGTACGGTCAACTCGACCTGGGTCGACGCGTGTTGCTCGACCACGGCGATCCGGCGCGCCACCTCGCGGCGGCCCGTGTCGGGCAGCGGGCGGCCGTCCAGGGTGACCACTCCGGAGGCCGGGGCGAGGACGCCCGCGAGGATGCGCAGGAGCGTGGACTTGCCGGATCCGTTGGGGCCGAGGAGCCCCACCATGGCGCCGTCGGGCGGCGCGAGGCTGACGCCGTCGACGACGAGCCGCCCGCCCGCCTCCCGGGAGACGCGGTCGGCGCGCAGGCCCGGGGCGTCGGGGAGGAGTACGTCGTACGTCATGACGCCCTCCGCGTCCGGTACAGCACGGCCACGAACGCCGGTACGCCGATGAGCGAGGTCACCACGCCGACCGGGACCTCCTGGGGCTGCAGGGCCGTGCGGGCCAGCGTGTCCACCCAGACCAGGAAGACCGCGCCGGCGAGCGCGGTGACCGGGAGGAGCCGGGCGTGGCCGGAGCCGACGACCGCGCGGGCCGCGTGCGGCAGGACGAGGCCGACGAAGCCGATGGCGCCCGCCGAGCTGACCAGGGCCGCGGTCAGGAGAGCGGTCGTGCAGAGCAGGACGAGCCGGGTGCGGGCCACCCGGACGCCCAGCGCCGCCGCGGCCTCCGGGCCGAACGCGAAGGCGTCGAGCGTACGGGCGTGGCCGAGGCAGACGACCAGCGCCACCACGAGCACCGCGCCGCACAGCCAGACGTCCGTCCAGCCGATCCCGCTCAGCGAGCCGAGGAGCCAGAAGAGGATGCCGCGGGTGGTCTCCGCGTCGCCCGCCGTGAGGACGACGAACGACGTGAGCGCGGAGAACAGCTGCATGGCCGCCACGCCGGACAGCACGACCCGGTCCGTCGTGTCGCCCAGCGTGTGGCTCAGGAGCAGGACCAGCGCGAAGGAGCAGAGCGCGCCCGCGAAGGCGCCCGCCGAGACGGACACCGCTCCCCCGCCGACGCCGAGGACGACGACCGCGACCGCTCCCGTGGACGCCCCGGACGACACCCCGAGCACGAACGGGTCGGCGAGGGGGTTGCGGAGCAGCGACTGCATGACCGCCCCGCAGACCGCGAGGCCCGCGCCGCAGACCGCGGCGAGCAGGGTGCGCGGCATCCGCAGGTTCCAGACGATGCCGTCCCTGATCGGGGTGAGCGGGCTCTCGCCCCAGCCGAGGTGTGCGGCGACGGTCGCCCACACGTCCGGCACGGAGATGTCCGCGGGGCCGATGGTGACGGCCAGGGAGACGGACAGGACGAGCGCGGCGGCTCCGGCCAGCCACAGGAGGCCGTGCCGCACACCCTTCCAGACGGGAGTGGGCGCTGGGGCGAGTACGGGTGCCGCCTCCGTCACTTGACGAGTCCGAATTTCCGCAGGCCCGCCGCGACCTGTTCGATGCCGTCGACCGTGCGGATCGTGGGGTTCATGGCCTGGCCGCTGAGGAGGACGTACCGCTTCTTCTTCACGGCGGTGAGGTTCTTGGTCGCCGGGTTGGACTCCAGGAACTTGATCTTCGCCGCCGCGCTCTCGGCCGACTGCGACTTGCGCGTGAGGTCGCCGATGACGAGGACGTCGGGGTCGCGGTCGGCGACGGTCTCCCAGTTGATCTGGGGCCATTCCTCGCGGGTGTCGTCGAAGACGTTCTTCGCGCCGAGCTCCCGGGTGATGATGCCGGGCGCGCCGCAGCAGCCCGCCATGTAGGGGGCGTCGGAGTTGGCGAACCAGTACAGGAGCGTCACGTCGGAGGCGGCCGCCCCGTCGATGTCCTTCGTGGCCTTCGCGACCCGGCCCTTCAGGTCCGCGACCAGCTTCTCGCCGCGCTTCTCGACGTGGAAGACCTTCGCCAAGTCGCGCACCTCTCCGTAGACGGTGTCCATGGTGAGGGTCTTGACGCGCTTGCCGTCGCCGGCGCCGTTGTTGTCCTTGCCCGCGCAGTCGGTGGGCGAGACGTAGACGGGGACGCCGAGCTCGGTGAACTTCGCACGGTCCGCGACGCCGCCCTTGCCGACCGTGTAGAGGAAGGAGGCACTGACGAAGTCCGGCTCCTTGGAGAGGACCTTCTCCAGCGCCGGGTAGCGGTCGGCGAGCCGCTCCACCTTCGCGTTGTCCTTCTCCAGGTTCTTCAGGACCGGGTCGGTCCACGTACCGGTGCCGACCATGCGGTCGGCGAGGCCGAGGGAGAGGAGGATCTCCGTGGAACCCTGGTCGAGGGAGACGGCCCGCCGGGGCGGCGCGTCGACCTTCGCCTCCTTGCCGCAGGAGGCGACGGTCACCGGATAGCCGTCGGCGCTCCCGCCCGCCGACTTCTCCGACCTCCCCGAGGAGCCGTCGCCGCACGCGGTGAGCGTGAGCATTCCGGCACAGAGCAGAGCGGATATACGGGCCGTACGGCATATACGGGCTGTCGAGGACACGTGATCCCTTGGGTCTCGCGGCTCATACGCGGAGCCTGGCCTGCGTCACGACCTCCGTCGCCCGGTGTGCGAGCGGAGGCGCCAGCAGGTCTTCGGACTCGGGATCGACCGGGCGGGGCGCCTTCCCGGGCGTCCTGGAACGCCCAGTGGCCGTGGCCCCGCCCGTCCCCCTCACCGCTGCGCGTCAGTTCCGGATTCGCACCGGATTCCCTGGCCCAGGTGTGGGTTTGACTGGCTTGCGCAAGTTATCACGCGTCCTTGCGGGACCCGTCCGGGCCTTGGGCCGGTGCGGGCCTCGGCTCGCCGCGGTAGGTGCCGAAGGACCAGCGGTTGCCCTCGGGGTCCTCGATGGCGAACTCGCGGCTGCCGTACGGCTTGTCCTCGATCTCACGGGTGATCTTGACGCCGGCCTCGGTGAGGCGGGCGTACAGGGCGTCCACGTGGTCGGTGACCACGTACGCGCCCGAAGTGCCCGGCTTTCCGCAGGCCGCGGCCGCCGACTCGGGGTCGTACGAGCCGAGCATGATGCCGCCGCCCTCGGGCCAGTCGAGCTGGGCGTGGGCGACGCGGCCGCCGTCCTCGTAGACGGCAGTGCGCAGGAAGCCGACGGTGCCGACGAGGAAGTCGATCAGGGCGGGGGCGTCCTGGGCCTGCAGGGCCGGCCAGACGGCGGGGGCGAGCTTGGTGTCAGGTGTGGTGTTCATGTCTCCCACTCTTCGCCGCCGCCGTGCGACCCGGCTTGGATATTCCGGCACTCTTCGGCCAGCCAGCGGGTGGGGCTCGCCTCCGTGTACTGCTGGAAGTCGCGTACGAGGTGGGAGTGGTCGTAGTAGCCGGTGTCGGCGGCGACCCGGGCGAGGTCCGGCGGCCCGCCCGCTGCGACGGCGCGCACCACGGCGGCCTTGGCGTGCTGGAAACGCATCAGGCGGGCGGCCTGTTTGGGGCTGAGACCCGTCTCGGCGCGGAACAGCGCGGTCAGCCGGCGCTCGCTGAGCGCCACGTGCCGGGACAGGCCGCCGAGGGTGCCCGCGCCCCGGTGCCGGGCCAGCCACGCCCAGGCCTCGGCGACCTCCGGGCGTACCGATCCGGCGGCGCGGTCGTCGGCCGCGCGCCGCCGCAGATAGCCGGAGAGCAGGGCGAAGCGGTCCTCCCACCGGTCCAGCTCGCACAGGCGCTCGCGGAGGTCCGCGGCCCGGTCGCCGAGGACGTCGGTGCCGCCGACGACGAGCTGCCCGGCCAGCGCGGCGGCGGGCAGACCGAGGAGCGGGCGGGCCGCGAGGGGGTGCACGGCGAGCTGGATGCCCGCCTCGTGCTCGGGCTGTACGACGTACGCGGGGCTCTGGTGCAGGCCGCCCAGGACGATGTCGGTGCGCGCCGCGTCCGGTCCCGTGGCCTGGCCGGGGGTGCCGCCGGTGGCGATGGGCCCGTCCAGCGAGAAGATCAAGGTCAGATACGGGGACGGGAGGCCCCGGTGCAGGGCGGGCCGCTGTCCCGCGGTGCGGTAGCCGACCGCGGAGACGACCATGCCGTCGAGCCGCGGGACGGTCCGGACGAACTCACGGGAGCCCATGCGTTCCAGTATGCGGGGCGGGGCCCGGACGGGTCGCGCGGTCCCTCACCGCTACCCGGCACGCCCTCCCCCACACCCTCCGCGTCCGGTGACTTCGATCATGGGAAATGGGCGCCCTGGCCCATAGCATGGCGCGCCGCTCCGGACGGGGCCGCGCATCGCTTTCAGGGAACGGCAGGGACGTAGAGACATGGCAGTACGGGGAGTGCGGGCAGTATGGGGAGTGCGGGCAGTACGGGCAAAGGGCAAGCCGGCCGTCATCGGTGCCACGGGGGCGCTGGCCGCCGCCGTCCTCGTGGGCGGCGCGCTGTGGCCGACGGGCGAGGCGACCGCCGCCGACACCTCCGTGTCCACCGCCCGTGAGCTGTCGCACTGGCCGAAGCCCGTCGCGAAGGAGCTCGGCAAGGTCATCGCGGAGAACGGCCACAAGGGCGCGTACGCCGTCTTCGACGCGGACAACACGACGTACCGCAACGACCTCGAAGAGTCGCTGCTGCCCTTCCTGGAGATGAAGGGCGTCCTGAGCCGCAAGACCATGGACCCGTCCCTGAAGGTCATCCCCTTCAAGGACAGGGCCGGGCACAAGGAGAGCCTCTACAGCTACTACAACAGGCTGTGCGAGGTGGACGACCAGGTCTGTTACCCCTGGGCCGCGCAGATCTTCTCCGGCTTCACGCTGAAGGAGCTCAAGGGGTACGTCGACGAGCTCCTCGCGTACGGGAAGCCGATCCCCGCCGAGTACTACGAGGACGGGAAGCTCACGAGGACCGAGGTGAGGGCGCCGGAGTTCTCGCGCGGCATGCGGCAGCTGTACAAGACGCTGCGGGCGCACGGGATCGAGGTCTACGTGGTCAGCGCGGCCGCCGAGGACCTGGTGCGCATGGTGCTCGCGGACCCGAAGTACGGCTACGGCGTGAAGCCGCAGAACGTCATCGGTGTCTCGATGCAGCTGAAGGACCGGAGGACCGGTGAGGTGACCACCTCACGCAAGGAGATCGCCGAGGGCCGCTTCGGCGAGAAGGACCGCGAGAAGCTCGCGCAGCGCGAGCTGACGCCGAACCTGTGGGCACCGCTGACCTGGTACGAGGGCAAGCCCGCGGCGATCAACACGTACATCGACGAGTGGCAGAAGCCGATCCTCGCGGCCGGTGACACGCCGGTCAGCGACGGGCCGATGCTGTTCCACTCCGCCGACGTGGAGCACGGCGGGGTGCGCGTCTGGGTCAACCGCAAGGACGCGTACATGAAGCAGCTCGACGGGATGAAGAAGAAGAACGCCGAGCGGCAGCGCGAGCTGGGCCAGAAGGTGACCGCCGACAAGCGGTGGCTGACGGTCACACCGGACCAGATCGGCTGACCGGATCGACTGACGGCCCAGAATGGGTGACATGTTCTCCTTCGCCTGTGACGGTGAGACGCTGAGCTGCGCCGAGGCGCTGCCCGGTGCCGGGGCGGCGCGGGCTCCCGCCACCACCGTCGTCCTGCTGCACGGCGCCGGTGGCGGCAACAAGGCGCGGCTGGCCGCTCTGCAGGCCGAGTTCGCGGCGCGCGGCTGCCGGGCGCTCGCCCTCGACTTCTCCGGGCACGGCGAAAGCACGGGCGAGCTGCGGGAGTTGAGCCTGCGGCGGCGGTACGCGCAGGCGGCCGCGGTGGTCGAGGGGCGGGTGCCCGCCTCCGACCGCCTGGTCCTCGTCGGGTTCAGCATGAGCGGGCAGACCGTGGCGGACCTGGTGGCGCGCTTCGGCGCGCGGGTCACGGGCGTCGGCCTGTGCGCGCCGGCCGTATACGCGACGGAGGCCTGGCCGCTGCCCTTCGGCGACGGCGACGGCCGCTTCACCGAGATCATCCGTACGCCGGGCCGGTGGCGCGAGTCCGCCGCGCTCGACGTCTACCGGGGCTTCGGCGGGCGCGCGGTGCTCGTCGTGCCCGGCACGGACGCGGTGATCCCGCCCGAGGTCACGTCGGCCGTCGGCGCGGCGCTCGCCACCCGGGCCCGGTTCGAGCGCCTCGAACTGCCGGACGCCGACCACGCGTTGGGCGCCTGGCTGCGGGACCACGCGGCGGACCGGCGGCGGCTGGTGGACGCGCTCCTGGCCTGAGACGCTACTCCCCGGGCGTCGCCGCCCACGCCGCCACCCACTTGGCGAGCGCGCCGCCCGTGCGGGTCCACGCGAAGTGGTCGAGCCGGTCGCCCGCCTCCTGCGCCGCGTAGTGGCGGCGGGTGAGGCGGGCCCGCGGGACCTTGCCGAGCAGGTGGTCGAGGGCGGCGGCGGGGGCGAACGTGTCGCCGTCGACGGAGACCGCGAGGACGGGCAGCTCCAGGGTGGCGAGCGCCGCTTCATAGTCGAGCGTGGAGCCCTTGCCGCTGTAGCGGCCCGTACGCACCTGCCGGGCCCAGTCGCGCATGACGCCCTTGGGCTGGTCGCCGCCGAAGCCGAGCCGGCTGCCCGGCCAGCGGCCGAGCACGGCCGACACCGCGGTGATCAGCAGCTGGAGCAGGAGGAGCCCCGGGCCGCGCAGCGGGCCGTACGCGCGGAACCACACCGACCCGGTGGCGACGACGGCCACCCCGTCGACCCCCGCGCCGCCGGGCTTCGCGCCGCCCGGCTTCGTCAAGGATGCGTATACCAACGCCAGTTGGCCGCCGAGGCTGTGGCCGAGGACGTACAGGGGCGGTTCGGTGCCGAGCTCGGCGCGGATCGCGGCGACGACCGCGGGGATGTCCTCCTCGACGATCGCGCGGTAGCCGTGGCCGGGCGCGCCGGGGCCGGTGGCGCGCGGGGTCGCCTCGCCCTGGCCGCGCAGGTCGACGGTGAGCACCGTCAGCCCTTCGTCGTGCAGCTGGCGCGCGAAGCGGCGGTAGAAGCGGGCGGGGGTGCCCATCGCGGGCAGGATGAGGACCGCGGGGGCCGGGGGCGGCCAGGGTGCCGGACCCGAGCCGGACGGGAGGAAGCGGTCCGGTGCGGGGGCGCGGAGCGCGCGCACGGGAAGGCGGGTGCCGTCCGGGAGTTCGGCGGTCGTCAGGAGCGGCAGTGCGCCGACGGGTTCCGGCTGGGTCATGAGGCACAGCATGTCCCATCGCACACATGACCGCACAGACCTGTGCGGGGCCCGTGGAGGACGGCTTCCTCCACGGGCCCCGCGGCCGCTCAGCGGCTGTACCGCATGAGCGCCCGCACCATGTGACAGGTGATGTCGGACGGCGGATGGATCCCGACGTCCTCCGCCATGCGCCGTATCGTGCTGTTCTTCGCCTGGTTCGGCAGGTAGACGCCCGAGTCGAGCAGGGCGATGGCCAGGCGCATGGCCTTGAGGCGGCGGTTGTGGTTGACGTACCACTCGCGCGGCCGGCCGGGGGGCAGCGCCTTCTTCTCCAGGGGTGCGTACGGCAGGTCGATCAGGACGGGCTTCGGTACGGTCTTGGACACACGCTTCGATGTGAGTGCGGCAGCGGGCACAGGCATCCTCCTGTCGCGGTCAGGACCCCCCGTCGGGCGCCCTCGAACACTACTGTGATTCTACTGCGGAGCACTGACAATCGCCGCTGGCCAGAGGGGCTTTGGACTGTTCGAATACGGTGGTGCCGCGCGGCCCGGGACGGGTGTTCCGGAGGTAGCGTGTGGGGCATGGAGATCTGGATCAACCCCGCCTGTTCGAAGTGCCGCGGCGCGCTCGCCGTGCTCGACGCGGAGGGTGCCGACTACACCGTCCGCCGCTACCTCGACGACGTGCCGACCGAGGACGAGATCCGTGCCGTCCTCGACCGCCTCGGCCTCGAACCCTGGGACATCACGAGGACCGAGGAGCAGACCGCCAAGGACCTCGGCCTGAAGGACCGCGAGGCCTGGCCGCGCGACGCCTCGGGCCGCGACCGCTGGATCAAGGCCCTCTCCGACCACCCGAAGCTGATCCAGCGGCCCATCATCACGGCCGACGACGGCACAGCGGTGGTGGCCCGCACGGAGGAGGCCGTGCGGGACGCGCTGGCGCGCTGAGAGCCCGGACACACCCGCCTCAGGTAACACGGGGTTCACATGAGGGCAACGGTCGGGAAATCGCGGGTTGCCAGGCTGCCGCTCATCACCACGGCACCGCAGCACCCGCACGTTCTGCGCCGTACCGAGCGTTATGAGGATGAGGCCCCGTGACCTTCAAGGCTGAGTACATCTGGATCGACGGCACCGCGCCGACCGCGAAGCTCCGCTCCAAGACCAAGATCCTGGCGGACGACGCGAAGGGCGCCGAGCTGCCGCTCTGGGGCTTCGACGGGTCCAGCACGAACCAGGCCGAGGGCCACGCGTCCGACCGCGTCCTCAAGCCGGTCTACACCTGCCCGGACCCGATCCGCGGCGGCGCGGACGTCCTCGTCCTGTGCGAGGTCCTCAACACGGACATGACGCCGCACGAGTCCAACACCCGCGCCGAGCTGGCCGAGGTCGCGGGCCGCTTCGCCGCGCAGGAGCCGATCTTCGGCATCGAGCAGGAGTACACGTTCTTCGAGGGCGACCGCCCGCTCGGCTTCCCCGTCGGCGGCTTCCCCGCCGCGCAGGGCGGCTACTACTGCGGTGTCGGCTCGGACGAGATCTTCGGCCGTGACGTCGTCGAGGCGCACCTGGAGAACTGCCTCAAGGCCGGGCTCGGCATCTCCGGCATCAACGCCGAGGTCATGCCGGGACAGTGGGAGTTCCAGGTCGGCCCGCTGGCTCCGCTGGAGGTCTCCGACCAGCTGTGGATCGCCCGCTGGCTGCTCTACCGCACCGCCGAGGACTTCAAGGTCTCCGCGACCCTCGACCCGAAGCCGGTCAAGGGCGACTGGAACGGCGCGGGCGCGCACACGAACTTCTCGACGAAGGCGATGCGCGAGGGTTACGCCCCCATCATCACCGCCTGCGAGGCCCTCGGCGAGGGCTCGAAGCCGCTGGACCACGTCAAGAACTACGGCGCGGGCATCGACGACCGCCTCACCGGCCTGCACGAGACCGCCCCCTGGGACGAGTACAAGTACGGCGTCTCCGACCGCGGCGCCTCGGTCCGCATCCCGTGGCAGGTCGAGGTGGAGCAGAAGGGCTACATCGAGGACCGCCGCCCGAACGCGAACGTCGACCCGTACGTCGTGACGCGCCTGCTCGTCGACACGTGCTGCACCGCGCTGGAGAAGGCCGGCCAGGTCTGATCCCATCAGTCACCCAAGGGTCGCCCGCCCATGACGGTGGGCGACCCCGTTGTCATCTGATTCAATGGAGCCATGGGCAGCCACCAGATCACCGCGACGGGTCGTCACGACCTGGAGCCTTTCTGGCCCTCCCGGCAGCATCACGACTTCGACCGGGTGTGTTGCCGCGCGATGAACGCGCGGGCCCACTAAAGCCGTTGCACCCGGCCTCCTGAAGCCGCCGCAACCGGCCTTCGCCTGACGCGCACGACGTACGTCTCGTTCTCGACGACTCCTTCTTCGCGCGAAAGAGCTGACTCCCCATGGCGAACTCCCGTTCCTTCACCGCCTCCGCTCCCACCACCCTCACCCCTCCGCCGGTCCCGGGCCGCGGCCGGCTGCGAGCCGTCGCGCCCGACGAGGTGGTGCAGATCAGCGACTTCCTGCCGCCGGGCGCCACTTGGCTGCCCGCGCCGCAGCACACCCTGCCGACCCTGCCGGGCCAGCCGCCGATGGTCGGCTACCTCGTCCTCGTACCGGCCGGGCAGGAGCCCGTGACCACCGCCGCCGAGCCCGTGCGGCCCGAGGCGCCGCACGCAGCCGCCCCCGGTCCCATCAGGATCGACACCGTGCAGCGCGCCGTTGAGGTCGACGGACGCCCCCTCGACCTCACCTACCTGGAGTTCGAGCTGCTCGCCCACCTCGTCGCGCACCCCCACCGGGTGCACACCCGCGACCAGTTGGTGACGACGGTGTGGGGGTACGGCCACGTGGGCGACGGCCGCACCGTCGACGTGCACGTCGCGCGGCTGCGGCGCA
This sequence comes from Streptomyces sp. NPDC050732, assembly GCF_040654255.1. Taxonomy (NCBI): domain Bacteria; kingdom Bacillati; phylum Actinomycetota; class Actinomycetes; order Kitasatosporales; family Streptomycetaceae; genus Streptomyces; species Streptomyces sp. NPDC050732. Next base: position 84,808 of record NZ_JBFAHP010000036.1, read on the forward strand.
AGCTGGGCGCCGAGCACCGCAGGACGATCCAGACGGTGCGCCGCGTCGGCTACAAGTACGCGCCGCCGACCCCCCGCTGAGCTGCGGTTCCCTGCTCTGCCCCGAGCAGAATCCGGTTCACAGGAGCCGGGTCGCCGGGGCAGAGTCACCACCATGAGACTTCTGATGCTGGGCGGTACCGAATTCGTGGGGCGTGCGGTCACCGAGGCGGCCCTCGCCCGTGGCTGGGACGTGACCGTCTTCCACCGCGGCCACCACGCGGCGCCCGAGGGCGCCCGGGCCGTGCACGGCGACCGCACCGTCGAGGGCGGCCTGGCCGGGCTCGCCGACGGCGAGTGGGACGTGGTCGTCGACACCTGGTCGGCGGCGCCCCGGGTGGTGCGGGAGTCGGCCCGGCTGCTCGCGTCGCGCGCCGGACGGTACGTGTACGTGTCCAGCGGCTCCGTGTACCGCTACCCGGGCGCGGCCGGCTCCGACGAGGGCTTCCCCGTGGTGGACGGCGACCCGGACGCGGACGCGTCGGCGTACGCGGAGGACAAGCGGGGCGGCGAGCTCGCGGCGCTCGCCGAGTTCGGGGCGGAGCGGACGGTGCTCGCGCGGGCCGGGCTGATCCTCGGACCGTACGAGAACATCGGGCGGCTGCCGTGGTGGCTGAACCGGGTGGCGCGCGGCGGGCCCGTGCTGGCCCCCGGGCCGCGCGATCTCGACATCCAGTACGTCGACGTCCGGGACCTCGCCGAGTTCGTCCTGGACGCGGCGGCCGACGGGCTGCACGGGGCGTACAACCTGGTCAGTCCCATGGGGCGGATCACTATGGGCGAACTCCTCGACGCGTGCGCGGAGGTGGCGGGTCCGGCGGCGGAGCTCCGCTGGACGGAGCCGCGGGTGGTGCTCGACGCGGGCATCGAGCCGTGGAGGGAGCTGCCGGTGTGGCTGGCCCCCGGCGAGCTGCACGACACGATGCACCGGACGTCGTCGGAGAAGGCGGTCGCGGCGGGCCTCGGGACCCGGCCCGTCGCCGAGACGGTCCGCGACACGTGGGAGTGGCTGCGGTCCATCGGCGGGACGGCACCGCAGCGGCCCGACCGGCCGGTCGTCGGGCTTGTCCCCGAGAAGGAGGCCGAGGCGCTGGGCCTGTGACGTGACACGGCGTGGCCCCGGCGCGGTGTCGGCGCCGGGGCCACGTCAGGCGTGCGGGTGTCCCGTCAACGGCCGCTTGCCACGGGAGTGTTGTACGGGCCGGGCCGCGGCGGCGCGGCCGGCGCGTCCTCCGCGTGGGAGATCCGCGGGAGCCACCGCAGATACCGGGGCGTGTGCCAGTTGCGCTCGCCGAGCAGGGCCATCAGGGACGGCAGCAGGATCATGCGGACGACCGTCGCGTCCAGGAGGACCGCCACTCCGAGGCCCACCCCCATCTGCTGCATGTCCTGCATGGACAGCGTGCCGAACACCGCGAAGACCGCCACCATGATCACGGCGGCGCCGGTGACCGCGCCCGCCGTGCGCGTGATGCCCTCGTGGATCGCCGAGCGGTTGTCCAGGCCGCGGTCGCGGGCCTCGCTGATCCGGGAGACCACGAACACGTGGTAGTCCATGGAGAGGCCGAACAGGACGACGAGGACGAACAGCGGCATCCAGTTCTCGATCGCGCCGACCTTCTCCGAACCGATCAGCTCCGCGCCCCAGCCGTGCTGGAAGACGGCGGTCATGACGCCGTAGGCGGCGCCCACCGACAGCAGGTTCAGCGCGATCGACGTCACCGCGATCACCACCGAGCGGAAGCTGAAGAGCATCAGGAGGAAGGTCACCGCGGCGATGAAGGCGAAGACCGGCACGATGCCCTTGCTGAGCTGATCGCTGAAGTCCTCGGAGGAGGCCAGGTCGCCGCCGACGTGGGCCGTCGCGTCCACCCCTGCGAAGGCCGCGGGGACCGTGTCGTCGCGCAGCTCGTGCAGGGCCTTCTTCGCCTCGGCGTCGGTGCCGGTTCCGGGCAGCGGGATCTCGATCTCGGCGACGTTCTTCGCCTCGTGGACGGTGAGTGCGGCGCCGTCACCGGCCTTCTCGGTCAGCGAGTCGAGCGCGGCCCGCACCGGCTGCGCCCCGATGTCGTCGGCCTCGACGACCACCCGGGCCGGAGCGGGACCGCCGGGGAACTTCTCGGTGATCCGCTGGTAGGAGACGGAGAGCGGGGCGTCGGAGCCGAACTGCTTCTCCAGGCCCAGCTGTTCGGTCTTCATGCCGAGCGCGGGCGCGGCGAGGGCGAGCAGGACGACCGCGGCGCCGACGGCGAAGAACTTCGGGCGGGCGAGGACGGGCTTGAGGATCTTCGCCGCGGTGCCGCCGCTGGCGTGCACGCCCTTCTTGGCACGCCGGTTGAGGAACGGGATGCGGCCGGCGTCGATGCGGTCGCCGAGCGCGGCGAGCAGCGCGGGCAGGACCGTGACCGAGCCGAGCATCGCCACGCACACCACGAGGATCGTGGCGACGGCGAAGCCCTTGAAGAGGAGCAGCCCGGACAGGAACATGCCCGCCATGGCGACCATCACCGTGAGACCGGAGACCAGGACGGCGCGGCCGCTGGTGGCCGCGGCGATCCGCAGGGCCGTCTCGGCGTCCCGTCCCGCGGCCCGCTCGTCCCGCTCGCGGCGCAGGTAGAAGAGGCAGTAGTCGACGCCGACCGCCAGGCCCATCAGGAACATCACGGAGTACGTCGTCTCGAACAGGTGGAGCTGGTGGCTGGCCAGGGAGAGCAGTCCGAAGGCCGCCACGCACGCGGTGAGCGCGAGTCCCACCGGGAGCAGCGCCGCGACCACGGCACCGAAGGCGACCAGGAGAATGCCGAGGGCGAGCGGCACCGCGGTGAACTCGGCCTTCTTCAAGTCGTCGGCGAGCAGGTCGGACAGGTGCTTCTCGGAGCTCGCGTCGCCGAACTGGTGGACGGCGATGCCGTGCGCCGCGCCGTCCTCCTTCGCCTTCGCCACGGCGTCCAGGACCGGCTGGACACGGTCGGCCGCCTCGTCCGACGGGCCCTTGATCTCAAACCGGAGCAGCGCGTCCCTGCCGTCCTCGGAGGGCAGCGGCGCCTTGAGGTCGCGTACGTCACCGGTGGCGGTCAGCGCCTTCGACAGGTCGGCCGCCGCGTCCCGCCAGCCGCCGGCGGACGCCCCGTCGGCGGCGCTGACCATGACGAGCTCGCCCGCGGGCTCGTCGATGTCCGCGTCCTTCAGGATCTCGGCGGCCCGGCCCGATTCACCGACCCCCATCTCGTCGTCGGACGCGGTGACCATGCCGGAGGCCCCGCCGATGACCGTGGCAAGGACCACGAAGACCAGCCAGCCGATGATGGCCGCCTTCCGGTGGTGTGCGCTCCACACACCGAGTCGTGCCGCGAGGTTCCGCCTCATGGCGCTTCGCCCCCATCAAGTCTGCGTGAATATGCGTCGAATAAGTCGTCACTCACGCTAGGAACCGGCGGCCGTGCGCCCCAGCCGCCGAAGCCCCCTCTCGCCGAGGCACAGGGCGAGGCCGGGGGTGTCGTCAGGTACACCCCCCGGCCGGGTGGCGGACCCAATGACCCGCGCCCGCCGCACACGCGAAGATGTGACGGTGCCGGACGCGGGGAACGCGGCCGGACCCACGGGGTCGACGAGAGGGACGGATGACCATGACGAGGCTCAAGGACGCACTGGTCGCGGGGGCGCGGGGTCTCTGTCTGACGATCTTCGCGCTGGTGGGCTCGATCGTCCTCTTCGTGTTCTCGGTCGTCTCGATCGCGCTCATCCTGGTCGGCGTCGGCCTCCTCACCACACCGGTCGTCCTCACGGGCGTGCGCGCGTACGCCAACGCCTACCGTGCCCGGGCCGCCGCCTGGTCCGGCGTGACGATCCCGGAGGCCCACCGCCCCTTCCCCGCCGACCTGCGCTCCGGCCTCACCGGGCAGGTCGAGCGCTGCACGCTGATGCTGAAGGACCCGGCCACCTGGCGCGACCTGCAGTGGCTGCTGGTGAACATGACCGCGGCCACGGTGGTCGTGGTCTTCGCCCCCGCGTTGCCGCTCTACATGGTGTACGGCTGGGTGCTTGCCGCGGGCGTCTGGGAGCCGATCCACGACGCGGGCGGCGGCGAGTGGTTCGCCTTCATCCACGTCACCTCGCAGACCACCGCCGACCAGGCGGCGCTGCTCGGCATGGGCTTCTTCGTCCTCGCCCTCTACGTCAACCCGTCCCTCGTACGCGCCCACTTCCTCCTGGCCCGTACGTTCCTGGCCCCCACCACGAGCATGCGGGAGCGTGAACTGGCGCGGCGCGTGGACCGCCTTACCGAGACCCGGCACGACGCCGTCGACAACTCCGCCGCCGAGCTGCGCCGCATCGAGCGCGACCTGCACGACGGCGCGCAGGCCCGCCTGGTCGCCATGGGCATGGACCTCGGCACCGTCGAGGCGCTGATCGAGACCGACCCCGCCAAGGCCAAGGAGCTGCTCGCCAAGGCCCGGCAGAACTCCGGCGAGGCGCTGACCGAGCTGCGCGACCTGGTCCGCGGCATCCACCCGCCGGTCCTCGCCGAACGCGGCCTCGGCGACGCGGTCAAGGCCCTCGCGCTGCGCCTGCCGATCGCCACCGAGGTCGACGTGGAGCTGGCGGGGCGGGTCGGGGCGCCGGTGGAGTCCGCCGCGTACTTCGCGGTGAGCGAGTCCCTGACCAACGCGATCAAGCACTCGGGGGGCGACCGCATCTGGGTGGACATGCACCACGCGGACGGCATGCTGCGCATCGCCGTCACGGACAACGGCAAGGGCGGTGCCGCCATCGGCGCCGGGTCCGGGCTGAGCGGTGTCGAACGCCGGCTCGGTACATTCGACGGCGTACTGGCCGTCAGCAGCCCCGCGGGCGGCCCGACCATGGTGACCATGGAGATCCCTTGCGAGTTGTCCTAGCCGAAGACCTCTTCCTGCTGCGCGACGGCCTGGTGCGCATGCTGGAGGCGTTCGACTTCGAGATCGCGGCGGCCGTGGAGAGCGGGCCCGAACTGACCAAGGCGCTGGCGGAGTTGCGACCTGACGTCGCCGTCGTGGACGTCAGGCTCCCGCCGTCCCACACGGACGAGGGCCTGCAGTGCGCGCTCGCCGCCCGCCGGGCCAGGCCGGGACTGCCCGTCCTGGTCCTCTCCCAGCACGTCGAGCAGTTGTACGCGCGCGAGCTCCTCGCCGACGGGAACGGCGGCGTCGGCTATCTCCTCAAGGACCGGGTGTTCGACGCCGCGCAGTTCGTCGACGCCGTACGCAGGGTCGCGGCCGGCGGCACCGCGATGGACCCGCAGGTCATCCAGCAGCTCCTGTCGCGGCACTCCGCCGAGGAGCCGCTCGGCGCGCTCACCCCGCGCGAGCGCGAAGTGCTCGAACTCATGGCGCAGGGCCGGTCGAACGCGGCCATCGCGGCGCAGCTCGTCGTCACCGAGCGGGCCATCGCGAAGCACACGTCCAACATCTTCGCGAAACTGGACCTGGCGGTCTCCGACGACGACAACCGGCGGGTCCTCGCGGTCCTCGCGTATCTGGACCAGGGGCGCTGAACCCTGGAGCGGGGGCGCTGAACACGCCGGGCCGCTGATGCGTATGTAGTCCCATGGGACGTACCTCACGAAAACGATCAAGGCTGCCGCGGCGCGTCGTCGCCACGTCGGCAGCGTTCATCATGGGCGGCGGCGCTCTGGTCGCCGTGAACGTCTACGCGAATGCCGGAGAAGGCGCGGACCGGCCTCCTCCGCGGGGTTCCGAGGGTGCCGGACAGCAGGTGTCGACCATCAGCTGTCCGGACGTGGGCAATGAACTGCCCGAGGTGCCCGGGGCCGCGCGGGGCGAAGTGGACCGGCGACTCGCCGACCTCGACGGCCAGATCACGGAGGCGTACGGGCAGTTCGCGCGGACACCGGACAAGGAGTCCCTGCTCGCGCCCCTGGCGGAGAAGCGCAGGGAAACCCTCGGCGGCATCGCGAACACCCTGGACGAGGCCGGTGCCCGGCCCCCCGAAGGGCTCGACGGCATGGCACCTTGCACGCTGCGCGCCGATGACCAGGGGCAGGGAGAGAGAGACGGGCAGGATCAGGAGCAGGGGCAAGGGCAGAGCGGCAACGGGCCCGAGGCCGGTGACTTCGTCGAGATCGAGTCCGTCCGGCCGAACGTCAAACGCCCCCGCAACGGCCGCGACGCGTCACGCGGGACCTTCACCACGAAATGCGGGCGGAACGAGAACGGCAAATTCAATCCCGACAACGTCATCGTCGCGCCCGGCGTGAGCAATGGCGCCCACCATATGCACGACTACGTCGGAAATCAGGCGACGGACGCCTTTTCCAGCGATGCCGACCTCGCCGCAGGACAGACCAGCTGCCGCAATCAGGGCGACAAGTCGACGTACTACTGGCCCGTCCTGAGGCTGCAGAACGGGCAGAACGAGGACGACGCACAGGCCGACGGCGGCGGAAAGGACCAGAACGTCGGCGAAATCCAGACACCGGCATCGGTGACCTTGAAGTTCGCCGGAAATCCGGTGAGCAAGGTCGTCGCCATGCCGCGCTTCCTGCGCATCATCACGGGTGACGCCAAGGCCTTCACCAACGGCGACGCCAACGCCAACGCGTCATGGAGCTGCACCGGATTCGAGAACCGGCAGCTGACGGACAAATACCCGATCTGCCCCGAGGGCAGCAAGGTCGTCCGGACCTTCAACTTCCAGAGCTGCTGGGACGGACAGAACACCGACAGCGCCAACCACCGCACCCACGTCGCCTTCGCCGACCGGCGCACCGGCGCCTGCCCGCGAGGCTTCCGCGCCATTCCCCAGCTGGTGCAGCGCGTCGTGTACGACGTGCCGCCGGGGCCCGGCTTCGCCGTCGACTCGTTCCCCGAGCAGCTGCACAAACCCGTCACCGACCACGGTGACTTCATCAACGTCTTCGACGAGCGGCTGATGCGGCGCGTCGCCAAGTGCGTCAACTCCGGGCAGCGCTGCACCTGATCCCGCAACCTCTCATCCCTCGTGCCGGCCGTGGTGGCCGCCGTGCCTCCCCGCGGCGTCCACCACGGTTCCGCCGAGCCGGTCGCGCAGCGCCGCGATGTCGCCGGCGTCCCCGACCGCGACCCAGCTGCTGCCGCCGACGAGGTACGTACCGCCGTAGTCGTTCGCCTCGTCGAGCCATTCGGCCTGGCCACGGGCGTTTGTAAAGGTTACGAGTACATAGCGCCGGGCACCGTTCTCACAGGTGGCCTGGCGCAGTTCGGCCGCGTCCGTCCGGACGTCGGGCCTGCATCCCGCCTCGGCCGCCAGCTGCTCCAGGCTGCCGCTCGCCGTGCGCGGTGTGTCGTCACCCCCCGAGCCGCATCCCACCACTGTCAGCAGGGCTCCCACAGCCATGCCCGAAAGGGCGCTCCGTGCTGCCCGCACCGTCCGCACCGCCCGCGTTCCCCGCGCTGTCCTCATCGTCCCGGCACTCCCTTTCAGCTATCTCGACCCGTGCGCTCCACGTGGACCGTTGAGCACGCGGGGCGACGCGGATACCGTGCGCGCAGCCTTCACCCCAGGGGGTACACATGTCCGAACCGTCCCGACGTACCGTGCTCGGCAGCGCGGGGGCCCTCGGCCTCGGTGCCGCGGTCGGCGGCCTGCCGGCCCTGACCGGCACCGCGGCCGCGCGACCCGCCGAGGCTCCCGCCTTGGATACGGATGCCGCACGCTCCGCGCTCAACAGACTCCTGCCGCACCACGCGGAACAGATCCGGCTCAGACTCGTCCCCGCACAGGGCCGCGAGGACCGCTTCAGAGTCACCGGCACCGCGGGCCGGATCGAGGTGTCCGGCACGACGCCCGCGGTGCTGCTCACCGGCGTCCACTGGTACCTCAAGTACGTGTGCGGCGCCCACATCTCCTGGAACGGCAGCCAGTTGGACCTGCCGCGCAGACTGCCCGCGCCGGCCCGGCCGCTGGAGCGGTCCACCTCGCTCCCCCACCGGTTCGCCCTGAACGACACCAACGACGGATACACCGCGCCGTACGCCGACTGGGCGTACTGGGAGCGCATGATCGACGTACTCGCCCTGCACGGCTGCAACGAAGTCCTGGTCATCGCGGGCGCCGAGGCCGTGTACCACCGGGTGCTGCGGGAGTTCGGCTACTCCGACGCGGAGGCCAGGGCGTGGCTGCCCGCCCCCTCCCACCAGCCGTGGTGGCTGCTGCAGAACCTGTCCGGGTACGGCGGGCCCCTCTCGCAACAACTCATCGACGACCGTGCGGAGTTGGGGCAGCGCATCGTCCGGCGGCTGCGGGAGCTCGGGATCGCCCCGGTGCTCCCGGGCTACTACGGTCACGTCCCCGACGGGTTCGTCGAGCGCAACGGCGGCGACGCGCGGGTCGTGCCGCAAGGCATCTGGCACGGGTTCCGTAGACCCGACTGGCTCGACCCGCGCACCTCGGCCTTCGCGCGGGTCGCCGCCTCCTTCTACCGGCACCAGGAACAGCTCTTCGGCCCCGCCGACCTCTTCAAGATGGACCTCCTGCACGAGGGCGGCACCGCGGGCGACGTGCCCGTGCCCGCCGCCGCCCGGGGCGTGGAGGCGGCCCTGCGGAAGGCGCGGCCCGGCGCGACCTGGGTCATCCTCGGCTGGGAGGCCAACCCGCTGCCCGCGCTGCTCGACGCCGTCGACAAGAAGCGGATGCTGATCGTCGACGGCGTCTCGGACCGGTACGCGAGCGTGACGGACCGGGAGAAGGACTGGGGCGGCACGCCGTACGCCTTCGGGACCATCCCCAACTTCGGCGGGCGCACCACGATCGGGGCCCGCACCCACCTGTGGAACGAGAAGTTCTTCGCCTGGCGCGACAAGGAGAACAGCGCGCTGGTGGGCACGGCCTTCATGCCGGAGGCCACCGACCGCGACCCAGCCGCCTTCGAGCTCTTCTCCGAACTGGCCTGGACGAAAGGCCCGTTGGACCGGGCCGCGTGGTTCTCCTCATACGCCGACTTCCGGTACGGCGGCCGCGACCAAGACGCGCGGGCCGCGTGGCGCGCGCTGCACGACACCGCCTACCGGCACACCGCCGTCGAGCGCAGCGACCCGCACGACTCGCTCTTCGCCGCGCGGCCCGACCTCGCGGCCGCCCGCGCCGCGGAGTACGCGCCGCGCGCGCTCACCTACGACCCGGGCCGGTTCGACGCCGCGCTCACCGGGCTCCTCGGGGTGTCGGGCGGTCTGCGGAACAGCGCCGCCTACCGGTACGACCTCGTCGACGTCGCCCGGCAGGCCCTCGCACACCGCAGCCGGCAGCTCCTGCCGCAGCTGCGGGCCGCGTACCAACGGAAGGACCGCGAGACCTTCGCGGCCCTGTCGACACTGTGGCTGCGGCTGATGCGGCTCTCGGACGACGTGACGGGCACCCACCCGGCGTTCCTGCTCGGCCCCTGGATCGAGGACGCCCGCCGCATGGGGACGAGCGAGGCGGAACGTGCGGAGTTCGAGCGGACGGCGAAGGTCCTGATCACCGTGTGGGGCGACCGGGCCACCTCCGACGCCGGCCGCCTCCACGACTACGGCAACCGCGAATGGCACGGCCTCATGCGCGACTTCTACGTGCCACGGTGGCAGAAGTGGCTCGACGAGCTGGGGGACGCGCTGGCGGCGGGGCGGGCCGCGAAGCCGGTGGACTGGTTCGCGTTCGAAGAGCCCTGGACGCGGCAGCGGAAGGACCATCCGGTGCGGCCTGTCGCTACGCCATACCGGACCGTATCGCGCGTACGGGACGTGCTGGCGCGGGCGCCCTACCAAGGCACCCTGGAAGTCACGGCGGACCCGCCCACCGTCCCGCCGGGCGGCCGCTCCCTGCTGTCCGCGACCTTCCGCAACGTCAACGGGCTGCGCGCCACGGGGCGCGTCGACTTCACGTTGACCGGGATCGAGGCGGAGCCTGTCGGGCCCGTGTCGCTGCGGCGCGTCGCGCCCGCCGGAACAGGAAAGGTGGCATGGCGGGCCACCACACCGGAGACCCCGCTGGACCGCCCGCTGCGTGCGCTCCCCTACGAGATCGCCGTGCGGTACGGGCCACTGGGCGAGCGCCGGGTGCGGTCCGTGTACGAGGGCACGCTGTTCGAGGCCGGTCCGGTGAGCGACGCGTGGCTGACCTACAGCAACAACGCGGCCGTGTTCGGAGAGCTCGCGGGGCGGTACGCGATCGACGGGAGCGGCGCCGATCTGTGGAAGGGGACCGCCGAGTTCGGGACGCTGTACCGGGGCGGGGCGCTGCGGGACGGGGTGTCGGTGACGGTACGGGTCGATACGCAGGCGGTGACCGGGCCGTGGGCCCGGGCGGGCCTCATCACCCGCGCCTCCCTGCGCACGCCGCTGTCCCCCGGCTTCGTCAACCTCGCCGTCACCCCCGCCAACGGAGTCGTCCTCTCCTACGACACGAACGGCGACGGCACGCTCGACACGTACCAGCGCGTCACCGGCGTCAAGGCGCCGGTGCTGCTGCGGCTGTCCCGCACGGGCGTGTCGTTCACGGGCTCCTTCTCGACGGACGACGGCTCGACGTGGCGCACCGTGGCGACGGTTCCGGTGCCGGGCGCGACGGCGTCCCAGGACGTGGGCCTGTTCATGAGCGCGACGAACGGGGGGGACGGGGAGCGGGGGACGGTGGAGTTCAGCGGGTGGGGGTTGCTGGGCGGGTAGGGGCGCGCCTGTCGTCCGGCTGTGGGGCGGGGCGCTTGGCGGGTGCGGGGCGCGCCGGTTGTCCGGGCATGGGACGGGGTGCTTGGCGGGTGCGGGGCGTGCCGGCTGTCCGGCTGTGGGGCGGGGGTGTGGGGGTATGTGCGTACTCGCTATCCCTGCGTCGCGCCTCAAGTCCAAAGACGCCA
>NZ_JBFAHP010000037.1:0-85255 GCF_040654255.1 Streptomyces sp. NPDC050732
GACAGGCTCTCAGAGCCTGTCTTTGAACCCCAGCCGGTGCCGACGGGCTCAGGCCACCCTCTTGCTGATCTCCTCCGGCGTCAGATACGCGTCGGTCATCTCGAAGTCCTTGAGGGTGGCGGGGCGCTGGGCCTGGAAACCGGTGCGTACGTAGTCGTCGCCCGCGAGCGCGTTGAGCCCCCAGTTGGCGGCCGTGCGGAAGCGGGCGGTCACGGTGCGCAGGGCGCCCAGGTGATAGCCGCGCGCCACGACCTGGGCCGGCAGCCCCGACAGCTGCACGCCCAGCGGCTTCGACACCGCCTGGATGCCGCCGAGGTCGACGACCAGACCCATGTCCTTGTGCCGGTAGTCGGTGAGCGGGAAGCCGCGCAGCGCCGCGAGGACGTTCTTCGCCGCGGCCCAGCCCTGGCGCATGGCGTGCTGCGCCGTCGGCGGGCAGATCGCGTCGCCGCCCTTGGTCACGTCCGGCACGGCCGCCGCGTCGCCGAGCGCGAAGACGCCGTCGAGCCCGGGGACCGTCAGATCGGCCCTGACGACCAGCCGGCCCTTGTTGGTGTCCGCGCCGAGCGTCGCGATGAGGGGGCTCGGCGCCACTCCCGCGGTCCAGATCAGCGTGCGGCACGGCAGGACACGGTCGTCGGTGAGCGTGACGGTGTCCTCGGTCGCCTTCGCCACGGACACGCCGAGCGAGACGTTCACGCCCCGGCGCTGGAGGATCTCCATCGCCTTGTCGCCGAGCCGCTCGCCCAGCTCGGGCATCAGCTTCGGCGCGACGTCCACCACGTGCCACTTGATCTGCGAGACATCAAGGCCCGGATAGCGCTTGACGGCCGCGCACGTCAGCCGCTGGAGGTACGCGGCGGTCTCCACGCCCGCGTAGCCGCCGCCGACCACCACGAACTGCAGCCGCTGCTCGCGCTCCTCACGGCTCGTGCTCGCCGCCGCCAGGTCCAGCTGGGAGATGACGTGGTCGCGGATCCAGGCGGCCTCCGCGAGCGTCTTGACGCCCACCGCGTGCTTGTCGACGCCGGGGATGTCGAACTGCCGCGTGACGCTGCCGGGGGTCAGGACCAGGTAGTCGTAGCGCTCCACGACCTCCTCGCCGTTGATCTTCCGTACGACCACGGACTTGGACTTGGGATCGATGCCGATGGCGCCGCCGGGCACGATCCTGGTGCGGCGCAGCATCCGGCGCAGCGGCACCGCGACCGACTGCGGAGTGAGGACTCCGGAGGCGACGTGCGGCAGCAGAGGCAGATACAGCTGGTGGTCCATTGGGCTGATCAGCCGCAGCTCCGCCTCATGCGGCGAGAGCTTCTTCTCCAGCTTGTGAGCGCACTCCATGCCGGCGAAACCGCCGCCGACGATGAGGATCCGGGGAGCTGCCATGTGATGTCTCTCCTGGGCTGTTGGAGATCGACTTCAGGGCTGTCGGGCCTGTCGGGTTCTGGCCCTTCGGGCCTGTCAGGGCTGTGGAAGATCTTCTGCGGACCGTACCCGTGGCCATGTACCCCTGCATCCCGGATGGATTGCTCGTGTGACGTGCTTCACATCTGCGGTCCGTCCTGGTCGACGTCCGGTCACTCGATCCCGGGGCGGTAGCGCAGCGGGTGGTCGCGCGGGACCTCGACGAGGACGATCCGGACGCCGTCCGGGTCCGCGATCCACATCTCGATCAGGCCCCACGGCTCCTGGACCGGCGGGCGCAGCACCTCGACGCCGCGCTCCGCCAGCTCCGCGTGCGCCGCCCGGACGTCCGCCACCTGGAGCCACAGCTGCATCCCGGGGGCGGGCGGGGCGTCGGAGCGGCCGGAGAGTTCCAGGAAGCCGCCGCCGAGGAAGTAGACGGTGCCGCGCTCGGGCCCCGTGCCGAACTCCCGGTGGACGGCGAGTCCCAGCGCCTCGCCGTAGAAGGCACGGGAGCGCTCCGGATCCGTGGGGCGCAGCAGCGTCCTGCCGCTCAGTACGTGCACCATGCGGCCGCACCCTAGCTGCCTGCGCCGGGGGTTAGGCTCGGCGGCGTCCCGTATCGCGCCACGAATCTCGGAGAGTCAGCTCCATGGACACCGCCCCGCGCCCCACTTCCGGTGAACTCACCTACCGCGACGCCGGCACCGCCGACGTCGACGCGCTCGTCGCGCTGATCGAGTCGGCGTACCGAGGGGACGCGAGCAGGGCCGGGTGGACCACCGAGGCGGACCTCCTGGAGGGGCAGCGCACCGACCCGCAGGGCGTCGTCGAGGTCATCGAGTCGCCCACGAGCCGGCTGCTCGCCGTCGAGCGGGACGGCGTACTCGTCGCCTGCTGCCAGCTCGCCCACCGCGGTGACCACGCCTACTTCGGAATGTTCGCCGTGAGCCCGGCGCTGCAGGGCGCGGGCCTCGGCAAGGAGATCATCGCCGAGGCCGAGCGGGCGGCGCGCGAGACGTGGGGCGTCCGTGAGATGCACATGACCGTGATATCCGCCCGCGAGGACCTCATCGCCTGGTACGAGCGGCGCGGCTACCGCCGTACGGGAAAGATGACCCCCTTCCCGTACGGCGACGAGCGCTTCGGCATTCCGCAACGCGACGATCTGCAGTTCGAACTGCTGGTCAAGGACCTTGCCTGAGGCCCCGCCGGGGGATGACGCCTAGGCCGTGAAGCGGCCCGTCCGCTTGATCTCGGGGTAGTCGGTGGTCGCTCCGTCCAGCTGCAGCGCCCGTACGAGGCGCAGATCGTCCTGCGTGTTCACGACCCAGCCGATGATCCGCAGGTCGGCCTTCCTGGCGTGCTCGACGATCTCCAGGGTCAGGCGCCGGATGTTGAGGATGAGCGTGGTGGCGCCGACGGCGGTGGCGCGCTGCACGACGTCGGTGCCGTAGCGGCTGGCGACGAGCGCGGTGCGCACCCCGGGGACAAGGCGCGCGATCTCGGCGATCGCCTCGTCGTGGAAGGAGATCACCTCCACCCGGGCGACCAGGTCGCGGCGGTGCATGACCTCGGCGAGGGCGCGCGCGGCGGCGACGTCCTTGATCTCGGCCTGCAGCGGCGCCTTCACCGCGTCGAGGACCTCTTCGAAGACGGGGACGCGCTCGCCGCGGCCGGCGTCGAGCTCGCGCAGTTCGGCCAGGGTCTTCTCGGCGATCGGCCCCTTGCCGTCGGTCGTACGGGCCACGTCGGCGTCGTGCATGACGACGAGGGCGCCGTCCTTGCTCAGATGCAGATCGAGCTCGATGAGATCGAGGCCCGCCGCCTGTGCGGCGACGAACGAACGGAGGGTGTTCTCGGGTTCGACACCCATGACCCCGCGGTGACCGATGGTGAGGAAGTTCAAGATCCACTCGCTTCCGTCGACGGAGGCTCGGCGACCGCGCGGCGAGGACGGATGAAGCCGTGCGGCAATGTCGCAGCCTAATGGCCCGCTCCGGCGTGGGAACCGGGTGGACGCGAGTGAGTGGAGCTGTCCGCTCTGGTTCCCGAGATGCCGAGCAGGAGCCCGGTGATCAGGGCGGCGACAAGGACGGCGCGGGTGCTCACGGGTACGCGGCTCCGTACGGCGGGGGGCGGTTGGCCCGTCCGTCCTACCGCCGGGAGCGCCGCCGGGGCGAGTCGCTTCACCCGGGCGTGGGCGAGTCCTCCACGCGTTGACCGGCGCCCTTCCGCGGTCGGCCCGTCGAGCCCGTCCCGGCCCGTCGCCGTGGTCAATTCGCTGAAGTCGTCCTCGCGTCCAGCTCGTCGAGGTCGCCGAGCATCGCCTGCGCCAGCTCGACCTCCGACTCCAGGCGCCGCTCGCTCCACCGCAGCGCGACCTGGGGGTGCGACCACGCCGGCGCGCCGTCCGCCCGCGCGAGCGCGGCCCTGACCTCCCGCAACTCGTCCTCGGTCCGCGCGATGTGCTCGGCGACCAGCGCCCGCAACTGCTCCGGTGCGGTGAGGTGGCCGAGCCAGATCCGCAGCAGCAGCGGGTGCTTGAGGACGGGCGGGCCCACGTCCTGGCCGCCGCCCGCCCAGGCGGCCAGCGCGGCACGGCCCTCGTCGGTGATGGCGTACGCGCGCTTGGTGCGGGGCGCCTCCGGCCCCGAGCGCCGTGACGTGGCGTACCCGAGCCCTTCGAGGCGGCGCAGCTCGGCGTAGATCTGACTGATGGCGGGCGACCAGTAGAAGAAGCGGAGCGAGGCGTCGGCCCACTTCTTGAGCTCGTACCCGGTCCGCTCCCCGGGGAAGGAGAGCAGCCCGAGCACGGCCCACGCGGTCGGCGGCAGCCCGCCGCTGTCGGGGGTTCCGGTGGCGTCGGCGGCCACCTGCTGCTGCGAGGTCGTTCGACGGGCTGCCATACGCCGCATTGAAGTGAACGGCCCGCTCCCCGCGCAAGGGTGTGCTCGATTCGCTCACCGCCACCACCGGAACAGGGGCGCCCGCGAGGTTCGCGGCGTCGCGGGCCGGCGCGTCACGGCGCGGCTCTCGCTACAGCATCAACAGCTCTTCCCTGTCGGGTAGTTGCCGGTCCGAGGGCGAGAGCGGCAGCGGTCAGGCCGGGTCGCGGCGCGGGCGGTGGCTCGCTGCCCGCGTCATGGTGCGGGCCCGCTGCGCGATCTCGTCCAGGCGTGCGGCCGGGCTGTAGACCGTCAGGGCGGCGTGCCGCTTGTCGAGGTGCAGGGAGTCCGGCGCGGGCGCGGTCTCGCCGTCGTACGCGAGGGTGGCCACGTCCTCCAGGCCGCTGAGCCTCAGCTGTTCGGCACGCTCGGCACGGAACACCCGGGAGCGCCGCAGCGCGCCGCCCAGGGCGGAGAGGGCGACGCGGGTGCGGGCCAGCGGCGCCCCGGCGTCGACGGTGCGGATGTCGAGCAGGCCGTCGTCCATGCGGGGCCGGTGCGTGGGCGCGAGACCGTCCGGCACGTACTGACCGTTGCCCGCGAAGAGCAGCCACAGCACGCGGTCGTGGCCGTCGAGCCGGATCCGCAGGGGCGTCGCCGTCCGCAGCACCTCCACGACCGACCACGCCGCGGCGGGCCACTTGCCGATGCGGCCCTCCAACTTCTCCCGCCTGCGCACCATTTCCGGGTAGAGGCCGATGCTGAAGGTGTTGACGAAACCGGTCACGTCCGCGCCCTCGCCGTCCCGCACCCGTGCCAGGTCGACGCGGACGGCCTCGCCCCGCAGCACGGCGTGCGCGGTGTCCTCGAAGGTGGGCACGCCCACGTCCAGGGCGAAGTGGTTGAGGGTGCCCCCGGGGAACACCGCCAGCGGGAGCCCGGCGTCCGCGGCCCGCCGGGCGACGGCGTTCACCGTGCCGTCGCCGCCGCAGACGCCGAGCACACCGGCCGACCCGCTCGCCCGCGCCACCGCCTCGTCCAGGACCTCACGGAGGTCGTCCGCCGGGCCGCACGCCACGATCTCGGCCTTCGGCAGCAGCAGCTCCAGGTGTTCGCGTGCGGGCAGCCGGCCCGGCACGCCCTTTCCGGAACCGGAGTTGAGGACCACGACAAGGCCCTCGCCCTCCGGCAGGGCGGGCACCCGCACCCGGGTCCGCCGCTGCCGCTCGGGCGAGGGGCGCGGCGGCCACCAGTAGCAGGTGACCGCGGCGGCGGCCGCCCCCAGCGCGCAGCCCGCGAGCACGTCGCCGGGATAGTGGACCCCCACGTACACCCGGGAGAAGGCCACGGCCGCCGCGACCGGCGCGATCAGCGCGCCGTACCGGGGCGCCTCCAGGGCCACCCCCACGGCGAACGCCGCCGCCGAAGCGGAGTGCCCGGACGGGAACGACGACGTCCACGGAGACTTCGACAGGCGCCGTACCACGGGGACCGCGTCCAGGCCGGGGCGGCGCCGGCGCACGGCGTACTTGGCCGCCACGTTCGTCGTCAGCGAGGCCAGCGCGAGGGAACCCACCCCGCGCCGCGCGGCACGCCGGGCCGCGGGGCCGCCGACCGCCGCGAGGGCCGCCGCCGAACCGAACCACAGCCGCCCGTGGTCGGCCGCGGCGCTGAGCGGCGGCAGCACCTGGTCGGCGCCGGGCAGCCGCGCCGAAGCCACCCGTTCGAACCACCGCCGGTCGATGCTGCCGATCCGTCGCCTCATGGCCTCACTGGAACAGGGCGCGGGGGCCACGGCCCGCGCTGGTCGCCCGAACGGGTCACGCGCGCGGTCCGCGCCCGGCGGCAGCACGATGTCGACATGATGACGACCCGCCCTCTCGACGCACGGGTCAAGCGGATCCACGACACTGTGGAGCGGGACGACGGCGCCCGTGCCCTCGTCGACCGGCTGCGCGCCGTCGCGCGCGCGGGGCGGCTGGCCCTGCTCACGGCGGCCAAGGACCTGCCGCACGGACATGCGCGGGTCCTGGTCGACGTACTGAAGTCACCGTGAGCCGGTGCGGAGACCTCAGCCGCGTGGCCCGTCCCCGTCGAGCAGGCGTCGCGCGGTCTCCATGCGCCTCGGCTCTACACGGATGCGTACGCCGTGGAAGTCCGCGCCGCGCGTCGCGTCGAGGGCCATGCGGGACGTGGTGCCGTCCGTGGTCGACGACGGGTCGAGGGGGCTGCCGGGGAGGCCGTCGACGACGAACAGGTCGCGGTGCGGCTGCAGATGGGCGGCCATCGCCCACAGCACGTCCGTGTCACGGGTGACGTCCACGTCCTCGTCGACCGCGACGACGGTCTTCAGATACGGGTCCCAGCCGAGCAGCGCGAGCATGACCTGCCGCGCCTGGCCGGGGCGGGCCTGGCGGAGGGCGACGTACGCGTGGAAGTGCGTCCCGGACGTGGGGTAGTGCAGGGCGGTGACCTCGGGAAAGCGGCGGCGGAGCTGGTCGGCCATCTCCGCCTCGCGGGGCAGCCGGGCGAGGTTGAGGTGCTCGGCCGTGTTGCCGCCGACGACATCGAGGAGGAGGGCGTCACGGCGGCGCAGGACCGTCTCCACGGTGAGGACGTTGTTGGTGGAACGGTCGGAGGAATAGCCGGAGAACTCCCCGAACGGCCCTTCCGCGGCCCGCCGTCCCGGATCAATGAACCCTTCCAGGACGATCTCGGCCCCGGCCGGCACCCGGATGCCGCGGCGCGGGGTCCGCACGACGTCGAGGGGAGCGCCGAACAGGCCGCCCGCGATGGTGCGTTCGTCGACGTCGGGGCCGACCCGGGCCGACGCGGCGAGCAGGAACAGCGGATGCGCGCCGATCACCATCGCCACCGGAAGCACCTCGCCCCGCTCCTCGGCGAGCCGCAGGAGCTGCCACAGATGGCCGCGCGAGTGCAGGCTCGTGGCGAGTTCGGTGCGGGAGTGGACCATGGAGCGGTGGTAGCTGAGGTTGCCCGCGCGGCCGGGTGTGCCGGGTGTGCCGTGTGTGCCGTGTGTGCCGGGTGTGTCGGGCGGTGCCTCCGCCGTGATGATGCCGTTGGTGATGTACGGGGCGCGGTCGGAGGCGAAGTGCCGGATCAGCGGCAGCGTGCCGAGGTCCACCGCGTCGCCCTCCTCGACCACCTCCAGGACAGGACCGTCGTCGACCACGCGCGGCTCCCAGCGGCGCGCGGCGGCCGCCTGGTAGGCGCGGTGCAGGCCCGCGCGGTCCGTACCGAGCAGCCGGGCGATGCGGTCCCGCGACGCGAAGACATTGGTGATCAGCGTCGTGCCGAGCCCCGCGACCCGCGGGCACATAAGGAGGTCGGCACGGCCCCGCCCGGCGAGCTCCATGACCAGCGCGGCCACGTCCTCGCCCTCGATCTCCTGCGTCACGGTCAGTACGTCGGCGGCCTGCCCCGGGCCGTGGGCGCGCAGGAACGCGCGCAGATCCTGCGCACTCGTGTACGCGGTCTCCGTGGTCGCCTCAGTGGATGTCACCTCAGTGTGTGTCACAGCACACTCCCGTGTGGGCGCCGGAGGTGAACAGCCGACCCCAGACAGGCGAGTCGACATGCAGTCCCAGGAGCTCCAGGCCCGTGTGCACCGCGACCCGCGCCCCGTCGAACACGGGCTTGCCGAGCTCCCGCTCCACGAGCGCCGCCACCGGCGCCACCGGCAGCTCCGTGCCCGCCACCACCAGACACCGCGCGTCGTCGGAGCCCGCGTCGAGCAGCAGCCGCCGCAGCCGCGCCACCGGCAGCTCCGCCGCCTCCCGGGGCGTCCCCAGGCCGAGCGCGGTGACCGAGGTGACGCGCAGCCCCGCGGCGACGTACGTGTCGGCGACGCGCCCTGCGCTCTCCCGCGATCCCGCGGCCACCAGGGCCAGGGAGGGCAGGGCGTGGCGGGCCAGGAGGTCGAGCTGGCCGAGCGTGACCGTGGAGACCGGCACGCCCGCCGTGGCCTCGATCGTGCGGGCGACGGCCCGGGCGTGCGCCAGGCCGTGCAGCCCGCACGAGCCGCCGTTCCACACGACGGCGTCCGCGCCCGCCTGCGCCAACTGGGCGGCGCCGCGCGCAAGTTCGGCGGCCTGGGCGCCCGCGATCGCGGGACCGCACAGCTGCTCGGGCAGTGCGGCCCGCGCCGTGGGGTGTGCGGCTTCCACCGAGAGGGGTGCGCAGATCTGCGCCGCCCAGCGGTCGGCGCCGAGTGAGGTGGAGGGGAGGAGGTGGCCGATGCGCCGCATGGGGAGCTCCGTTTCTCGTCGCCGCGAACACGGGCAGAGGGCAGGGCGGGCCGCCCCCGGTCTCCCGAGGGCGGCCCCGAGGACGCGGTTACGGCCCCGACAGCGTGGCCGGCGAGGAGGCGTACGTGTCCTTCAGGCGCAGCTGCGCCTCCACCCGGTCGCGCGGCGGGGGAGTGGGCTTCAGGCCGAGCAGCTTGGCCATGTTGTTCCCGAGGTAGCCCTCCAGGTCGTCCTCGGACAGGTGCATGCCCTGCGGCGGCGGGCCGCACAGCACCTCCAACTCCCGCGCCCACATGCCCGGTTCGTTGGGCGGCGAGTCCGTGCCGAACACCAGCTGGTGGCGCTCCATCTGCTGGGCGAACTCCACGATCCGCGACTGCAGCAGCCAGCCCGACTCCCCGTACACGTTGGGCGAGTCGAGGATCATGTACAGCGCCTCGAAGCAGTACACCCCGCCCGTCTGCACCCCGAAGTGCGCCAGGATGAAGTTGACGTCCTTGAACTCCCGGATGATCGGGTAGAACTGCGTCGGAATGGAGTAGGGCCCGTCCCCGGTGTGGATCAGGACGACGAGCCCCAGCTCGTCGCAGACCCGCAGCACGGGGCGGAGCCAGTCCAGAGCCCGGTCCGGACGGTAGGCGTGCATGTTGGCATGCAGCTTCACCATCTTGTAGCCGTACTCCTTGACGTGGAACTCCAGCTCCTTCGCGCCGTTCTCGGGGCCGAAGCGCGGGTTGTACATGAAGTTCCCGATGAAGCGGTCCGGGTGCCGCTGGACCAGTTCGGTGATGTACGCCATGTAGTCGCGGATGCCCTCGCGGCCGGTACGCATCCCGTCCTGCCAGACGCTGTTGCCGGGCGGCGGCATGATGCAGCCGTAGTCGATGCGGCGCGGCTTGCCGTTGATCATGTACGGGCCGTCCATCATCTCGATGGTGCGCTCGCCCGTGAACGGGGAACCGTCGTGCCGCCACGCCTGGTCCACGACGTTCGTGGGATGCATGTGGGTGTCGATGATCAAGGTGCTCGTTCCTTCCCGGCTGGTACCGACCGTGTGTCTGCTGGTGGACCGTTTGGGGACCCGGGGCAGGGCCCGCCTCACCTCCCTTCCGTGTCGTGGGGACCCTGGGGGCCGCCGTCGGTGGGCCCGAGCCCGGTGATGTCCTCGGGGCGCACCGGCACCCTGGTCAGGTCCAGGCCCGTCGCGTCGCGCAGCGCGTTGACGATCGCGGGCGTCGACGACAGGGTCGGCGGCTCGCCCACGCCGTTCAGGCCGTACGGCGCGTCCGGGTGCGGGAGTTCGAGCAGGTCGATGGGGACGGGCGGCATGTCCGCGATGGTGGGGATCAGGTAGTCGGTGAAGGACGGATTGCGCACCCGCCCGCCGGAGACCCGCAGCTCCTCCATGAGGGCGAGGCCCAGGCCCTGCGCGCTGCCGCCCTCGATCTGCCCCTCCACCGCCAGGGGATTCATCGCTTTGCCGACATCCTGCGCGGTGGCCAGCTCCACCACCTTCACCAGGCCGAGGTCGGTGTCGACATCGACGACCGCCCGGTGTGCCGCGAACGCGAAGGCGATGTGCGCGTCGCCCTGTCCACGCTCGGGATCGACGGGGTACGTGCGGCGGTGCGCGAACTCGTACTCCGCCTCCAACGGGCCGTGCTCGGTCAGGAGTTCGGGGAGCGGCCGGTCGCCGAGACCGGCGAGCCGCTCCCGCAGCTCCTTGCACGCGCCCTGGACCGCGCCCCCGCTCATCCAGGTGATCCGCGACGCGGACGCCGAGCCCGCGTCGCCGGCCCGGGTGTCCGCGGGGAGGACCACGACCCGGTCCACGCCCAGCTCGGTGCGGACGATCTGCGCCTGGACGGTGACGATGCCCTGCCCGCACTCGGCCGCCGCCGTGCGGATCTCGGCGACGGGTTCGCCGTTCACGAGGGAGAGCCGCACGCGAGCCACCGAGCGGTCGTCGACGCCACCGGAGAAGCCGATCGCCTTGACCCCGATCGCGTAACCGACACCACGCCTGACGCCCTCGCCGTGCGAGGTGTTGTTGAGGCCGCCGGGGAGGCCGAAGGGACCCTCGGCGGCGGCCGGGAGCGGGCGGGCGCGGAGCCTCTCCAGAAGTTCCGCGGCGGGCGCGGGCCCGTCCACCGCCTGCCCGGTCGGCAGTACGGTCCCGGTCCGCATGGCGTTGCGTACGCGTAACTCGACCGGGTCAAGGGCCAGTTCGCGTGCCAGCTTGTCGAGGTTGGACTCCACGCCGTAGCAGGACTGGACGGCCCCGAAGCCGCGCATCGCCCCGCAGGGAGGGTTGTTCGTGAAGACGGAGTAGCCGTCGATCTCCACGTGCGGCACGTCGTAGGCGCCCGCGGCGAAGTACGAACCGTTCGCGATGACGACCTGTGACGTGGAGGTGTACGCCCCGCCGTCGAAGAGCAGCCGCGCCCTGACGAATACGAGCCTGCCCTCGCGCGTGGCACCGTGCTCGAACCACATCCGCGCCGGATGGCGGTGCACGTGCCCGAAGAAGGACTCCTCACGGTGGTAGCTCATCTTCACCGGACGGCCCGTGTGCAGCGCCAGCAGCGCCGCGTGGATCTGCACCGACACGTCCTCGCGCCCGCCGAACGCGCCGCCCACGCCGGACAGCGTGAGCCGCACCTTCCCGGGCGGCAGACCGAGCGCCGCGCACATCTGGCGCCGGTCGTCATGGAGCCACTGCGTGGACACGTACACGTCCACGCCGCCGTCCTCGCCCGGTATCGCGAGCCCCGCCTCCGGGCCGAGGAAAGCCTGGTCCTGCATCCCGACCTCGTACGTCCCCGAGACCATCACGTCCGCCGACCTCCGCGCGGCGGACAGGTCCCCGTGCCGGATGCGGACATGGCGTACGACGTTGCCCCGCCCGCCGTCCACACGCCGCTCGTGGACCGGCGGTCCCGTGCCGGCGAGCGCCTGCCGGGGGTCGGTGAGCGCGGGCAGCTCCGCGTATTCCACCTCGATGAGGCGCAGCGCCCGGCGGGCCGTCTCCGGGTGTTCGGCGGCCACCAGGGCGACCGGCTCCCCCTGATGGCGCACGCGGTCCCCGGCGAGCACCGGCTGGTCGGCGACCTTCATCCCGTACAGCCGCCGCCCCGGCACGTCCTCGTGGGTGAGCACCGCCACCACGCCCGGCAGCCGCATCGCCCGGGTGGTGTCCAGGCGCAGGATGCGGGCGTGAGGGTGCGGGCTGCGCAGGGTCGCGCCCCACACCATGCCCTCCCAGCGCAGGTCCGACGCGTAGGCGAAGTCGCCACGGACCTTCAGCCTGCCGTCGGGGCGCCGGACGCTCTCGCCGACGCCGCGACGCACACCGGTGGCGGTGTTCACGGGCAGTCACATCCCTTCGCTGGTACGGGTGATGGGCCGTGCTGCTACGCGATGGGGCGTACCGCCCGGCGGTCCGTGTCCTGCGCCGGGTCCGCCGTCACGGCCTGGGAGAGGCGGGTCCGCAGGCGCCTGATGTGGTCACGGGCGGCCTGCTCGGCGGCGTCCGGGTCGCCCGCCGTCATCGCCTCGAAGATGCGCCGGTGCTCGTCGACCGCGAGCCGCGGGGCCTGCGGGCTGCGCCACAGCGAGTGGAGGGCCAGATGTGCCTTGCCCTGAATGGTGTCGAGGGCGGCGGTCAGATGGTCGTTCCCCGCCGCCTCGCGGATCAGCCGGTGGTACGCCATGTCCATCTCGATGTGCGCCTGCTCGTCGAACTCCGAGGCGACGACGGCCTCGTGGCGCTCCAGGAGGCGGCTCAGCTCGTCCACCGTGGCGGCGTCCAGACGCTCCGTCGCCAGCCGCGCCGCCAGGCCCTCCATCACCTCACGCACGACATAGAGCTGACGCACGTCCTCGATGTCGACCGTGGAGACGACGGCGCCCCGGTGGGCGGCGTGGGTGGCGAGGCCGTCGTGGATGAGCCGCTGCACGGCCTCGCGGACGGGGCTGCGGCTGATGCCCATCTGCACGGCCAGCGCGGGCACCGACAGGGCGTCGCCGGGGCGCAGCCGGCCCGCGAGCACGGCGCTCTTCAGCTCCTCGTACGCGCGCTCCGCCAGCAGGCTGCCCGCCGCCACCGGATTCACCGCCCTCTGCGTGGACATCCCCAACTCCCTTGTCACGAAGCCTCTTTGGCCGGTGTGCCGGACCCGGCCACCTGTTCTTCATGTTGCATGTAATGTTCCGACCGGTCAATGGAGCGTGCGTGCCTCTGTCCCGGCAGCCTCAGGTGGTGGAAGAAGAGGTTGAGCAGCACCGCCGTGAGGGTGCCGAGGATGATGCCGTTCTCGAAGAGTGCATGCAGTTGCCGCCCCGGCATCTGCTCGGCGAACTGCGGGAACGCGGTGGGCAGGAAGCCGACGCCGACACTGGCCGCGACGAGGATGGTGTTGCGCTGGTCCGTCAGGTCTGCCTGGCCGAGTATCTGCACGCCGACCACCGCGATCGTCGAGAACAGCACGATCGTCGCCCCGCCGAGCACGGACGTCGGCATCGACGCCACCACGGCCCCCACCTTCGGCACCAGACCGAGCAGCATCATGATCACGCCGCTCGCCGCGACGATCCAGCGCGACTTCACCCGGGTCAGCTGGATCAGCCCGATGTTCTGCGAATAGACGGTGCTGGGAAAGGAGTTGAGGGCGCCGGCCGCGGCCGTGGCCAGGCCGTCGGCCCGCAGGGCGCGGGTGACGTGCCGGCCCGACACCTCCCGGCCCACGATCCGCCCGACGGCGAAGAACTGTCCGATGGACTCCACCGCGATGATGACCATGACGAGGAAGACGGAGAGCACGGCGACCGCGTCGAGCCGTGGCGCGCCGTAGTGCAGGGGCGCCGCCACGCCAAGCCAGGCGGAGTCCCCGATCCCGGAGAAGTCCGTACGGCCCGCGAGCGCGGCGACCACCGTGCCGATGGCGAGTCCGGCCAGGACGGCGACGGTGGCGAGAAACCCCCGCGAGAGTTTGTTGAAGAGCAGGATCGCGGCCAACGTGACGCCTGCCAGGCCGAGTTGGGAGGGCGAACCGAAGGAGCTGGCCGACGGGTCGCCGCCGCCGACCTGCCGCGCGGCCACCGCGAGCAGGGTGATGCCCACGATCGTGACGATGGTGCCGGTGACCAGCGGCGGGAAGAACCGCACCAGCCTGCTGAAGACGGGCGCGATCACGAACAGCGCGAGCCCGGCGGCGATCACCGCGCCGAACACCGTCGGCAGCCCGGCCTTCGCACCGCCCGCCGCGAGGCCGACGGAGACGAGCGAGGGGACGGCGGTCGTCGACGTGCCCTGGACGACCGGCAGCCGGATGCCGACCCCCGGCAGCCCCACGGACTGCAGCAGGGTGGCGATGCCGCAGGTCAGGAGCGAGGCGTTGACGAGCAGGCCGATGTCGTCGCCCGACAGGCCGATGCCCTCGGCGACGAGCAGCGGCATGACCACGGCCCCGGCGTAGAAGGCGAGGACGTGCTGCAGGCCGTAGACACCGAGCCGCCAGACGGACGGCACGGCCTCGACGGGATCCGGGACCTCTTTCCGGTGCGCTGTGTGGTTCCGGGTTCGCTTCCGGTGCGGCATGTGCGTTCTCCCTCCGCCCTTGGGGCGTGAGCCGACGACCCGACGGGACGTGACGTGTGGCGCACGTACGAGGCCGCGGACGGGCAGCCGGAGAAACTTTGAGGCAAGGGGGACTCTTCAGTGCAGCCACGGTGTGCGCAGACCGCCGAACGACGCCCGCTCCACCAGGTGTTCGGCCCGCTCCTGCGCCTCGGTGAGCAGCGCTTCCTCGTCGACCAGCGGGCAACGGCCGTCCTCGAAGACGACCCGTCCGTCGACGATGGTCATGTCGACGTCCGCGCCGCGCGCCGCGTGGACGAGCGTCGCCACGACGCGGTGCAGCGGGCGCAGATGCGGCCGGCCGAGGCCGACCACGACGAGATCCGCGGGCGCGCCGACGCACAGCGACCCCGCGCCGGCCCAGGGCACCCCCGTGCCGCCCTGCATGGGCCCCGCGCCGACCGCGGCGTACCTGCCGCCCTCGCGCGTCGCCAGCTCCAGGGCTTCCTCGGCCCGCAGCACGGCCGGGTCCAAGGTGTGCTGACGCTGACCGAACACGGCCTGCTTCATCACCTCGAACATGTCCTGCCGGTGGCCGGCGGCGGGCCCGTCCGTGCCGAGCGACACCACGGCCCCGGCCTCCCGCAGCGCCCGCAGCCGCATGACCCCCGAGGCGAGGTACGCGTTGGACGCCGGGTTGTGGGCGACGCCCGCCCCGCGCTCACCCAGCCAGGAGATCTCGTCGTCGTCCAGCCACACGGCGTGCGCGAGCGTCGCCCGCTCGTCGAGCAGCCCCGCGCGTTCGAGCCACTCCACCGGGCGCAGGCCGTACGCCTCCCGGTAGCTCACCGGATCCTTCGCACCTTCGCAACAGTGCGTGTGCCAGCGTGTGTTGAACTCCTCGGCCAGCGCCACCGAGCCGGTGACCAGCTTCTGGTCCACGTAGCTGAGGTTCAGCGGGGCGGGCCACACGCTCACCCTCGAACCCGGTGGACGCCTCGTCAGACAGTCGCGGGTGAGCTCCAGTTCCTCGGCGGTGGAGTGGCGGAACAGCTCCTCGGGCAGGCGCCGCGCCGCCGCCACGGCCGTCCGGTCGCCCAGCATGCCGCGGGCTATCGCGCCGCGCAGACCCGCCGACTCGACCGCGTCGGCCACGGCGAGGACCGTCTCGGCGTCCGTGGGCGCGTAATGGTTGTCGACGACCGTCGTGATGCCCGAGCGCAGGGCCTCCACCGCGCCGAGGGCCGCCGCCACCCGGGCGTCGTCCGGGCCCATGGCGATGGAGTACGGCCACATGAACTCGCACAGCCACGGCCAGATGGGCAGTCCCTCGCCCAGGCCGCGGGCGAGCGACTGGAACAGATGGGTGTGCCCGTCGGTGAAGCCCGGCAGCACCGCCCGGCCCCGGCAGTCCACGGTCCTGGCCGCCCGCCAGGCCGCGTCGACCTCGGCCGCCGGCCCCACGGCCGCGATACGGCCGCCCACGACGGCGACCGACCCCGGCTCGTACACCGCCCGGCGGTCGTCGACGGTGACCACATGGGCGTACGACAACAGGAGATCGCACGGGCGCGGTCGTTGATCGCTGGTGTGTGGCACAGAGCCCCCGGTTGTTCGACGGCATGTTCCATATTGCATGTAACGTATTCCGGCCACCGGGTGTGTCAACCCCCGGCGCAGGGACGGGACTTGGCGTATGTCTGGGGAAGGGGAGTGGATATCGGGGTGAAGCGCAGGGCTTCGAAGCGGTGCCGCACACCGACGTCCTCGTCAACAACGTGATCGCGGGGCCGACGCACACCGGCGGCGGCGTCGAGGACTTCGTCCACGAACTGGTGGACCGGTCCCTGCCCCGGGACGAGGCACAGCGGAAGCTCATGACCGAGCACCGCCCCCAGTCGCTGATCCAGCGGCTCATCGAGCCGGAGGAGATCGCGCACATGGTCGTCTACCTCAGCTCCCCGCCGGCGTCGGCGACGACGGGCGGCGCGGTGCGGGTGGACGGCGGGTATGTGGACTCGATCGTTCCGTAACCGGTGCCGGTGCCGGTGCCGGTGCCGGTGTCGGCGGCCGGTGGAGAGGCGGCTCGGGCCCGCGCCGCTTTGCCGGAACGGCAACAAACGTCGTCCTGCGGCCGGCCCGCGTCGCATGCTCGTGGCCCGAGTCGTCGCCGGAGCCCAGAAGGGCCCGTGCCGCCAGGAGGATTCATGTCCCTGACCCAGTCCCCGACTGCCACCGACCGCACCCACCGCCTCATCCCCTCACCGGCGGGCCGGATCCACCTGGTGGAACAGGGCATGGGCCCCCTCGTCCTCCTCGTGCACGGCTTTCCCGAGTCCTGGTACTCCTGGCGCCACCAGCTGCCGGCCATCGCCGCGGCCGGATACCGGGCGGTCGCCGTCGACGTGCGCGGCTACGGCCGCTCGTCGAGGCCCGCGGAGGTCTCCGCGTACCGGATGCTCGACCTCGTCGAGGACACCGTCTCCGTGGTGCACGCCCTCGGCGAGGAGACCGCGGTGATCGTCGGGCACGACTGGGGCGCGACCGTCGCCGCGCACGCCGCGCTCGTCAGGCCGGACGTCTTCCGCGCGGTCGGCCTGCTGAGCGTCCCCTACACGCCGCCGGGCGGCCCGCGCCCCAGCGAGGTGTTCGCGGGAATGGGCGGCGACGAGGAGTTCTACGTCGCGTACTTCCAGGAGCCCGGCCGCGCCGAGGCCGAGATCGAACCCGACGTCCGGGGCTGGCTCGCGGGCTTCTACGCCGCGTTCTCCGGCGACACCATGCCGGGTCCCGACGCGCTGGACCCGCACTTCGCGAGCCGCGGCGGCCGGCTGCGGGACCGGTTCCCCTGCGGGCGGCTGCCCGGCTGGCTCACCGGGCGCGACCTCGACGTCTATGCCGGGGAGTTCGAGCGGACCGGCCTGACCGGCGCGCTCAACCGCTACCGGAACATGGACCGCGACTGGGAGGACCTCACCCCCGGCTTCGCGGGCGCCCCGATCACGCAGCCGTCCCTGTTCATCGGCGGCGCGCTGGACGCCTCGACCACCTGGCTCGCCGACGCGATCGCGGCCTTCCCCGACACGCTGCCCGGACTGTGCTCCTCGCACGTCCTCGACGGCTGCGGCCACTGGCTGCAGCAGGAACGCCCCGCGGAGGTCAACCGGCCGCTGGTCGACTGGCTCGCCGGCCTGCCGGGCTGACGGCCGTATCGTGACACCCCGGCGGGGGCTGCTGGTGGACACGGGGCGGGAGACGCGGTGTGAGTGGTGGTGGTCGGCGTACGACGGGCAGCAGCCGGAGCGGAATCCGCGGGGTCCTGACGGTGATGGTGTGGGCGGCCGTCCTGACGGCCTTCGCCCTCCCGCTGCGTCACGCGCTCGTCGCCACCGACACCTACCTCTCCGGGTACTGGGCGACGGTCACCGACGGGGACGAACTGGACCACTTCGCATGGCGGGACCCCCAGGGCCGCACGGTGCGCGGCGCCGTCCGGGGCGTCCCGGAGGACGGCGTGTGGGACGAGGAGGGGGAGGGGACGAGCAGCATCACCGGCGACCGCGTCTGGGTGTCGGCGCAGGGCGTCGCCCACATCAGCGAGTCCCCCGCCCAGCAGGACATGGTCGTCGGATACGCCGGGGCAGGGGCGGTCCTCGGCGTCGCGCTGCTGGTGACGCGGGCCCGCCGCCGGGCGCGGCGGGGCCCTCACCCTGTTCTCAAGGAAACATGACGGCCGGGTCCACCGGGGTGAGGACCAGCCAGCGCAGCGACGTGTCGCCGAACCGGCCGTAGGCAGCGACGCGCACGTCGACCGGATCGGGCGCCACCAGCGGGAAGTACATGGGGAGCGCCGCGTCGCCGGAAGGGCCCCGGACATCGGCCGTACGCTCCCACAGCTCGGCGACGCCCGGCTCGCGCCGCACGGTCCGCACCACCTCGTCCAGGCGCTCGTTGTCCGGCCAGCGCTGCCAGGCGAGGCGCAGCCGCCCGAGCAGCGGCGCGGCCCACTTCGTGTCCCAGTCCCGCAGCTGATACCGCGCCTCGGCGGAGAACGCCCAGGTCATGACGTTGGCACCGGTGCGGGCCAGCCAGGGGCAGTGGCGCGCCGCCACGGCATTGGCGGCGAGCACGTCCCAGGCCTGGTCACAGATCCAGCTCACCCGGCGCTGCTGGTGCAGCAGGTCCAGCAGCGCGGCGTCCGGCCGCGCGCCCTCGGCCCGGTGGCGTGGCGGCTGGTGGCCGGTGCCCCGGTACAGAGCGGTCGCCTGCCGGGGGGAGAGGTCCAGGATGCGCGCGACACCGGCGATCATCCCGCGCGCGTACTTGCGGTCCTCGCCGCGCTCCAAGGCGCGGTACCAGCGTTCGGAGACGCCGAGCAGCAGGGCCATGTCGAGCTGGGTGAGATATCTCCGGTGGCCGCGGAAGGGCACGGGGCCGGGCAGCAGCGCGGGGTCCCGCGCCATCCGCCAGGCCCGCAGCATCCGTCCGAGATCCTTGCGCCGCGCGTCCAGCAACTGTAAAGACCTCGCAAAGATGGGGCTGTCGTACGAAGAGTGCCGCGCCCGCAGCGGATCGCCGCCCGCGCCGGTGCGCGGTGCCAGCCTCGCACAAGGACCCGGCCACCGGAACGCGGGAGTGCCGGTATCCGTGAGTGCCGACCTTGGGGCGGGGCGGACGGCCATGGTGAGCGCCGCATCACCTGGCACGGCCGGAACTCCGAGGTGCCGGGTGCCGGATGGGGTGCCGGGTGCCGGAAGCAGTCGTACGTTGTACGCCTCACGCCCGTTGCCCGCATGCACGCCGACCGCCGCGTACGCCACGCACCACCGCACACTTACGGAGAGCCGCCGATGAGCCACTTCCTGCCGGAGACCGACGCCGTGCTGACCGCCGCCCGCGGGCTGGCCCTGGCGCATTCCGGGTTGATCGAGGTGAACAGCAGCCCGCTCTACCTGCGGGCGCGCGACGCCGACCCGGCCCGCACGGTCGCACTGGTCTCCGGCGGCGGCTCCGGGCACGAGCCGCTGCACACGGGCCTCCTGGGGCGGGGCGGCCTGGACGCCGTCTGTCCCGGCGAGATCTTCGCCTCCCCGCACAACCGGCAGATCTACGAGGCGAGCGCGGCGGCCGCCAAGAGCGACGGCGTCCTGCACATCGTCAAGAACTACACCGGCGACGTGATCAACTTCCAGATCGCGGCGGAGCGCCTGCGGCACGACGGGATCCCCGTCGCCACGGTGCTCGTCGACGACGACCTGGCCACCGACAGCGCGGACAGCGCCACCGGCCGCCGGGGCACCGCCGCCACGGTCGTCGTCGAGAAGCTCCTGGGCGCGGCGGCCGACCGGGGCGCGACGCTGGAGGAGCTCGCCGATCTCGGCCGGCGGGTCGTGGCCCGGTCCCGCAGCATCGCCGTCGCGGCCCGCGCCCAGACGTCGCCCACCACGGTGAGCCCCGCGTTCGCACTGGAGCAGGGAACCCTCGACTACGGAGTCGGCATCCACGGCGAGCGCGGCACCCGCACCATCGCCCGGCCCGCGACCGGCGACCTCGTCCGGCGCATGACGGACGACCTCCTCGACGCGCTGCCCGACGGCCCCGACGAGGTGCTCGCCCTCGTCAACGGCCTCGGCGCCACCACCGAGCTGGAGCTCAACGCCATCGCGGTGCTGCTGAGCGACGAACTCACCGCCCGCGGCCTCCGGCCGGTCCTGGTCGTCCCCGGCACCTTCACCGCGGCCCTGGACATGGCCGGCTTCTCCCTCACCCTCACGCGGCTCGAAGACGGGTGGGCCGACCTGTGGACCGCCCCCACCCGCACCCCGCTCGTCCTGCCGCGCCCCTCGCTCGCCCCGGGCGAGTCCGTGCCGCCGGTGCCGACGTCCGCGAGCTCCCCGGCTCCCGCGCCGCGCACGGGCGGCGACCGCGCCCTGCTCGACCGCTACGCACTCACCGTCACGCAGGTGCGCGACAACCTCACCAAGCTCGACCAGCTCGTCGGCGACGGCGACTTCGGCGACAACCTCGCGGGCGGCGTACGCCGTGCGGTGAAGCTCGCCGACGAGACCGGCGTGGACGGCACGACAGCGCTGGCCGAGGCCTTCCTCAACGACGTCGGGGGCACCAGCGGGCCCCTGTTTGGGCTCCTCTTCCAGCACCTGGCCGCCGCGTCGCCCGCGGACGGCGGGGCGCCGTCGGTCGCCGCGCTCGCGGAGGCCGCCGCGGCCGGCCACGCCGCCATCCACCGGGTGGGAGGCGCGGTCCCCGGCGACTGCACGCTGGTCGACGCACTCGCACCCGCCGCCGCATCCCTGGCGGCGGCACGGGCCGACACCCCGCTCACCGAGGCCCCGCTCACCGACGCCGCCCAAGCGGCCATCCGCGGCGCCCTCGCCACCGCGTCCCTGCGCCCCCGGCGCGGCCGCGCCAGCTACGTCGGCGACCACGCCCTCGGCGTCCCGGACCCCGGCGCCCTCGCCGTCGCCCTGCTCTTCATGGCCCTCGCGGACATCCACGAACCGGCCACCGCGCCGCGCCTGCCCGCCCCCGGCCACATCACGGTGCCCTGACCGGGGGGGGGAGAGAGCCCGAGCGCGACGCGCTCCCTCATCTGCATGGCGGACCCCTAATCGACATGCCGGTTTGCCTAAAGGCTTTAGGCAACTGCATAATCGGTTATGCCGAGAGAGGGGTACGCCATGGTGCGCGTGGGGCTGACCACGGAACGTCTGGTCCAGGCAGGGGCCGAGCTGGCCGACGAGGTCGGCTTCGACCAGGTGACCGTCTCGGCGCTCGCCCGCCGTTTCGACGTCAAGGTCGCGAGCCTGTACTCGCACGTGAAGAACTCCCAGGACCTCAAGACCGGGATCGCCCTCCTCGCCCTGGCCGAGCTCGCCGACCGGGGCGCGGACGCGCTGGCCGGCCGGGCGGGCAAGGACGCGCTGGCCGCCCTGGCGAACGTCTACCGCGACTACGCCCGTGAGCACCCCGGTCGCTACGCCGCCGCCCAGCTGCGGCTCACCCCCGAGGCGGCCGCGGCCAGCGCCGGCGGCCGCCACGCGGAGATGACGCGGGCGATCCTGCGCGGGTACGACCTGACGGAACCCGACCAGACGCACGCGGTCCGCCTCCTCGGCAGCGTCTTCCACGGCTACGTGAGCCTGGAGCTCGGCGGCGGGTTCAGCCACAGCGCGCCCGACTCGCAGGAGACGTGGACGCGCGTCATCGACGCCCTGGACGCCCTGTTGCGCAACTGGCCCGCACCGGCCGCCTGAGCAGCCCAGTCCACATACTTGATTCACTTGATCACAGGTTGAGGCCATGCATACCGACCACCACCACTGGACCGCCACGCCCATCACCGCCGAGCTGCTGCGCGGCGCGCTCGACGTGGAGCACACCGAGCACGGCGTGCTGCCGCACCGGCTCCCCGCCTGGGCCCGCGCCCAGAACACCGACGGCCAGCTCGCCATGGCCGAGTCCCAGCCCTCCGGCGTACGCCTGGCGTTCCGCACCCGCGCCACCGCGGTCGAGCTCGACACGCTGCCCACGAAGCGGTTCTACGTGGGCGCGCCGCCCCGCCCCGACGGCATCTACGATCTGCTCGTCGACGGCCGCCCGGCCGGCAGCGCGAGCGTGACGGGCGGCAACGTCCTGACCATCGACATGACCGCAGGGACCGCCGAGCGCACCGCCGGGGACCCCGGCACCCTGCGCTTCACCGCGCTGCCCGACGGGATGAAGGACGTCGAGATCTGGCTGCCGCACAACGAGACCACCGAGCTCATCGCCCTGCGCACCGACGCCCCCGTCGAGCCCGCACGCGACCCGGGCCGCAAGGTGTGGCTGCACCACGGCAGCTCGATCAGCCACGGTTCCGACGCCGCGAGCCCCACCGCCACGTGGCCCGCGCTCGCCGCGTCGCTCGGCGGTGTGGAGCTGATCAACCTCGGTCTGGCCGGCAGCGCCCTGCTCGACCCGTTCACCGCGCGCACCATACGGGACACCCCCGCCGACGTGATCAGCGTCAAGATGGGCATCAACGTGGTCAACGCCGACGTGATGCGGCTGCGCGCGTTCGCCCCCGCGGTGCACGGCTTCCTCGACACCATCCGCGAGGGACACCCCGAGGCGCCCCTGCTGGTCGTCTCCCCGATACTGTGCCCCATCCACGAGGACACCCCCGGGCCCAGCGCACCCGACTTCAGCGACTTCGGCGAGGGGCGGCTCCGCTTCAAGGCCATGGGCGACCCCGCGGAACGGGCGATGGGCAAGCTCACCCTCAACGTCATCCGCGACGAGCTGGCCCGCATCGTGAAGCAGCGCTCCGCCGACGACCCGAACCTCCACTACCTCGACGGCCGCGACCTTTACGGGCCCGACGACGCCGAGGAACTCCCCCTCCCCGACGACCTCCACCCGGACGCCCCCGCCCACCGCCGCATGGGCGAACGCTTCGCGGCCCGAGCCTTCACCCCGGGCGCCCCCTTCGCGGACACCCCTGCCTGACCCCCGAGGCGCCCGCTCCGGGCCGCGGATTTCCCGCACGTGTCCCTTGCGACTTCACGACCTGACGGCTAGTCATATGACTAATCGAAACACCAAGGGCCATGCCGTAACGGCACAACTCCCTGGAGGGCACGTGAAGTTCTCCGTCATCTTCGAGGCGCAGCTCGCCGACCCGACCGTCGAGCGCGAGCATCAGGTCATCCACGACTGCGTCGAACAGGCCGTGCTCGCGGAGGAGATGGGGTTCGACCGCGTCTGGGCGGTCGAGCACCACTCCCTCAAGTGGTACGCGCACATGAGCGCACCGGAAATCTTCCTGACCTGGGTCGCCGCACGCACCAGCACCATCCGCATCGGCCACGGCGTCGTCTGCATGCCGTTCAACTTCAACCACCCGGTGAGGGTCGCCGAGCGCGCCGCCATGCTGGACCTGCTCTCCGGAGGACGGCTCGACCTGGGTGCCGGGCGGGGCGGCACCGAGCAGGAGACGTCGCTCTGCGGGGTCGACAGGGAACGTACGGCCCAAGAGGTCGAGGAAGCGCTGCGGATCATCGGGAAAGCCTGGGAGAAGGAGGAGTTGGAGCATCACGGCGAGCTCCTCGACATCGGTCCGCACCCGATCCTGCCGCGCCCCAAGCAGACCCCGCACCCGCCGCTCTTCCTCGCGTGCAGCAGGACCGAGACGCTGACCCAGGCGGCCGAACTCGGCGTCGGCGCCCTGGTGATGGGCTTCGCGGGACCCGAGTCCATCGCCGGGATGCGGCAGGCGTACGACGCCGCCATCGCGGCCCGCACCGACGCCCGCCTCGTGTCGAGCGCCGTCAACGACCACTTCTCCGTGCTCTGTCCGACGATCGTGCTCGACGACGGGGAGGTGGCGCGGCGCGTCGGCATCCGCGGGCAGCGGTTCTTCGCGCAGTCCATCGGGCACTGGTACGGCGGCGCCGGCATCCCCGACGAGGCGGTCGTCGAGGGCAGCGACGAGGCCGCCGAGATGCGCAAGGCCGCCGAGCAGGTCGTGGCACGCCTGCACGAGCACGACATCCCGGTGCGGCCCACCTCGACCGCCACGTTCAACGCCGACCACGCGTACGGCACCGCGAAC
The DNA here is from genome assembly GCF_040654255.1 of Streptomyces sp. NPDC050732. Taxonomy (NCBI): domain Bacteria; kingdom Bacillati; phylum Actinomycetota; class Actinomycetes; order Kitasatosporales; family Streptomycetaceae; genus Streptomyces; species Streptomyces sp. NPDC050732. Next base: position 23,755 of record NZ_JBFAHP010000037.1, read on the forward strand.
GACGCCATCGCCTATGTGGAGCGGCTCCGCGACGCAGGGGCCGACGAGATCATGTGCCTCGTCCAGATGGGCACCGTCCCGCAGGAGGCCTGCCTGGAAACCCTGCGGCAGTGGGGCGAGAAGGTCATCCCGCACTTCCGCGCCCAGGAACGGGAAGCGGCGACGGACACGGCGACGGAAGTGGCAGCGGCCGGAACGGGCCTGACGTGACGCGGCCCGAGCCGGCCCGGCCCCCGGACCGGCTCGACCCCCTCGCCCGCCCCCTCGTGAACGCCCTGGCCGCCGCCTTCCCCGACCTCGGCGGCACCGTCACCGACGCCGTCGAGGCCCGCCGCGTCCTGGCTGCCGCGCCCGCCTCAGGGAAGACACCGACCGCCGTCGGAGCGGTCGTGGACAGGACGATCCCGGGGCCGCCGGGCGCGCCCGACATCCCCGTACGCGTCTATCTCCCGGACCCGGACGCACATCCATACCCACGCCCGGGCCCCCGCCCCACGGTCGTCTTCTTCCACGGCGGCGGTTACACCCTCTGCGGCCTCGACTCCCACGACGCCACGGTCCGCGGTCTGGTCGCCCGGTCCGGTGCCGCCTTCGTCTCCGTCGGCTACCGCCTCGCCCCCGAACACCGGTTCCCCGCCGCCGTCGACGACGCGTACGCGGCGCTGTGCTGGGCCGCCGGCGAGAGCGCCGCCCTCGGTGGCGACCCGAGCGCCCTCGTCACCGCGGGGGACAGCAGCGGGGGCGGGCTCGCCACCGCCGTGACCCTCAGAGTGAGGGACGCGGGTGGCCCCGCCGTCGCGCTGCAGGTCCTGCTCTACCCCGTCCTGGACGCCGCCCGGGACACCGTCTCCTACCGGGAGAACGCGGACGGATACTTCCTGACCGCCGCGCACATGCGCTGGTTCTGGGAGCAGTACCTCGGCCCCGACGGCGACGGCACGCATCCCCTCGCCCACCTCGCCTCGCCGCTGCGGGCCGCCGACCTCACCGGACTGCCGCCCGCGCACCTCGTCACGGCCGGCTGCGACCCGCTGCGCGACGAGGGGCTGGCCTACGCCGAGCGTCTCCGGGCAGCCGGAGTGGAGGTCACCGCGCACCACTACCCGCGCATGTTCCACGGCTTCCTCGGCTTCCCCGACGTACTCCCCGATGCGGCGAAGGCACTCCAGGAAGCGGCAGAAGCAATCGAGTCAACAGCGGGTGGCAGGAAAAACAGCGGTGCAGATGGGGGTGGCGCAGGATAATTTACGGAGGCCCCCCTTGTCGCGGAGAACCCCGCATGCATACGGTGTCCTGACGTGAGGTTCTCCCGTGGAGGATGGGGCATGACGGAAATTCTTGTGCAGTCGGGTACGGAGGGTGCGGTTCTTTCCGCCAGTGAGCCCGGTGAGCGGGTGGTGGACCACCCGGCGTGGCCGGTGCTCAAGGGTGCCGTGGAGGAGATCCGGCCCTGGCAGTCGCCCGACGGCTCCATCGACTTCGAGGCGGCCGGCGCCCCGGCGAAGAGCATCGCCGAGCTCGCCGTGGACCGCGTGACAGCCGCGGTCGAGGAGCTCTCCCCGCTCCTGCCGCACGACGCCGCGTACCACCGCGCGCTCGTCGCGGACCTGCGCCGCTGGGCCGAAGGCGGCTTCGCCGTGCCGGACTTCCTCGACTCGCTGCTCGCCTTCCAGCCCGCGGCGCACCGCGAGGACGGCCTCCAGCACCTGGTCGTCTTCCCGATGTACACGCAGAACGGAAACCCGGACCGCAACTTCGAAGCGGTCGTGCTGCGCATGGTCTGGCCCGACTGGCTGGCCGATCTTGAGCGCACGCGCTACGACAACCCGCTGTTCTGCGGCATCACCTTCGAGGACTTCACCGCCGGGTACGACACCAACTCCGCCGTCCTCTTCCCCGAGACCATCGCCGTGCGCGAGGCCCCCGAGCGGTTCTCCTGGGGCGGCATCTTCTGCGACCGCGAGGCGGCCCGCTTCCGCCGCGTCACCGCGGCCGCCGTGGACCTCCTCGGGCTCGAACTGCCCGACGACATCCGCGCGATGGTCGGCGACCAGGACCGCTGCCAGCAGGCGTTCGTCCTGTGGGACATGGTCCACGACCGCACCCACAGCCACGGCGACCTGCCGTTCGACCCCTTCATGATCAAGCAGCGCCAGCCGTTCTGGATGTACGGCCTGGAAGAGCTGCGCTGCGACCTCACCGCCTTCAAGGAGGCCGTGAAGCTGGAGGCCGAGGGCGTCCCGCAGGCGCGCGACGTGCAGTACGCCGTCCTCTTCGACCGGATGTTCCGCTTCCCGGTCACCGGCGACCGCGTGAAGAACTACGACGGGCTCGGCGGCCAGCTCCTCTTCGCCTACCTCCACAAGCACGACGTGGTCCGCTGGACCGACAACCAGCTCAGGATCGACTGGCAGCGCGCGCCGGAGATCACCAACCAGCTCTGCGGCGAGATCGAGGACCTGTACCGCGCGGGCATCGACCGCCCCAAGCTGGTCCACTGGTTCGCCGCGTACGATCTGGTGTCCACGTACCTCGCCCCGCACCCCGGCTCGCGCTGGGCCAAGGGCCCGGACGCCCTCGACACGTCGCTGCCGCCGCGCAAACTCGTCGACGAGGTGCTTCCCGACGAGTTTCCGCTCAGCATGTTCTATGAGGCGCTCTCCAAGAAGCTGAAGCACGTGATCGCCTCCACCAAGGGGATCACCGCTTCCACGGGCGCCGAGAAGGCCGCCGCGTGAGCGGCCGCCAGGAGGAGGCGAGGAAGATGTCCGCACTCGATGGAGCCGTGGTCGCGGTGGCGGGGGCGGCCGGACCCGCGGGACGCGCCACTCTGCTGAGGCTCGCGGAGGCCGGCGCCACGGTCGTGGCCTCCGACGCCGATCCCGCCCGCCTCGCCGAGGCCGTGGACGCCGCGCGGTACGCGCACGGCGGGGCGACCGTCATCGGTGACACGGTCGACCTCCTGGATCTGGACGCCGCCCGTGAGTGGGCGACGCGCACGGAGAAGGAGTTCGGCCGGATCGACGGCCTGGTCCACCTCGTCGGCGGCTGGCGCGGCAGCAAGAGCTTCGCCGAGACCGACCTCGCCGACTGGGACCTCCTCGAAAAGCTCCTGATCCGCACCGTGCAGCACACCTCCCTCGCCTTCGAGGCCGGTCTGCGGCGCAGCGACCGCGGCCGCTACCTGCTGATCAGCGCGGCCGGCGCGGCCAAGCCGACCGCGGGCAACGCGGCGTACTCCGCCTCCAAGGCGGCGGCCGAGGCCTGGACGCTCGCGCTCGCCGACGCCTTCCGCAAGGCAGGGGGCGAGGAGGGACCGCGTGCGGCGGCTGCCATCCTGGTGGTCAAGGCGCTGGTGCACGACGCGATGCGCGCGGAACGGCCCAACGCGAAGTTCGCGGGCTTCACGGACGTCAGGGAGCTGGCCGAGGCCATCGCCGGCGTCTGGGAGAAGCCTGCCGGGGAAGTGAACGGAAACCGCCTGTGGCTGACCGAGAAGCCGTGACCGCTGCCGCAAGAGAAGCAGTGAACCCGCCGAAGACGGACGCCCGGCGCCACCACGACCCGGACGTCCGCGGCTTCGCCAGCGACAACTACGCGGGCGCGCACCCGGAGGTCATGGCCGCCCTCGCCCTCGCCAACGGCGGTCACCAGATCGCGTACGGCGAGGACGACTACACGGCCGGCCTCCAGCAGGTGATCCGCGGCCACTTCGGACCGACCGCCGAGGCCTTCCCGGTCTTCAACGGCACGGGTGCCAACGTCGTCGCGCTCCAGGCGGTCACCGACCGCTGGGGCGCCGTGATCTGCGCCGAGTCCGCGCACATCAACGTGGACGAGGGCGGCGCCCCCGAGCGCATGGCCGGCATCAAGCTGCTCACCGTGCCCACGCCGGACGGGAAGCTCACCCCTGAGCTGATCGACAAGCAGGCGTTCGGCTGGGACGACGAGCACCGCGCGATGCCGCAGGTCGTCTCGATCGCGCAGAACACCGAACTGGGCACGCTCTACACGCCCGACGAGATCCGCGCGATCTGCGACCACGCGCACCGACTCGGCATGAAGGTGCACCTCGACGGCTCCCGGATAGCCAACGCCGCCGCCGCGCTCGACGTCCCCATGCGGACGTTCACGAACGCGGTCGGCGTCGACATCCTGTCGCTCGGCGGCACGAAGAACGGCGCGCTGTTCGGCGAAGCCGTCGTGGTCATCAACCAGGACGCCGTGCGTCACATGAAGCACCTGCGCAAGATGTCCATGCAGCTCGCGTCGAAGATGCGCTTCGTGTCGGTGCAGTTGGAGGCCCTGCTCGCCAAGGACCTGTGGCTGCGCAACGCCCGGCACGCCAACGAGATGGCGCAGCGCCTCGCCGAGGGTGTCCGCTCCGTGCACGGTGTGGAGATCCTCTACCCCGTACAGGCCAACGCCGTCTTCGCCCGGCTGCCGCACGACGTGAGCGAACGCCTCCAGAAGAAGTACCGCTTCTACTTCTGGGACGAGGCGGCGGGCGACGTCCGCTGGATGTGCGCGTTCGACACCCGCGAGGACGACGTCGACGGGTTCCTGGCGGCGCTCAAGGAGGAGATGGCGCGCTGACCGCCTTCTCTCCGCCCGCATAGAACTGCATAGATATACGGTTGCCCGTAAAGTCATTGACGTACGGGTGGCCGTATTCCTATGCTCCCGTGGCATGCAGCTGATCCAGGAAAACCCCGACCTGTCTGCGTACTTGGCCGCGGACGAGGTCGTCGACCACCACCATCCGCTGGTTCGCGAGACAGCGGCCGGTCTCGCAAGAACATCCGCCGATACGTACGCGTATGCGCGCGCCGCCTTCGAGTTCGTGCGCGACGCCATTCCGCACTCGCAGGACTCGGGCCGCATGGAGGTCCCCTGGCGCGCCTCCGACGTCCTGCGCGAGCGCACCGGCATCTGCACCGCCAAGTCCCACGCGCTGGCCGCCCTGCTGCGGGCCGAGGACATCCCGACGGGGTTCTGCTATCAGCGCCTGCGGGACGACGACACCAGCGGCTACTCCCTGCACGGTCTGGTCGCCGTGCGGCTCGACGGCGCCTGGCACCGGCAGGACCCGCGCGGCAACATCCCGCCCGGCGTCGACGCGCAATTCCGTCTCGGCGAGGAGCGGCTGGCCTGGCCGGTGGATCCGGAGTCCAATGAAGTGGACTACGCAGTCCTCTATGCTGAACCGAGTCCCGTGGCGCTCCGCGCACTCAAGGAGGCCCGGGACCGACTCCACCTCTGGCAGATCTACCCCTCAGAACTGTGAGGCACGACGGACCATGACCATCGACCTGACCGTCTCCGACGAGGTCCGCGCCCTCGCGCCCGGCTTCACCCACGTCGCCATCGAGGCCCGCGGGCTCGTCAACGGCCCCAGCACGGAGGCGACCGCCGCACTCCTCGACGACGCCGCCCGCCGCCTCGCCGTACGCCTCGACGGGCGCGCCCCGCACGAGGACCCGCACATGGTCGCCTGGCGCGCCGCGTACACGGCCTTCGGCGCGAAGCCCTCGCGCACCCGCAACTCCGCCGAGGCGCTGGCCAAGCGCGCGCTCGCAGACGGCGGCCTGCCGCGGATCAACGCCCTCGTCGACGTCTACAACGCGATCAGCGTGGCCCACCTGATCCCGGTCGGCGGCGAGGACCTGGACCGGATCAAGGGCGGCATGCGCCTCGTGCGGGCCACCGGCGACGAGGACTTCGTGACCGCGGCCGCGGGGGAGCGGGTCGTGGAGCACCCCGACGCGGGCGAGGTCGTGTGGTGCGACGACGAGGGCGTCACCTGCCGCCGCTGGAACTGGCGCCAGGGCCCGCGCACCCGCCTCACCGAGGAGTCGGTGAACGCGATCTTCCTGCTCGAAGGCATGGGACCGGACGCCGGCCTCGAAGCGGCGGGCGCCGAACTGGCCGAACTGCTGGCGAAGGCCGGCCCGGACGCACGGATCACCGTCCACCCGCCGCGCTAGACGGACCCTGGCCCGGCCGCGGCCGGTTCAGCCGGCCTCGGCGGCCTTCACCTCGGCCGGGGTCGGCGCGGTGCCGCCCAGGTGCGCCGGCATCCACCACGTGTCGTCCGGACCCTTGGGGCGCACCGGGTAGGCGCGCTGCGCGGCCTCCAGGAGCTCCTGGCAGCGCTCGCGCAGCCGCCGGGTGATCGCACCCGCGTACTGGTCCTTCGGCGCCTCCACCGGCTCGCCGACACGGATCGTGATCGGCAGGTGGCTGCGCCTGAAGTTGCGCGGGTGACCCTTGGTCCACAGGCGCTGCGTCCCCCACAGGGCCATCGGGATCAGCGGCACCCCGGCCTCCTGGGCCAGCCGCGCGGCACCGGACTTGAACGTCTTCAGCGTGAACGACTGCGAGATCGTCGCCTCGGGGAAGACGCCGATGATCTCCCCGGAGCGCAGCGAGTCCAGCGCGTGCGCGTAGGCCGTCTCGCCCTTGTCGCGGTCGACGGGGATGTGCTTCATCCCGCGCATCAGCGGCCCGGAGATCTTGTGCCGGAACACCGACTCCTTCGCCATGAACCGCACCACACGCTTCTGCGGCAGCGCGGCGAGACCGTCGAAGATGAAGTCGAGGTAGCTGATGTGGTTGCTGACCAGGACGGCACCACCGGAGCGCGGGATGTTCTCAGACCCCTTGCAGTCGATCTTCAGGTCCCATGCCTTGAACAGGGTTTTGGCGGCACCGATGACCGGACGGTAGACAAGCTCTGCCATGGGTGGGGAGGGCCCTTCGTTTCTGCCTGGGGAGGGGGCTCCCGGCGGGAGGTTACGCAGCCGTAGGTTTTTCGGCGTTGCGCAGATCGTGCCTGAAGAACGGACGAGTGACCAGCCTTGGTGCCTTCAATCCGGGAGATTCTCGTCACGTAGGAATCATCCGGGGACGGCGGACGCTGTACCCCAGAGCGATCGGAACAGGCGCGCGCGGAGCGCGTCGGGGCGGAGGCACAGGTGCGGACAGGCGGGACCGGGCGACCGCTCGGCGCGGCGGACATCGGCGAGCGGCTCGGGGAGCGGGCCACGCTCGTGCAGTTCTCCAGCGCCTTCTGCCAGCCCTGCCGGGCGACCCGCAGAGTCCTCGCGGACGTGGCGGAGATGGTGCCCGGCGTGACCCACGTGGAGATCGACGCCGAAGCGCGCCTCGATCTCGTACGGGAGCTGCGCGTCCTCAAGACCCCCACCGTGCTCGTCCTGGACGCGACGGGACAGGTGGTGCGCCGGGCCGTCGGGCAGCCCCGCAAGGCCGATGTGATCGCCGCCCTGGGGGAGGCCGTGTGACCGGCCGCCGCGCAGGTCGCGAGGGGCGGCCCAGGAGCGTGACGCTTCTTTCACATTGCGGAACGGACTTGACTGCACGCGGCATCTATCGCGAGCCTGCCTCCATGCCCCGGGATCTCCTTCTGTACGAGCGCGTCCACGTGGACCTCGGCCGCCACGCCAGCGCGCGCTGTCCGCAGTGCTGAGCAACGACGCCTCCGCTCGCACCTCCGGCAACCCCCGGCAGAAGGACAACTCCATGACGGCACCGTCAGCCCTCACCACCCCCCGCCTCGCCACGCCCGAGCTGCTGCGCTCGGTCTTCCGGCAGCACGCCGCGGGCGTCGCCGTGATCACCGCCACGCACGGCTCCCGCCCCGTCGGCTTCACCGCCACCTCGCTCGCCTCGGTCTCCGCCGAGCCCCCGATGCTCTCGTTCGGCATCGGCACCGGCTCCTCCTGCTGGCCCGCGCTCTCCGAGGCCACGCACGTCGGCGTCCACATACTCGCCGAGCGGCAGCAGGAGCTCGCCGCCACGTTCGCGCGGAGCGGCGCCGACCGCTTCGGCGCGCCCACGAGCTGGCGGGAGGGGCCGGAGGGCGTGCCCGTGCTCGACGGCGCGCTCGCCTGGCTGGTGTGCCGGATCGTCGCGCGCGTCCCCGCCGGCGACCACCGGATCGTGCTCGCGGAGGCCGTCGTCGGCGACCGCGAGGACGAGGGGCGCCCGCTCCTGTACCACCAGGGGCGCTTCAACGCTCTGCGCGACTGAGAGTTCCCGCGGGACGGGCGCTCCGGGCGATTACGGAGCGTTGGGAAGGTCACAGTTCAAAGCGCTTGCTCAGTGGGAATGAACTGGGTGTACTCATGAGTAATATTTCGGTCGGAGCGCGGGCCGCCCCGACCGGGATCCGCCGCTTCAGGCGCCTATGCTGCCTGCAAGAAGGCAGTGGCCAAGCCAAGGCAGCAGCCCAATAAAGACGATGCAGTAGGAGAGCCGGCGTGAGCTTGAGGATCGTTGTCTGTGTGAAGTACGTGCCCGACGCCACCGGCGACCGGCACTTCGCCGATGACCTGACCGTCGACCGCGACGACGTCGACGGCCTGCTGTCGGAGCTCGACGAGTACGCGGTCGAGCAGGCGCTGCAGATCGCCGACGAGGCGGACGACGCGGAGATCACCGTGCTGACCGTCGGCCCCGACGACGCCAAGGACGCGCTGCGCAAGGCGCTCTCCATGGGCGCCGACAAGGCCGTCCACGTCGAGGACGACGACCTGCACGGCACCGACGTGATGGGCACCTCGCTGGTGCTCGCCAAGGCCATCGAGAAGACCGGTTACGACCTGGTCATCGCCGGTATGGCCTCCACCGACGGCACCATGGGCGTGCTGCCGGCGATCCTCGCGGAGCGCCTCGGCGTCCCGCAGGTCACGCTGCTCTCCGAGGTCTCCGTCGAGGACGGCGTCGTCAAGGGCCGCCGTGACGGCGACAGCGCCAGCGAGCAGCTGGAGGCGTCCCTGCCGGCCGTCGTGTCCGTGACGGACCAGTCGGGCGAGGCCCGCTACCCGTCCTTCAAGGGCATCATGGCCGCCAAGAAGAAGCCGGTGGAGTCGCTCGACCTGGACGACCTGGACCTGGAGGCCGAGGAGGTCGGCCTCGAAGGCGCCTGGACCAAGGTCGACTCCGCCGCGGAGCGTCCGGCCCGCACGGCCGGCACGATCGTCAAGGACGAGGGCGAGGGCGGCAAGCAGCTGGCCGAGTTCCTCGCCGGCCAGAAGTTCATCTGAGCTTCAGTCATCCCCTCAACCGCCCCAACTTCTTCGTATCGCAGGAGATTGAAGTCCCATGGCTGAAGTTCTCGTCTACGTCGACCACGTGGACGGCGCCGTCCGCAAGCCCACCCTGGAGCTGCTGACCCTGGCCCGCCGCATCGGCGACCCCGTCGCCGTCTCCCTCGGCGCCGGCGCCGAGGCCACCGCCGCCACGCTCGCCGAGCACGGCGCGGTGAAGGTGCTCACCGCCGACGCCCCCGAGTTCGCCGACTACCTCGTCGTACCGAAGGTGGACGCGCTCCAGGCCGCCTACGAGTCCGTGTCCGCCGCGGGCTCCCTGGTCGCCGTGCTCGTGCCCTCCTCGGCCGAGGCCAAGGAGATCGCGGCCCGCCTCGCGGTCCGCATCAAGTCCGGCATCATCACGGACGCCGTCGACCTGGAGGCCGGCGACGAGGGCCCGGTGGCCACGCAGTCCGTGTTCGCCGCCTCGTACACCACCAAGTCCCGGGTCTCCCAGGGCACCCCGGTCATCACGGTCAAGCCGAACTCGGCCGCCGTGGAGGCCGCCCCGGCCGCGGGCGCCGTCGAGGCCCTCACGGTCTCCTTCTCCGAGAAGGCCACCGGCACCAAGGTCGTCTCGCGCACCCCGCGCGAGTCGACGGGCCGCCCCGAGCTGACCGAGGCCGCGATCGTGGTCTCCGGCGGCCGCGGCGTCAACGGCGCCGAGAACTTCTCGATCATCGAGGCCCTGGCCGACTCGCTCGGTGCCGCCGTCGGCGCCTCGCGCGCCGCGGTCGACGCCGGCTGGTACCCGCACTCCAACCAGGTCGGCCAGACCGGCAAGTCGGTCTCCCCGCAGCTGTACATCGCCTCCGGCATCTCCGGCGCGATCCAGCACCGCGCCGGCATGCAGACCTCGAAGACCATCGTGGCCATCAACAAGGACGCCGAGGCCCCGATCTTCGACCTCGTCGACTACGGCGTGGTCGGCGACCTCTTCGAGGTCGTCCCGCAGCTCACCGAAGAGGTCAAGTCCCGCAAGGGCTGAGCCTCCTTCCGGTACGAGGCCCCCGCCCCGCGCAGAGCGGAGCGGGGGCCTCGCCGCGTCACAGCGTCATCGTGACCTGGACGGCCCAGTGGTCGCTCGGGTACTGCCCGCCGAGCGAGAAGGTGTTCACCGACGCGGCGTGCACCGTCGCCGTCGGCCTCGTCAGGACCCAGTCGATGCGGCCGCCGCCCAGGACGGGCGGCTTGTAACCGCCGAACGTGCCGTACGCCGGGCCGCGTTCCTCGGCGACGTCCCAGGTGTCGACGAGACCGGCGCCGAGCATCGTGGTGTAGACGGAGTTGTCGTGCGCCGTCGCGTTGAAGTCGCCCGTCACGATGAGGGGCGTGGTCGTCTTCATCAGGGCGATGCGCTCGACCATGAGGCTCGCCGAACGCTCGCGCGCGTTCTGGCTGACGTGGTCGAAGTGCGTATTGAGGACGTACAGCTGGGTGTTCGTGACCAGGTCGAGGAAGCGCACCCAGGAGGCCATGCGGGGCGAGTTGGCACCCCAGGTGTTCGAAGCGATGGTGTAAGGGGTGTCCGAGAGCCAGAAGTGTTCGTATTCGAGCGGGAACAGCCGGCGGTTGTCGTAGAAGACGGCCATGAACTCGTCGCGGCTGCCACCCCCGACGCCCGTGCCGACCCAGTCGTAGTTCGCGCCGAGATCCGTCTCGATGTCCTGCAGCTGGTAGTAGAGGCCCTCCTGGGTGCCGATGATGTGCGGCTGGGCGCGCAGGAGCATCTCCTTCATGACCGGGCGGCGCTCGGCCCAGGTATGCGGTGGTCGGCTGCTCGCGAAGCGGACGTTGTACGACATGACCTCCAGGCGCGCTTCCGGCGCTTCGGCGGCGTGGGCCGGGCCGCCGGACAGTGACGTGCCGGACAGCGGGAGCGCCACGGCGGCGGCGAGCGCGGTCCGCAGGACGGAACGGCGCGTGAAGGGGGAGTCGATGGCCACGCAGGCTCCTTCGGTTCGGCCCGCGCGGTCGGCACCGGGGCGCGCGGGAGGATGTGGGCCACAGACTGGCCGGGTCGGTCCCCGCCGGGGCCCGGGACACGCGTCAACGTGCGCGGTCCGCTACGGATGCAGGACACGGGAGGGTGTTGACCAGCACGAAGGTCACAGATAACTTCGCTATACGGATTGTTGATTCCGTGAAGCGGAAATGCCGGGCGCGGCACCGAGCGTGTGGAGGATGCAGGAATGGGTCAGCAAGAGAAGGTGGCGACGAGCCTCGCCGGCGCGGTCAGCGAAGGCATCAGCGCTTCCCTCGCCCCGGTGGACGCGGAGCTCGACCGCCGCTACCCCGGCGACCCCGGCACCCGCCAGCCCGTCCACACCGTCTACGTGCCCGGTGAGCGGTTCGCCGCCGACACCATCCGCACCTGGGGCGACCAAGCCCTGGAGATGCTCGACGAGCACGCCCCGGACGCCGCCTCCTTCGCCGCCGTCCTCGGCCTGGGCGACGACCTGGCCGACGCGGTCTACACGCGCGTGCGCACCAAACTGGAGCGCGAGCCGGTGGAAGACCTGCGCATCGACTTCGAGGACGGCTACAAGGGCGCCGACGAGGACCAGGACGCCGCCCGCGCCGCCCGTCTGGTCGCCGCCGCGTACGAGAACGGCACCGCCGCCCCGTACATGGGCATCCGCATGAAGTGCATGGAGGAGGCGGTACGCGACCGCGGCATCCGCACCCTCGACGTCTTCCTGTCCGGCCTCATGGAGGCGGGCGGCCTGCCCGACGGACTCGTCCTCACCCTGCCCAAGGTGACGTATCCGGAGCAGGTCACCGCGATGGTGCGCCTCCTGGAGGAGTTCGAGAAGGCGCGCGGCCTGGAGCGGGGCCGCATCGGCTTCGAGATCCAGATCGAGACCAGCCAGTCCATCCTCGCCACCGACGGCACCGCCGCCGTCGCCCGCATGATCCAGGCCGCCGAGGGCCGCGCGACAGGGCTGCACTACGGCACCTTCGACTACAGCGCCTGCCTCGGCGTGAGCGCCGCCTACCAGGCGAGCGACCACCCGGCGGCCGACCACGCCAAGGCCGTCATGCAGGTCGCCGCCGCGGGCACCGGGGTGCGCGTCTCGGACGGCTCCACCAACGTCCTGCCCGTCGGCTCCACCGAGAAGGTCCACGACGCCTGGCGGCTGCACTACGGCCTCACCCGGCGCGCCCTGGCCCGCGCCTACTACCAGGGCTGGGACATGCACCCCGGCCACATCCCCACGCGCTACGCCGCGGTGTTCGCGTTCTACCGCGAGGGCTTCGAGGCGGCCGCCGCCCGCCTCGCCGCGTACGCCGGTCACCACGAGGGCGGCGGCGTGGCCGACGAGCCCGCCACCGCCAAGGCCCTCGCCGGCTACCTGCTGCGCGGCCTCGACTGCGGCGCCCTCGACGCCGGCGAGGTCACCCGGCTCACCGGCCTCGCCCTGGCCCGCCTCCAGGGCTTCGCGGGCCCCCGCCGCGGCGATCTCACGGGGTCGGGCAAGTAGCATCGGCCGATGCACGGAACCTCCGACCCAGGCGGCACCGAGGCGCTGTACGCCCGCGTGGCGGCCGCCACCGCCGCCGCAACCGGCACGTCGTACCGGTTGCGGCGGACGGAGCCCGGGTTCGACCTGATCGCGGACGTCCCGCAGATCAGCCGGCGCGTCACACAGGTGCACACCTACCGCGTCGAACTGCGCCCGCGCGAGAAGACCTTCACCATCACGGACATCGTCCGCACCCACGAGCGCGGCCCGTTCGGAGTGCCGCGGAGCACGGTGGAGATCGGCCGGAGCCGCTACCGGACATGGAGCCGCTCACTGGACGGCAGCGAGCGGACGTCCTTCTCGTCCGCCGACGGCCACCGCCTGATCCGGGGCGCCGCCGGGGAACTGGGCTGGACGGAGCTCCGGCCCGCCGCTCAGCGGACCGCCCTCGTCCTCGGAGCCGTCGGCGGACTGCTGGCCCTCGGCACGCTGATCGCTCTCGCCGTCGCCTTCCGGCCGTAGCCGACCCGCCGTCAGAGGCGTTCCCCCGGCCAGGCGGCGCAGGGCACGACCTCGAATCCCCGGCTGGGGAAGACGGAGTCCATGAAGAAGTCGTGCACGGCCACATCGCCGTCGGCGCACCCGTCACGCAGCACGGTCACGCGGTAGTCGCGGTCCGCCGCGTCGTAGCACGTCGCGGCCACCATCGCGCTGGTCGCGACGCCGGCCACCGCGAGCGTGCTGATGCCGCGCGCGCGGAGCACGAGTTCGAGGTCCGTGCCGGCGAACGCGCTGGCGCGGCGCTTCAGCACGACGACGTCCTGGTCGTCGACCGGCAGCGCGATCCCGGTCCCGGCCGACCCCTCGTGGAAGGTGTCCCCGGTTTCGTAGAACGTCCTGAACAGTTCGTTGCCCGGCGGCAGGTCGGATCCGTTGTCCCGGATCGCGAAGCGCACGAACACGATGAGGACGCCGGCCGCGCGGGCGCGGGGGATCAGCTCGGTGAGCGGCGGCACGACACGCCTGGCGAAGGGGTAGCCGTCCACTATGCCCTGCTGGACGTCGCCGATGATCAATGCGGTGGTCATGACAGGCTCCCTTCCCCGAGTCGGCCGAGTCAGTCGGTCCTGCCGATCCGGTCGAGCGGGTTCGAGCCGGTCGAGTCACCCGGCGGGCGGCAGCTCCCCCGATCCGCGCGTGATGAGGCGCGTCGGCAGCTCGACCCGCTCCGGCGCCTCCGCAACGCCGTCGAGCTGCCGGAACAGCCGCTCCGCCGCCGTCCTGCCCAGCTGGGCCGCGTCCTGCGCCACGACCGTCACGCCCGGGCTCAGCAGGTCCGCGAGCTCGATGTCGTCGAAGCCGACCAGGGCCACGGGACGGTCGAGGGCGGCGAGGACGCGGACGACGGTGACCGTCACCCGGTTGTTGCCCGCGAAGACCGCCGTGACCGGCTCGGGGCCGCTCAGCATCGTCTCGGCCGCCGTCCTGACCCGCTCCGGATCGGTGACGCCGAGCGACACCCACGCCTCGTCGACGGGGATGCCGGCGTCCTCCATCGCCGCGCGGTAGCCGCGCAGCCGTTCTATGGCGGTGTGGATGCGCGGCTGGTCACCGATGAAGCCGATACGGCGGTGACCGTGGGCGATGAGGTGCGCGACGCCGTCCCGCGCACCGCCGAAGCTGTCGGAGAGCACCACGTCGGCGTCGATCTTCCCGGCGGGCCGGTCGACGAAGACGGTGGCGACCCCCGCGGCGATCTCCGGCTCCAGATAGCGGTGGTCGTCACCGGCCGGGATGACCACGAGCCCGTCGACCCGCCGCGCGCACAGGGCGAGCACCAGTTCCTGCTCGCGGTCCGGGTCCTCGGCGCTCGATCCGTTGATGAGCAGCGCGCCGTGCGCCCGGGCGACCTCCTCCACGGCGCGGCTCAGCGGGCCGTAGAACGGATCGGCCAGATCTTCCAGGACGAGGCCGATGCTGGCGGTGCGGCCCTTGCGCAGCACCCGCGCGCTGTCGTTGCGGCGGAAGCCCAGGGCCTCGATGGCCTCCTGGACGCGGCGCTCGGTGTCGGGCGTGACGCCCGGCTCGCCGTTCACGACGCGCGAGACCGTCTTCAGGCCGACTCCCGCGCGCGCGGCCACGTCTTTCATGGTCGGCCGGTTGCCGTAACGGTTCTCGGGTCGTCGAGCGGCGGTCTCGGCCACGGTGCGCAGTCCTGTCCTGTCGTCCACGGAGTCGTCGAGCATATGGCGACGAGCATAGGGCCTGGACAACGTTGTCAGATCCGGGGGAGACTGACCTTCGCACTCTCCGGCCTGCCGATACAGCCGATACACCAGGAGACCCGACACAGATGCACATGGACCTCGTCGCCGCACTCGACATCGGCGGCACCAAGATCGCCGGAGCCCTGGTGGACGGGCGCGGCCGGATTCTCCTGCGCGCCCAGCGGCCGACACCCGCGCGTGAGGACGGCGACACGGTGATGCGGGCGGTCGAGGAGGTCCTCACCGAGCTGACCGGCGGGGAGCTGTGGGGCCGGGCGGCGGCCGTGGGCATCGGCAGCGCGGGCCCCGTCGACGCGTCGGCCGGCACGGTCAGCCCCGTCAACGTCCCGGGCTGGCGCGGCTATCCGCTGGTCGACCGCGTCCGCGCGCTCACCGGCGGCCTCCCCGTCGTCCTGGTCGGCGACGGGGTGGCGATGACCGCCGCCGAGCACTGGCAGGGCGCCGCCCGCGGCCACGACAACGCGCTGTGCATGGTGGTGTCGACGGGCGTCGGCGGCGGCCTCGTCCTCGGCGGCAAACTGCACCCGGGCCCCACCGGGAACGCGGGCCACATCGGCCACATCAGCGTGGACCTCGACGGCGATCCCTGCCCGTGCGGGGCGCGCGGCTGCGTCGAGCGGATAGCGAGCGGCCCGAACATCGCACGCCGCGCCGTGGCCAACGGCTGGCGCCCGGGCGCCGACGGCGACACGTCGGCCGCCGCGGTGGCGGCGGCCGCCCGCGCCGGGGACCAGATCGCACTCGCCTCCTTCGAACGGGCCGCCCAGGCGCTGGCCGCCGGCATCGCCGCCACGGCCACGCTCGTCGAGATCGACATCGCGGTGATCGGCGGGGGAGTGGCGAAGGCGGGCGACGTGCTCTTCACGCCGCTGCGCCGCGCCCTCCGGGACTACGCCACGCTCTCCTTCGTCCGCCGGCTGACCGTGGCCCCCGCACTGACGGGCACGGACGCGGGCCTGGTGGGAGCGGCGGCGGCCGCGCTCGACGGGGCGCCGAGCGCGGCCGTGGACCTGCGGTACCCCGTGGGGGGCTGAGAGCCTGTCTGTGATCCCCCGCCTGCGCCCCGACGCCCGGCACGCACGCCGATCGCACGCACCGAACGCCGCTGCGCCCGCGCTCCGCGCGAACGACGGGGGTTCAAAGACAGGCTGAGGCGACGGGCGGAGGCGCTCGGCGCCCTGCGTCAGCAGCTCAGGGTGGCGTCCGCCCAGTCGCCGTGGTCCGAGTCGATGCCGTCCCCGCCGTCCGTGACGACGAGGCGGACGACCTGGGCGCCGCTCACGTCCGCGGACAGTTCCTGCGCGGGCATGGCGTTGGTGAGCACTCCGGTCGACGCGGCCTTCTCGCCGTCCGCCCAGATCTCGAAGGCGATCGTGCCCTTGACGATCGTCTCGTCGTCGACGCCGACCTGCGCCGTGACCTTCTCGCAGGCCGCTCCGGCGTAGTACTCGACGGCGCTCTCCGCGTGCACTCCGAGGCCCTTCGCGTACACCTTCCCGCCGATGGTGATCGGCCTGCCGTCCCCGAGGCCCCTGTCGCCGTTGCTGGTGTTGCGCTCCACGGGCCCCCAGCCGTTGGTCGCCGACAGCCACGGGAGATCGCCCAGCAGGGAGCCGCCCGCCGGTGGCGCGACGACGACCTGGGCCGTGAGCGGCAGCACCTTCTCGGCCCGCGCGCCGTGCGGCGAGCGGTAGGTGGCCTTGAGGCGCACGTCGTACGGGCCCGGCTGCGTGCCCGCGGGCGCGGTGACCGTCCAGGACGTGGCGAGCGTCCGGCCGGTCCGCAGCGAGCGTGCCGTGCTCGGTGAGGTCGCCCGCACGGTCCAGCCGGAGGGCGCGTCGAGCGTCACGGCGACCCGCCGGGCGGCCGTGCGGCCCAGGTTGGCGACCTCGGAGGTGACCTTCGCGGGCTTGCCCGCCTCCACGAACAGGCCGCCGTCGAGGCCGAGTTCGGCGGCCGGCGGGTGGTGCGCCCACTTTCCGCCGGCGGACACGCGCAGCAGCACGGTGCCGTGCGCCGGGACGGTCGCTGCGATCCGGCCCGCCGTGTTGTAGCTCTTGTGCTCCCACAGGTCGCGCAGTGTGTACGCGTCCGCGCCGGGGAGGCCGACCGCCTTCGCCGTCGTGGAGACGGACTGCGCGGTGCCGGTCTCGTTGAAGAGGGCGACGGCACGGCTCCCGTCCTTCATCTCCTTGGCGACGACCCACCGCCCGCCCTGGGACGAGACGACCTCGCCCTGCTTGCCGAGCGGGTCCTGGTCGACGGCGATGACCTCTTTGTTGCCGAGGATCTCGAAGGTCTCGGGGGACGCCTTGCGCAGGTCGGAGCCGATGAGCAGCGGCGCGGCCATGATCGACCACATCGAGAAGTGCGTGCGGTACTCGGTGTCCGTCATGCCGCCGTTGCCGACCTCCAGCATGTCGGGGTCGTTCCAGTGGCCAGGACCCGCGTACTTCGCGAGCGGCAGGTTCCGCTTCATGATCGACACCATGGAGCCCCAGTTGTCACTGATGTCACCCGTGGTGCGCCACAGATGGCCGACGTCCGCCGCCCACTCCCACGGTTTGTTCTCGCCCCATTCGCAGATGCTGTAGACGATGGGCCTGCCGGTGGTCTCGGAGGCTGCCTTCAGCGCGTCCCGCATCGCGATGTACCGCTTCTTGGCGTCCACGCCCTGGTTGTTGCAGTTGTCGTACTTGAGATAGTCGACGCCCCAGTCGGCGAACTGCTGGGCGTCACTGCGCTCATGGCCGAGCGCACCAGGAAAGCCCGCGGAGTTGCAGGTCTTGGTGCCCGCGCTGGTGTAGATGCCGAGCTTGAGGCCCTTGGAGTGGACGTAGTCGGCGACCGCCTTGATCCCGTTCGGGAATCGCACCGGATCGGGCACCAGCTTGCCGTTCGCGTCGCGTTGCGGCAGCGCCCAGCAGTCGTCGAGATTGACGTACTCGTATCCGGCGTCCTTCAGGCCCTTCTCGACAAATATGTCGGCGATCCCTTTGATCATCGCCTCGTCGAACTCTGCTCTGCAGTGGGTGGAGTTCCAGTTGTTGAAGCCCATGGGCGGGGTCAGAGCCAGGCCGTCGGGGAGTTTCACGCGGGGTGCGTCGGCGGTCTGCCCGGTGGTGGACGGGATGGCGGTGTCACGGGCCGCGGCGGGCGCGGCGAGCCCGCCGGCGCAGAGCAGGGCGACGGTCAGCGATCCGATCACTCTTCGGCGGGTGGTGCGGATGGTGCGAGTGGTTCGGATGGTTCGGTTGGTGCGGCCGGGAAGATGACGCATCGTTACGTTCCTCCGTACTCGCGGAAGATGGAGGGTTTGCATGCACGTCTCACGCGGGCGCTTACGGTAGGGCTTGTTGGACTCTGTTGGAAGGGGAGCGTTACCGGTTCCACCGCCCGGCGCCGAACCCCTTGACGGCGGTGCCTCTTGGGCGTGGGATCCAGCCCTCGCGTGCGGTTGTGTTCGGTTGAACGGCACGTACGAGAAGAAGACCGGGCACGGCAGTAGTCACCGTGCGGGGAACCGGATACCCCATGACTCCTCCTCCAGGAGGAGCCCATTGGCCAGACAGCTGATGGTTCGATACCAGTCGATCAGTACGAGCAGCTCCAGTAGTTGAGCCTCTTCGTAGTACACCTGCAGGACATCCCAGGCGGACTGTGTGAGCCGGGCCGTGTCATTCAGTTCGTCGACGGCGTGGAGCAGTGCCGTATGGCGTGGCGACCATGGAGCGCTGACTGCTGCGTCGGGTCGGGCAGTCGCCCGGAGTTGTTCCGTGCTGAGTCCGGCCTGCGGCGCCAGGGTCGCGGCGTGGACGCCCCCTTCATAAGCGCAGTTCGTGAGGCCAGCTCCGGGTTGCGGTGCAGTACGCGGAACAGCGCGAGTGGCTCGTGCGGCCCGGAGCGCCCCGTCCGGGTGTGCCGGTACGAGGGTCCGAATCGGGTCGTCCAGTGATGGCCGCACTCGTCCTGCTCGGACGGCGCTGGACGATGCGGATCCTGTGGGAACTGAGTCAAGCTCCGGCCGGCTTCCGCGAATTGCAGCGCCGATGCGAGCGCATGTCCTCCAGCGTGCTCAGCACCCGGATCGAGGAACTGTCCGACGCCCGCCTGCTCGCCCTGCACGGCGACGGATACCACCTCACCCAGCTGGGCCAGGACCTTGTCGACGCGCTGAGCCCACTGGACGCCTGGAGCCGACGCTGGGCCGAGGAAACGGGACCCGACGCGGAGTTGACGCTGCGCGCCGGGTGGGGGTATCGCTCGGCGCTAGATTTGAGTTCGTATGACAACGCTGACACCACCGAGAATGAGCAAGATGATGGCGAGCGCGGTCAATGTCCAGCCTGCGTTGACGAAGCGATGCTTGCGGAGCACGACACGCGACAGGTGCAGCAAGTTGTAAGAGAGAGCTTGTGTCTCAAACGCGCGATCGGCCCTACTGATCAATGAGGCGGCCGGTTCCATTTGCAGATGGGCCAGATCCCCGAAATACCAAAGTGCTTCTGGCCGATAGGAGTCGACGTCCTCAGGATTTACACCGAGGAGAGCGAAAGTCCCTCGCGTGTTCCTCACATGCAGCGACCACAGGCACGCTGCCGCACAGGCCACTGCCCCGGCAAGTGCGCCTGCGGAGGCAAGAAAGAAGACCCACGTCTCGACGCCCGATATCTTGGCGAACTCACGCTCCTTCGCAGCGTTGCCTGCGACGGCTCCCAAAAGAAGAGTCACCAGCAAGCCGTTGAGCGTAAGAATCAGTTGCGCCTTGGATTCCGAAACCTTGTACCAATCCATCGCTTGCTGATAGGCGCGCCGAACGTACTCCGCGTCGGCCTGGTTTTCGCTTGAAGATGGGGGAGATCCGTCGGATCCCGAATCGTCTCCACCGGCTACCATTCAAGGAACCTCCGAGCATCTTTCGAGCGTCTTCTGACCTGATCGCCACCGACAGGCGAAGACTGCCGCGCCGCGCGACCCGGCCGGGACGTCGTGGTGCGCCTCTGGTCCTGAGTACGGCACGAGGGTATGCCTCGTATGGGGTGGTCCGATGGCCGACGACAGCGATGTGCTACTGGAGCTGTGGCGCGACCAGCGCCAGGCGGCTGTCCAGTCCGAGAACCAGCGAGCGACGCTGTCCAGCATCGTCATCTTGGCTCGTCAGTTGAGGGACCAGCTGACCGCCTTGCATCCAAGGCTGCACGTCCAAGCGGCCTGGCCTGCCGCTTTCGAGCGGCACCTGCGCGCTGGTCGAGGACGGCGAGAGGAAGGGCCGAGACCGCTTCGTTGCCGCGTACTGCATCCAGAACCGCCCCCGAAGGCGAAGTACCCGGCGCAGGGAACGACTCGGCACCCCCGACCGAGCACGCCCCTGCGCCGCCGCTGGCGTCGGGTGTTCACGCACCCCGACGCCAGCGGCATGAAGGACGGCATGAAGGGCACGAGACACGCACATTGGGTGCCGCGCTTTGCCCTACGGCGTTCTACGGTCACGTCAGGACTGATCAAGCAACGCGGAGTCACCATGAAAGTGCGGCACCCTCAGACGGGTCGGCCAGAGACCGGGGAACAGGTCGAAGGGGGAGCGGCATGACGCGGGCGTCCGCCGTCGAGAGACAGGGCCGGCTCCTCGATCACCTCGACCAATGCGCGGTCTGCCAGCGCTTCAAGTACTGCCCCGTCGGCAGACTGCTCCAGCGGCAGGTCCGGGAGGCCCGCGGTGCTCTGCGCCCGATGTGACCGGCCGATCCTGCCGGGCCAGCCGTACACCACCCACGACATCCACAGCGCGTCCGCGGGAGGGGCGACGGTGCGGGTGCATGTCGCCTGCCCGGCGAATCCGCGCAAATGAGGCCCGGGCGCACCGTCACTGTCAGTGGTGGATGCCACGATGGCGTGCATGGAGATCTTCGAGTGGGGGCCGCTGCTCAAGCGGTGGAGCGAGGAATGGCTGGACGCGCTGGCCGCGAGCGAGCCGGAGGAGTTCGAGGAGCTGGACGAGGACATCGTGCGGGGGCGCTGGCTCGGGTTCGGGCCGGCCGACCCGGCACGCCTCGCGGACCTGGAGGAGCGAGTCCGGGGCCTCGGAATAGACGTGCCGCTGCCGCCGTCCCTCCGCTCTTTCCTGGAGACGACGGACGGTTGGCGCTTCGCGGGCGGTTTCGTCTACCTGCTGGCGGGGGCGGAGGACATCACCTCGTACGGAGATCCGTACGACCTGCAGAAGATGTACGAGAAACACCAGGACGAGAGCGCCACCGAGCAGGAGGTGTTGCGGAACGGCATGTGGGGGCGGGCCCTGCAGCTGGCGGTCGACTCGGACATGACGGACGTGCTGCTCGACCCCGGCGATGTGGACGCCGACGGCGAGTGGGCGGTGTACGTACGCCATGGGTGGAGCGGCGAGGGCCCCGATCGGTACGGATCGTTCCGCGTCTTCATGGAGGAGATGTACAAGGAGTTCTACCGCCTGGGCGGTGGCGACGCCGACTTCGGGAACGGGGTGACGCGGGAGCTCGACGACAAGGTGGAGCAGGCCCGACTCGCCTGCCTGCGAGGGGAGTTGGACGCGGCGCTCACCGTCTTCGACGAGGTGGGGGAGTTCGGCAGGCCGCGCGCGGGCCTGCTGGCCGCACAGCTCCGGGTGCTGCTCCACGGGCGGGGCTGGGTGCCGGTCGACCCACGCATGGACGATCCGTTGTACGCGGGCGAGGTCCTGCCGGTGAAGGTCCGCGACCACCTGCGCGAACACCGCATGGACGACGCTTTCGTACTCGGCCCGGTGACCGATGACTACGCCACGGACAGAGAGCGTGCCAAGGCCGTCCTGGAACAGATCAGGCGGCGCACGTACGAGTACGCCTCGCCCGGTCCCTTCGGGCGCGCGGTCCAAGAGGCCAGGGAACTGGCGCGCTGGGGCGACACGGACGGCGCCTGGCGGACGATCGCGGCGGCGGTCCCGCAGTGGGAGCCGTACGGCGAGGACCATGTGGCGCCCTTCGGCCTTCTCGGCGATCCCGTGCTCGGGCCGGTCCTCACACCGGAGCGGAGTCGACAGCTGCTGATCACCCCGCGGGGTGATGGCGCGGGGGCGACGTCCGTGCCCGCGCCCGGGTCCGCGGCCGACCCGGAGGCGGCGCGTGACGGGCTCGGATGGCTGGCCCGGGACGCGAGAGGCGGACCGCGCCGGGACACGTACCGGTTCGTCCTGGTCGAGGGCGTGCCTCCTGAGGAACTGGCGGAGCGGTTCGGCACCGGACCGCTGGAGCCGGTGGCGAACGAGGCCGAGGTCTGGGAACTCCAGTTCTCCCAACTCCCCCGACAGCAGCCGGGGCGCCGGGGCCCCGTGGCCCGGATCGGTGCCCGGGACGGCTGGAGCTTCGCCTTCGAGTCGGCCCGGCGGCTCGACTTCAACCCCGACCGCCTGGCCCACCCGGGCGCCGAGCTGTCGCGCGGCACCCGTGCCCTCACGGTCTGGTGGCGGCAGGACCTGTTCCACTTCGCCTGCGCCGAGGACGGCGCGGAGCGGTACGGCTTCACGGTCCACGGGGCCGAACGGCACGAGTGGGGCGACCTCCCGGCCGCGCTCTCCCCCGGCCACCTGTTCCCGGACCCCGCAGGGCCCGCCACCGACCGCTCGGACGAGAGCCGTGCCCTGGACGCGATAGCGGCGACGTTCGACGTATCGCTGCCCCGGTTCGCCCTCGACCACGGCAGGCTGCCGACACTCCGGACCAAGCCGTGGACCAGGACGGCGGGACCGGGACAGGGGTACGTGACGATCACGGTCACGCCCAGGTAGGGAAGCCAGTCGGAAGTCAGTCCGCGTCGTGCTTCTGCGGTTCGCGCAGCGCCGCCTCCAGTGCCGCCTCCAGCGTCGGTGCCGGAGACAGGACCGACATGAGCTTCGTGACGCGCAACATGCGCAGCGTCATCGGCTGCGTGCAGACGAGACGGAGACGGCCGCCTCTGTGCGTCACCCGTCGGTGGGCCCGCATCAGCAGGGAGAGCCCGGAGCAGTCGAGGAAGGTGACCGGGGTCAGGTCGACGATCACGAGGGGTTCGGACCCCGCGGTCACGGCGTCCAGCAGCGGAGCCATCCGCTGGTAGGCCACGACGTCCAGCTCTCCGTGCATCTCGATCACGATCGCGTGGTCGAGTCCGTACACCCTTGGAGCGTGGTCGCAGTCTTCGCGTGCGTATTCGAGCAGTTCGTGTTGGAGCATCCATCCCCCCCAGCGCCGGCGCCGAGGTGCTCCCGGGGGAGCGTGGCGCAACCGGTGTGTGCCAGTCATCAGGACACCGGGGGCCGGGGTGCCTGTCGGAGAACGCTAGCGACGACTGGGGCGCTGCGGAGTGAGGGAACGATTCATGAAGGACGCCACCACACATTGGGGTGAACTTGAGGCGAATTTCTTGACGTGTCGGCTTGCGTCTACTGGGGGCGGGTGGCGGAGACTCCAGAGGCGTCGCGACACCGCTGTGCCGCGGGTGACTGCGCTCCCGACAGCGCCGGGTTTCCGTGGCAGGGTGTTGCGGGCAAGCCACAGGGGGCCAACAGAAGAGGGGGAACCGTGATCGTCTGGATCAACGGCGCGTTCGGTGCGGGAAAGACCAGCGCCGCACGGGAACTGATCGAGCTGATCCCGAACAGCACACTCTTCGACCCCGAGGTCATCGGCGGGGCGCTGCCCTACCTGCTGCCGCCCAAGCGCCTCGACGAGGTGAGCGACTATCAGGACCTGCCGATCTGGCGCCGCATGGTCATCGACACGGCTGCCGCCCTGTACGCCGAGGTGGGCGGCGTCCTCGTGGTGCCGATGACGCTGCTGCGCCAGGAGTACCGCGACGAGATCTTCGGTGGCCTCGCCGCGCGCAGGATTCCCGTACGGCACGTCCTGCTCGCCCCGGACGAAACGATCCTGCGCGAGCGAATAGCCGGCCGGCCCGTGCCGCCGGACCTCCCGGACGGCGACCTGCGCGTACGGCAGTGGTCGTTCGACCACATCGAGCCGTACCGCGCCGCCCGCGCCGCCTGGCTCGACGTGGACGCCCACCTCGTCGACACCAGCACCCTGACCCCCTACGAGACCGCCGAACACGTCGCCGACGCCGTCCGCAGCGGAACCGCGCCCGTCTGCGACATCGTGCAGACACCGGAGCCCACCGCGGAGACACTCGCCGCCGGGGTGCTGCTCTTCGACGAACAGGACCGGGTGCTGCTCGTCGACCCCACGTACAAAGCGGGCTGGGAGTTCCCCGGCGGCGTCGTCGAGCCCGGCGAGGCCCCCGCGTGCGCGGGCGTGCGCGAGGTCGCCGAGGAGACCGGAATCCAACTGACCGACACGCCCCGCCTGTTGGTCGCCGACTGGGAGCCGCCGAACCCGCCCGGCTACGGAGGGATGCGGTTCCTCTTCGACGGCGGACGGCTCGACAGCGGTGCGGTCCGCCTGCTGCTGCCGGGGCCTGAACTCCGCGGCTGGCGCTTCGTCACCGAGCAGGAAGCCGCCGACCTGCTGCCCGCCGTACGCTACGAACGGCTGCGGTGGGCGCTGCGCGCCCGGGAGCGCGGGGTCACGCTCTATCTGGAGGCCGGCGTTCCGATCGGCGGATAGCCCCGGCGGACAGCCGAGCGCGGCACCTCGGGGGCCCAGCACATCGCCGGGCCCCCGTGCCGCACCGGTCAGTTAGCCGCGTACTTCCGCAGGAACAGCGCCTCGGCCACCGAAAGCCGCTCAAGCTCCTCGGGCGACACGCTTTCGTTGACCGCGTGGATCTGTGCCTCCGGCTCGCTCAGGCCGATCAGCAGGATCTCCGCGTTCGGGTAGAGCGACGAGAGGGTGTTGCACAGCGGGATGGAACCGCCCTGCCCCGCGTACTGCATCTCCTCCCCCGGGTAGGCCTCGCTCATCGCCTCGGCCATCGCCGCGTACGCCGGGCTCTTCGTGTCCGCGCGGAACGGCTGGCCCTGCCCGATCTGCTCGGTCCGCACCCGGGCACCCCACGGGGTGTGCGCCTCCAGGTGCGCCCGGAGCAGCTTCGTCGCCTCGGCCGCGTCCACGCCCGGCGGCACCCGCAGACTGATCAGCGCCCGCGCGCTCGCCTGCACCGACGGCGTCGCGCCGACCACCGGCGGGCAGTCGATACCGAGGACGGTGACGGCGGGCCGCGCCCAGATGCGGTCGGCGACCGTTCCCGTGCCGATCAGCTCGACACCGTCGAGGACCTTGGCGTCCTTGCGGAAGACGGCCTCGTCGTACTGCAGTCCGTCCCACGCCTCGTCGCTCGTGAGACCGTCGACCGTCGTCGTCCCGTCCTCGGCGCGCAACGAGTCGAGGACACGCACCAGCGCGGCGAGGGCGTCCGGGGCCGCGCCGCCGAACTGCCCGGAGTGCAGGTTCCCTTCGAGGGTGTCGACGCTGACGCGGACGAGCGTCATGCCGCGGAGCGTCGACGTCACCGTCGGCAGACCGACCCGGAAGTTGCCCGCGTCACCGATGACGATCGTGTCGGCCGCAAGGAGCTCCGGGTGCGCTTCCGCGTACCGCTCCAGGCCGCCCGTGCCCTGCTCCTCCGAGCCCTCCGCGATCACCTTCACGTTCACGGGGACGCCGCCGTTCGCCTTCAGGGCGCGCAGCGCGAGCAGGTGCATGATCACACCGCCCTTGCAGTCGGCACTGCCCCGGCCGTACCAACGGCCGCCGCGCTCGGTCAGCTCGAACGGCGGAGTGGCCCACGCGGCCTCGTCGAGCGGCGGCTGCACGTCGTAGTGCGCGTAGAGGAGCACCGTCGGCGCGCCCGCCGGGCCCGGCAGGAAGCCGTACACCGACTGCGTGCCGTCCGGGGTGTCGAGCAGCGCCACGTCCTCGAAGCCCTCGGCGCGCAGCGCGTCGGCCACCCAGTTGGCGGCGGCCTCGCTCTCGCTCCTCGGGAACTGCTCGAAGTCCGCCACCGACTTGAACGCCACCAGTTCGGTGAGCTCCGCCTTCGCCTTCGGCATCAGTGAGGCGACGGTCTCGGCGATCGGATCGGGCGACATGGGCACGCTCCTCGTAGGTGCGACGTTGTATGTGTGGGTCCATGTGATCCTCCCACAGGCGGCGCCGCCGGACCTCCGCCGTAGGATGCCTGGGGAAAGCGCGGCCAACAGCGGGATCAGGAGCGGTAGACCAACGTGAGCAGCGAGAACTCAGCGGACGACACCCGGCACGTGTGGGACGTCGTCGTGGTCGGAGCCGGTCCCGCCGGTGCCTCGGCGGCATACGCGGCAGCGGTCGCGGGACGCACCGTCCTCCTCCTGGAAAAAGCCGAGCTCCCCCGCTACAAGACGTGCGGCGGCGGCATCATCGGCCCCTCGCGCGACTCCCTGCCGCCGGGCTTCGAGCTGCCCTTCCGGGACCGGGTGCACGCGGTGACGTTCACCCTCGACGGCAAGTTCTCCCGCACCCGCCGCTCCCGGCAGATGCTCTTCGGGCTGATCAACCGTCCCGAGTTCGACCAGCAGCTCGTCGAGCACGCCCAGAAGGCGGGCGCCGAGCTCCGCACCGGCGTCACCGTCGCGCGCGTGGAGCAGCACGGACCCGAGGTGCCCGACCGGCGCACCGTCGCCGTCGTGCTGCAGGGCGGCGAGACCGTCCTGGCCCGCGCCGTGGTCGGCGCCGACGGCAGCGCCAGCCGCATAGGCGCGCACGTCGGCGTGAAGCTCGACCAGGTCGACCTGGGCCTGGAGGCCGAGATCCCGGTTCCGGAGACCGTCGCTGAGGACTGGGCGGGCCGGGTCCTCATCGACTGGGGCCCCATGCCGGGCAGTTAC
This sequence comes from Streptomyces sp. NPDC050732, assembly GCF_040654255.1. Classification (NCBI taxonomy): domain Bacteria; kingdom Bacillati; phylum Actinomycetota; class Actinomycetes; order Kitasatosporales; family Streptomycetaceae; genus Streptomyces; species Streptomyces sp. NPDC050732. Next base: position 50,432 of record NZ_JBFAHP010000037.1, read on the forward strand.
GGCTGGGTGTTCCCCAAGGGCGACACCCTCACCGTCGGCGTGATCTCCGCGCGCGGCGAAGGCGCGGCCACCAAGCGGTACTTGGAAGACTTCATCGCCCGGCTCGGCCTCGCCGGCTTCGAGCCCAGCATCTCCTCCGGGCATCTGACGCGGTGCCGCAGCGACGACTCGCCGCTCTCCCGCGGCCGGGTCCTCGTCTGTGGCGACGCCGCGGGACTCCTGGAGCCGTGGACCCGCGAAGGCATCTCCTTCGCGCTGCGCTCCGGACGGCTCGCGGGGGAGTGGGCGGTCCGGATCGCCGAGGCACACGACGCGGTGGACGCCCGCCGCCAGGCCCTGAACTACGCCTTTGCCATCAAGGCGGGCCTCGGCGTGGAGATGAGTGTGGGACGCCGCATGCTCAAGACCTTCGAGCGCCGCCCCGGCATGCTGCACACGGCGATCACGGGCTTCCGCCCCGCGTGGAACGCCTTCGCGAAGATCACCCGCGGCTCGACGACGCTGGGCGAGCTGGTCCGTACCCATCCGATGGTGGGCCGCGCACTCCAGGCCCGGGAGCGCTAGTCGGCCACCGGCTCTTCCCGCCTCACCGTCCTTTCCGCGACCGCCCGGCGCCGGAGGTGATCCGGAAGACGGGGTGGTCGGGCGCGGCCGCCAGGATCTCCTCGTCGGAGGAGGCGGCGGTCACGCCCCGGAAGTACTGGTTGACCTCCCAGCCCCACTTCTCCAGATAGCCGCGCAGCAGCGGCACCTTCTCGGCGTCGGGCACCTCCACGGCGGTGAACTCCCGCACCTTGCGCCCCACCCGCAACTCCCCACCGCCGGCCGCGCGCATGTTCCGCACCCACTGCGAGTGCCCGCGCGCCGATACGAGGTACTGGCCGCCGTCACTCTCATGCGCATACGGGTTCACGGGGACGCGCTGCATCTTGCCGCTCTTACGGCCTCGCACGGAGAGCTCGGCACTGCCCATGAGGCTGATCCCGTGCCGCGCCAGCCAGCCGATCACGCTGTTCAGACGGACGTTGAGGCGGCCGCCCTTGAGGTAGTGGGGGGAGGGGGCGGATGGGGCAGACGGGGCAGATCGGGCTGACGGGGTTGAGGGGGTGATCGGGGAGGGAGTGGCGGATGTCGAAGACATTGGGGCCTCCTTGGGCCGCGCCGCGCCGGGGCGGAGCCGGTTCCGAGAGCGGTGCTCTCGCTTGAGAGCAGTGTGCATGAGAGCAGCACTCTGAAGCAAGAGCAGTGCTCTCGAAAGTGGCTAGCGCTCGCTTTTGTGTGCACCGCTCACTTTGGTGTGCACCACTCTCGACGGTGTGCGCCGCCGTCGCCCGAGTGCGCCGCTCTTGAATGTGTGCGCTGCTCTCGACCGTGTGCAGTGCTCCAACCCCATGGCACACTGGCCCGCATGAGCAGCACCAGCGCCACCAAGGGAGCGCGGGCCCGTGCCCGCGAAGAAGTCACCGCGGCGATCAAGGACGAGGCGCGCAGACAGCTGGCCGCCGACGGTGCCGCGAAGCTCTCCCTGCGTGCCGTCGCCCGCGAGCTCGGCATGGTGTCGTCCGCGCTCTACCGCTACTTCCCCAGCCGCGACGACCTGTTGACCGCGCTCATCATCGACGCGTACGACTCTCTCGGGGCTGCCGCCGAGGCCGCGCACGCCGGTGTCGCCACGGAGGAGCCCGTGCGGCGGTGGACGGTGGTGTGTGAGGCGGTGCGTTCGTGGGCGCTGGAGCATCCGCATGAGTACGCGCTGATCTACGGTTCGCCCGTCCCGGGCTACAGCGCGCCGGACTCGACCGTCCGGGCCGCCGCGCGCGTGGGCCAACTGCTCATCGACATCGTGCGCGACGCCCACCAGGGGCGGGGCATCGCCCTCCAGCCTCTGCCGGGGACCTTGCGCACCGAGGGCGAGCGGCTCGCGGCGGACCTCGCGCCCGATCTGCCGCCGGCGGCGATCACGGCGATGGTCGCGGCGTGGGCGCAGCTCTTCGGGCTCGTCGGGTTCGAGGTGTTCGGGCAGTTCAACCGCCTCGTCGAGGAACGGTCGGCGTTCTTCACGCACGCGGTGCGGCAGTTGGCCAACGGTGTGGGGCTGCTGCGGCAGAGCTGACACTCACTAGGGGGAGTAGGGGGAGTAGGGGGAGTAGGGGGAGTAGGGGGAGTAGGGGGAGTAGCGGGAGTAGTGGGGCTGTGCGGTAGGGGCGGGTCAGAAGTGAACCGAGGGGCACCCGCAAAGAATGGGCGCTCTTCTCGCACTGGCCTCCGCGGCCTGCTACGGCATCGTCGACTTCGCCGGGGGCCTGCTGTCACGCCGGATCCACTTCACGGTGGTGACGTTCCTCGGGCAGATCGGAGGGTTGCTTCTCGCCCTCGTGATCGCCCTCGCGGTGCCCGCGGAGGCGGTCCGGTTCGCGGACGTGGCGTGGGGAGCGCTCTCCGGAGTGGGCAGCGCCGTGGCGATGCAGTTCCTCAACCGCGGTCTCAGCCGCGGCGCCATGAGCGTCGTGATCCCGGTCAGCGCCGTCACGGGAGTGGCGCTGTCGGTGCTGTGCGGTGTGCTGTTCCTGGGAGACCGGCCCACGCCACTGGCCTGGCTCGGCATCTGTGTCACCGTGCCGGCGCTCTGGCTCGTATCGGCGGGCGGTGCGGCAGGTGGTTCGGGGGAAGGTTCGGCGGGCGGCGGTGACGGTGCGGCGCCCTCCGCGCGCGTGCCCGTGGACGGCTTGATCGCCAGCGCGGGCGTGGCGGTGCAGTACATCGGGCTCGCGCAGGCGGGTGCGGCGAGCGGCGTGTGGCCCGTGGCCGCCGGACGCCTCGCGGCGGTTTTCCTGCTGTTGCCGAACGCGTGCCGATACGCCGCCGCCCTCCGCCGACCGGGGCCTGGGGCTGGGCCCGGGCCCAAGCCCGGGGCCGGGCCCGCCGGGCTGCCCGGCCTCGCCCTTGCCGTACTGATCGGTGCGGGCGCGGCCCTCGGGCTCATCCTCTACTTCTGGGCCACCCAGCAGCAGATGCTGGCTGTCGCCGTCGTCCTGGCCTCCCTGTATCCGGCGGTGCCGACGGCACTGGGGCTCGCGGTGCTGGGCGAACGAGTCACCCGGGCGCAGACGAGGGGCCTGGTGGGAGCGGTCGCGGCGGTCGTCCTGCTCACCCTGGGATGAGCGCTGCCCGCTACTGGGTGCGGAGAGTGGCCCCAACGGCGCGGCATTATCAGCTACTTCTGGCTTTCGCGCGTACAACTTCCGTAATGCGGCGCAAACTGCTGAAGCGGCGAAGGGGCCACCCATAGAGTGACTCGCGAGTCATCGAGCAGATCGAGCAGCCACCCCCGAACTTTTCCGAGGACGTCCCGGAAGAGAAAGGAGGGTGGTCAATGCGCAAGCTCGATGAGTCGTCAGACTGGACGTACTGGAGTCTGGTGGTCATGTTGATCCAGATGGCGCTGGATCTGACCCTGCAGATCAGCCGTCTGGTCTGACGCGCTCACCCTGGGGGTCGGCCGCAGGCCGGCCCCCACCTCTTTGTGTTTCCGCAACCGACCGTACAGGCCGGTCCCGACGGGTACCTGCCGGTTTCAGCAGGTGCCTGCGTTTCAACCTATCCCCGCGGGTCGCCGGAGGCCAGGAATCCAAGATCGCTCCGGGCTGCGGGCGCGTTTCTCTGACAAGGCGGGTCCACGGGTGCCACTATGCCCCGCCACACGTACTCGGATACGTCTTCCCGGATACGTCTCCGGAGATACGGATTCTCCGATACGTCTCCGGAGATATGGCTTCTCCGATACGGCTCCTCAGATACGTCTCATCGGTTCGTCTCACGTCACGTCTACTCCCTCGGAAGTACGCGTGACCGCCACGCCCGTCGGACGCCCGCGGGGCCCGCGCCGGTCTAGCGTGGCCGTCATGGACGAGCAGCGCGAACGCGGGCCCGGCGGCGGGCCACCCTGGTGGAACTCCGGGGCCGATGCCGGGCCCGGTGCCGGTGCCGGGGACTCCGCGCGCCGCCGGCTGCCGTGGCTGACGACGGCCGCGCTCACCGTTTTCGTGCAGGTCGGTTCCGGGTTCGCCGGGCACGGCCAGGCCGAGCGCGCGGACCTCGGCCCCTTCGCGCGGGTGCTGCTGTTCCTGGCCACGGCGGTCCTTCTGCTGCGGCACCGCCACCCCGTGCCCGTCGTCTGCGCCACGGCAGGGCTCACCCTCGTCTACATCGGCGCAGGGTTCCCGTACGGGCCGGTCTTCCTCGCCGTCGCCGTGGGCTGCTTCGCCGCGATCGTCGCGGGGCACCGGCGCGCGGCCTGGGGCGTCGTCGGCGGACTCTGGGCGGGACATCTGCTGATCGCGCACTGGCTCTACGAGTGGCTGCCGCCCGCTGACGACGGCCCCAGGCCCTGGGGCGAGGAACTCGTGGCCGCTGTCTGGGTCGTCGCGATCGTCGCCGTGTCCGAGCTCGGCCGCGTACGACGTGAGCAGTGGGCCAAGGAGCGGGCCGAGCGCGCGCGGGCCGCCGAGCGGCGCGCGGACGAGGAACGGCTGCGAATGGCGCGGGAGTTGCACGACGTCCTCGCGCACAGCATCTCTGTCATCAACGTCCAGGCGGGGGTCGGTCTCGCGCTGCTCGACTCCGACCCGGAACAGGCCCGCACCGCGCTGACCACCATCAAGGCCGCGAGCAAGGAGGCGCTGGGGGAGGTGCGGCAGGTCCTCGGCACTCTGCGCGCCCCCGGGGAGGCGCCGCGCGCCCCCGCACCGGGCCTCGACCGGCTGCCCGAGCTGGTCGAGCAGGCGAGGAGCGCGGGGCTGACGGTCGCGGTCACGACCGAAGGCGCCGGGGCGAAGGTGGCGCCGGGCACCGACCTCGCCGCGTTCCGCATCGTGCAGGAGGCGCTGACGAACGTCGTACGTCACTCCGGTTCACGCCACGCGCGCGTGCTGGTGCGCCACGGAACGGCGTCGCTCACCCTGCGGATCGACGACGACGGGCCCGCCACCGCCTCCGAGGCGGGCGGCAGCGGCAACGGACTTGCCGGGATGCGGGAGCGGGCCGCCGCCCTCGATGGCACGATCGAGGCGGGCCCGCGTCCGGACGGCGGCTTCCGCGTGACCGCCGTACTGCCGACGGGGGCGGGCCGCGATCCCGAGGCCCGCACCGCACCCCGGGAGGACCAGTGATCCGCGTACTGCTCGCCGACGACCAGTCGTTGGTCAGGGCAGGCTTCAAGGCGCTCCTCGACGCGCAGCCGGACATCAGGGTCGCCGGGGAGGCCGCGGACGGCGAGGAGGCGGTGCGGCTGGTGCGGGAACTGCGCCCCGACGTCGTCCTGATGGACATCCGCATGCCACGGCTCGACGGGCTCGCCGCCACCCGCCGCATCACCGGCGAGCCGGGCCTCAAGGACGTGAAGGTGGTCATGCTCACCACCTTCGAGCTCGACGAGTACGTCTTCGAGGCGATCCGCTCCGGAGCGTCGGGGTTCCTGGTGAAGGACACCGAACCGGAGGAACTGCTGCGCGCGGTACGGGCGGTGGTCGCGGGTGACGCGCTGCTCTCCCCCGGGGTGACGCGCCGCCTCATCGCCGAGTTCGCGGCCCGCTCCAAGGAGCCCGCGGCCGCCGACGCCCTGGACGCGCTGACCGAACGGGAGCGGGAGGTCATGGCCCTGGTCGGCATCGGCCTCTCGAACGAGGAGATCGCCCGCCGCCTCGTGGTCAGCCCGCTCACCGCCAAGACGCACGTCAGCAGGGCCATGGTGAAGCTGAACGCCCGGGACCGCGCCCAACTCGTCGTCCTCGCCTACGAGTCGGGGCTCGTCCGACCCGGCTGGCTGGGCTGACGCGTCGCGCGCCGGTGTCGTACGAGGATCGTCACGAGGGTCGTGACGAAGACACCGGCCCCGGCGATCAGACCGGCCCTGACCAGGGTGCCCTCGCCGGGCGACCGCACACCGAAGAAGAACGCCGGAGACGCCACGGCCAGTAGCGTGCAGCCCGCGAGGGACGTCGCGACGAACAGGGCGTAGGCGATCTCGACCGTGTCGGCGTCGCGCTCGGCCTGTGTCCGTCGCCTCATCCTTGAAGTGTGCGGCGCTCAAACCCGGCGGACAAGCGTCAGGCAGGAGCGGGCGCCGCATATGTATGGCCCGATCGAATGACCCGATGGGCGGCACATGTAAATGCATGTGCAATAGATGCTGGTGCAATCAATCGGTCGATCTCTGCTACCGTGCGTGTCATGGCGGCGCAAACGGCCGAGCAAGGGCTCGTGGATCAGTGGCGGGACATCCTCGCGGTGCATGCGCGCACTCTGTGCGAGCTCGACCGGGAGCTGCACCCCCATGGGCTCGGGGCGAGCGACTTCGAGGTCCTGGACGTGCTGGCCGAGGGGTCTTCGGACGACGGCGGCTGTACGTTCCGTGTGCAGGAGATCTCCGCGCAGGTCCATCTGAGCCAGAGCGCACTGTCCCGCCTCATCGGGCGTCTGGAGAAGGACGGCCTTGTGGAGCGCGGCATGTGCAGCGAGGACCGGCGGGGCGTACGCGTCTCCCTCACCGACAAGGGGCGCGCCCGGTACCACGAGGTGCGGCCCCTGCAGCGGGCAGTCCTCAAACGGATGCTGGACGCCCCCGCCGACTGACGGCCACGCCTGTCGCCGACCTTCCCTGTCGTCGCCTCCCTGGCGCCGCCCCGGTCACCCCATGACGATGGCTGACCTCTCCCGCCACAGCGCCGCCAGTGCGCGGTCGCCCGTCACCTGGGGGAACGGCAGCCGGTTCCACAGCGCCAGATAGAGCCGCGCGGCGGGCCCGGACACCTCGCAGTCGGCGGGCGCAGCCATGCCGCGCTCCGTGACCGGCGGCCCGTCGGAGAGACGTACGGTCCAGCTCCGCTCGTCCGGCGTGTCCGAGGCCCGCACCCGCAGCACGCGCGGCACGTCACTGCGTACCCGGCTCCGCTCGCGGGCGTGGAAGCCGAGCAGCAGCTCCTCGATCCCGTCCACGGCGAAGTCGGCGTCGATCGGCGACGGGGTGCCCGCGCGCGCGGACTCGGCGTCCACCCGGTGGATGGTCGTCTCGTTCGCCTGCCGCCGGGCCCAGAAGGCCAGCGGCGAAGGAGCGGGCAGGAACGCCCAGCACTCGACGTCGGGCGGCGCCGTGGTGAGCGTCTCGACGAGCGCGGCGTGCCCCTCGCGGAACCAGTCGACGAGCTCTTCGCCGTCCAGGTCGGGGAGTTCACCGCCGAGCCGGTACGAGGTGCGCCGCTCGGTGATGAACGCCGCGGCCCAGCGGTGCACCATCCCCGTGTGCCGGAGCAGGTCCCTGACCTGCCAGTCGGGGCAGGTGGGGACCTTGGCGTCGGTCCCGGCCTCCGAGGCGGCCAGGGCCAGCAACCCGCCTTCCCTGTCCACGACTTGTATGTGTTCGGAAATATCCATGGGGGGATTGTGTCGGATGGCGCGGGCTGGAACCGGAACCTCCGGGTGATGTCAGACCGATTCGGTACGCTCCGTGGTTCCACTGCCGGTCCGAGTACGCTCCGTGGCCCCTGCGGCCCCTGCGGCCCCTGGGGCCCCTGCAGTCCCCGTAGTCACTGCGGCCCCCGTGGTCTCCTTGGTCTCCGTGCGGCGTGTCGCGAGGCCGATGACGGAGGCGACGGCGGCGAGCAGCGCGACGCTCGTCAGGGCGGTGGGCAGTGAGTACCAGTCCGCCATGAACCCGATCAGCGGCGGTCCGACCAGCATGCCGCCGTAGCCGAGCGTCGACGCGGCGGCGACCCCGCCGGGGCCCGCGAGCGCGCCCGCGCGCTCGACCGCCACCGGGAAGATGTTGGCGAGCCCGAGCCCGGTGACGGCGAACCCCGCCAGGGCGAGGCCCGTCGACGGGGCCAGCGCGCCGAGCAGCATCCCGGCGCAGGCCGTCGCACCGCCGCCGACCACCGTGCGGGTCCTGCCGAGCCGCTCCAGGAGCGCGGTGCCGGAGAGCCGGCCGATCGTCATGGCGAAGGCGAAGCACGAATACGCCGCGGCGGCGACGCCCGGGTGCGCGTGCAGGTCCTCCTCCAGGTGCAGCGGGCCCCAGTCCGCGATGGCGCCCTCGCCGTACGCCGTGCACAGCGCGATGAGTCCGAAGACCGTGACGAGTCCGCGGGTGCGGCGGTCCATGCGGGACGAACCGCCGCGCGCGGCGGAGGCGTCGGCGGCGTTGTCCGTAGTCCTGCCCTCGGCCGCATCGGCGGCTCCGCCCAGCCCGGCCGCCGCCCCGTGCCGGAGCAGCGCGGGCGCCGTCACGGCGGTGATCGCGAGGCCGATGAGGGTGATGCCGAGCAGGTGCGGGGTGGGGGAGAGGTGCCCGGCGACCAGTCCGCCGAGGCCCGCGCCGAGCATGCCGCCCAGGCTGAACGCCGCGTGGAAGCTGGGCATCACGGGCCGCCGGAGCGCCCGCACGAGGTCCACGGCGGCGCTGTTCATCGCCACGCTGATGCCGCCGTACGCGGCCCCGAAGAACAGCAGTACGAGACCGAGGACGAGGACCGAGCCCGTCAGCGGCGGCAGTGCGACGCTCAGCGGCAGCGCGATTCCGCACGCCACCGTCATCGGGATGCTGCCGAAGCGCCGGCAGAGCCGCCCGGTGAGCGTCATGGTGACCACGGCCCCGGCGGAGACGGCAAGCAGCGCGAGCCCCAGCTCACCGGCCGAGGCTCCCGTCTGTTCCTTGATGGCGGGGATGCGGACGACCCAGCCTGCGAAGACGAAGCCGTCCAGGGCGAAGAAGACGGTCAGTGCGATGCGTAGGCGGCGGAGGTCGGGGGAGGGGGCGGGGACGGAGGGTCGCGGGGCTGCGGTCCCGAGTTTGTTTAGTAGCGGCACAAAGTCAGGGTAGGGTGCGGCGCGGGTCGTGTACAAGGCAGTTGTGCGGCCGCGTACGAAACGGGCGCCACGTCTCACGCGACGGTGCGGGGGAGGAACGGACAGATGACGGCTGAACGGCGAGGCCGTGTACGGATCATGGGAGACTCGCCCTCATGAACGGCAAGGCTGACCCCCGTGCCGAGGGGGAAGTGACCACGCGTACCCGCCTGGAGCGAGGGCGCGGCGCGCTGGGGCCCGCGCTCGAACTGGTCCACACCGGGCGTGCGCCCACCCGTGCCGTGCTCACCGCCGAGCTGGGCGTCACCCGCGCCACGGCCGGCGCCGTCGCCGCCGAGCTTGAGGCGCTCGGGCTGATCCGGATCGACGCGAAGCCCAGCGCGGCCGCGGGCTCGCAGGGCCGGCCCTCGCACCGGCTCGCCGTCGCCGACGAGGGGCCCGTGGTGCTCGCGGCGCAGGTGCACGCCGACGGTTTCCGGGCGGCGCTCGTCGGGCTCGGCGGGAGCATCGTGGCGACCGCGCCGGGCTGCGAGACCGTCGACGCCGACCCCGCGCAGGTGCTCGGGTCGGTCGTCGACGCGGGCGCGCGGCTGCTGCGCGAGACCGGCAGGCGGTGTGTGGGCGCGGGCCTCGCCGTGCCTTCGGCGGTCGCGCAGCCGGAGGGCACCGCGCTCAACCCGCTGCACGTGGCGTGGCCCGCGGGCGCGCAGGTCAGCGAGATCTTCGCGGACCGCGTACGGGACGCGGGCATCACGGGGCCGGCCTTCGCGGGCAACGACGTGAACCTCGCCGCTCTCGCCGAGCACCGCCACGGCGCGGGCCGCGGTGCCCGGGACCTGCTCTGCGTGGCGACAGGGCACCGCGGTGTCGGTGGTGCCCTCGTCCTCGACGGGCGCCTGCACACCGGGAGTTCGGGCCTCGCCCTGGAGGTGGGGCACCTCACCGTGAACTCCGAGGGGCGCCCCTGCCACTGCGGCAGCCGGGGCTGTCTGGACGTCGAGACGGACCCGCTCGCCTTTCTCACGGAGGCGGGCCGCGAGCCGGGTCCTGAGGGACTGCTCGTGCAGGCCCGCGACCTGATCCGGAACGCGTACGGCGACCCGTCGGTGCGCTCCGCCACCGAGGCGCTGATCGACCGGCTCGGCCTCGGGCTCGCCGGTCTGGTCAACATCCTCAACCCCGACCGGATCATCCTGGGCGGGCTGCACCGCGCCCTCCTGGAGGCCGACCCGGAGCGGCTGCGCGCCGTCGTCGCGGACCGGAGCCTGTGGGGGCGCAGTGGCGGCGTCCCGATCCTGGCCTGCACGCTGGACCACAACAGCCTGGTGGGGGCCGCCGAGCTGGCCTGGCAGCCGGTGCTCGACGACCCGCTGGGGGCCCTGGGCCAGGCGGACGGTTAGCCGGGCCGGAGCCCTGGGGCAGGACAGGTGGACGGTCAGACGGGCCAGGCGGGTCAGGCGGGTCAGACGGGCTGGGGCACGTCGTCCGCGGATTCGCGCACGGTGTCGGCGGGCTCGGTCCGCCTCGCGGCCGCGGCCCGGCCGCGCAGCAGGTCCGGCAGCAGGGAGAGCAGGCCGAGTGCGGCGAGGCCGGCGCCGATCCACAGCGGCGCCCGCAGCCCGAACGTGTCGATGGCGGGGCCGCCGACGGACGTGGCGATGATGATGCCGAGCGTGATGAAGGACGAGTGGACCGTGTTGACCAGCGACCGGGCGTTGCCGGTGCGCTGGACGCGGGTCACCAGAGCGGGATTCATCGTGACGCCGACCAGGCCGATGCCCAGCATGAACACGACGGCGGGGACACTCAGCCGGGCGAAGAGCGCGAACCCGACGAGGAAGGCCAGGTTCAGCGTGAGGCCGACGACGAGCACGGGGACGGTGCGGCGGTCGGCGAGCCGGCCGACGACGGTGTTGCCGATGACGGTGGCGGCGCCGTACGCGATGAGGAGCAGCGGCACGGTGCCGGTGGCGAATCCCGTGAGTTCGGTGAGGATCGGGTTGAGGTAACTGAAGGCGGAGAACGTCGCGCCGATCACGAAGGTGCTCGTGGTGAGGACGAGCCACAGCCGTGGGTTGCGGAAGGCGTGCAGCTCCTGTCGGAGGCTGCCGCTCTCCTCGCCTTCGGCGTCAGCGCCGCTCGGCACCCCGATGAGCGTGGCCGCGGCGGCGCCCACGGTCAGGACGGTGATCGCCCAGAACGCGGCTCGCCAGCCCAGGTGTTCACCGACGACGGTGGCGAACGGAAGGCCGAGCAGCGTGCCCAGCATCAGTCCGTTGAGGGCCACCGCGACGGCGCGGCCGCGCACTTCGGGCCGGGTGAGGCCGGAGGCCAGCGAGATCGAGACGCCGAAGAACGCCTGGGAGGCGATGCCCGTGAGCACGCGGGCGACCAGCATGGTGCGGTAGTCGGGCGCGACCGCCGCGAGCACGTTGCCCGCGAGGAAAATCCCGAACAACAGCATCAGGGCAGACTTCTGACGCATCTTCAGGACGGCGACGGTGAGGAAGGGCCCGCCGAGGGCCATGGCGGCGGCGAATGCGGTGATGAGATAGCCGATCTCGGAAATCGTGGCGTCCAGTCCGTCGGCCATCTGCGGCATCAGTCCTGCGACCACGAATTCACTGGTCACCATGGCGAAGATGCCGAGGGCCAGGACGTATACGGCGCGGGGCATGGTGGAGTGCTCCTGTCGGACAAGTTTTGGATGATTCAGTACAGAATTAGGGCATGAAAAGGCGCGGCGAGGCGAGGCGCGTGCGGCAAGCGCAGCCAGGTGTTGAGGGGGTGGGCGGGATCGGTGTTGCTAGCGGACCGCCAGGGCGTCCAGCGCGGTCTCGGCGATGGCCTCCAGGGTGGCCCGGTCGGCGCCGCCCTGTGCGGAGACCCGCATGCCGCCGATGACCGCGTTGACATAGGCGGCGAGCGTGTCGGCGGCCCGTCGGAGCGTGATGTCGCCTGCTTGCTGACCGGCCCGGATCGTGGCGCGCAGCGTGGCGAGCCGCGCCGCGAGATCGCGCTCCAGCAGGTCGGCGGCCTCGGGGTCGCGCCCGGCCAGTTCGACCGTGGTGTTGACGGTGAGGCAGCCGATGCTGTGGCCGTTCTCGCGGTGCTCGAACTCTCCGTCGATGACCCGGGCGAACAGCGCGCGGATGCGGTCCGTGGCCGACCGCTCCACGTCCTCCAGGATCTCGATCTGGGAGGTGTTCATCATGTCCATGTACCGGGTCAGGGCTCGCCGGAACAGGTCGTGCTTGCTGGTGAACGTGTTGTAGATGCTGCTGCGGCCCAGGCCGGTGGCTTCGCACAGGTCCTGGGTCGAGGTGGCCTCGTAGCCGTTCGCCCAGAAAGCGCGCATCGCCGCGTCCAGGGCCCGCTCCTCGTCGAAACTCCTCGGTCGGGCCATGCCGGTACCGTACAGTTTTGGAACGTGCAGTGCAATACATGTCTGGTGGCAGGTCCTACGCCCACTCCACCCCGAAAGCGCGCCCCGGATTCACCGTCAGAATCCGCTCCACCAGCTCGTCGCCGACCGCGAGTGCCAGCCGGGGCCGCACCCTGCGCAGCAGATACGGCATGCCGGGCCCTCCGTCGACCGACTGTGCCGCCGCGGTCGTCGTGTCGCCGCCCAGGAGGAGCCGGTCACCGAAACCCGCTTCCGCCAAGGAGCGCACGGCGTCCGGCATACGCCAGTCCGTGGCGTGATGGGACCGCGACGGGCCGTCGAACGCCAGATGGGCGCCCGACTCGGCGGCCTGCAGCTGGCCGGTGAGGTCGGGGGCGCGGTTGAGGTGGCCGAGGATCACCCGGTGCGGCGGCACGGCCAACGCGCCGCAGAGCAGGTCGAGTACGTCCAGTGCGCCGGTGCCCAGCTCCAGATGGACGGCGATCGGCGCACCCGTCGCGTGGTGTGCCTCAGCCGCGGCCGCCATCGTCCGGCGCGCATGGCCGTCCAGACCGTGGAAACCGCCCGCCACCTTGATCAGCCCGGCTCGCACGCCGGACTCCCCGATGCCCTCGGTCAGTTCACGTATGAAGAGGTCCGTCAGCCCGCCCGCGCGGAAGCGGTCGAGGAACTCCGGGGTGTAGTGCGCCGCTTGGTGGAGCCCCGTCGCGGCGACGAGGTGCACGCCTGTCGCCCTGGACAGCTCGGTCAGCCGTCCGGCGCACCGCCCCATCCCGTGAGGAGTCCACTGCACGACGCTCCGCCCGCCCGCCGCGCGGAACGCCGCCCGCTCGGCGGCCGCGGCGTCCGCCGAGTCCAGTTCCTGGCCCGGCAGTTGGGGACTGCGCAGGAAGAGGTGGTCGTGGGCGTCGCAGGCACCGAGGCCGGCCGGGTCGATGTCTCCGAGGACGGTACGAACCCTCCGGACCGTCTGCTTCTCTTTCACCACTGCCGCCCGCGCGGCAGCTTCTCCCGCTCGGGCGCCGAGAGGTGCAGCACCTGGAAGACGTCGCCGAGACCGTCCGGCGCCTCGTGCTCCCAGAGCGAGAAGTGCACGGCCTCCCAGGTGCGCGGGTCGACGGCGGCCAGCGCGCTCGATGCGCCGTCCTGGCGTACCGTCCGCCGCGCTTCGGCGGCGAGTTCGCCCGCCAGCTCCGGCAGCCGGGCCGACGCGGGTATCCGCTGGTGACGACGGACGGCGAACCTGGGTGCGGCTTCGGAGGGTGCGGCTTCGGAGGGTGCAGCTTCGGAGGGTACGGCTTCGGCGGGTGCGGTTCCGGTTGCGCCGCCCTCCTCGTACGCGAGGACGGTCCAGTTCTGCACCACCGGTCGCCCGAAATCATCGACGAGTCCTTGGAACCCGGGCCCCCAGAGGAAGGAGTTCATGCCCTCGGCGGTGTTCCAGAGGTAGAACGGCGCGTACTGGTTGACGGGCGAGCCGTCCTTGCCGCGCTCGCGCATCAGATACGCCTTGAACCCGAGTCCGGGAAACGTATCGAGGAGGTGGCCCTTCGAGGCGACGCGGTGGCGAATGACGTCCATGTCGTAGTCGGCGGGCAGGGTGAGCTCGTACTGCATCGCGTGCATGGTGGTGTACTCCCGTGGTGGCAGGCTCAGTTGGGGTAGGTGTCGGCTCCGACCAGGGCTCCCCAGTCGGCGGTGGTCCCGTCGGCCGCCGCCTCGACCACGGCGAGATGCGTCATGAACGTGCGCGGTCCCGCGCCGTGCCAGTGCGCTTCGCCGGGCTCGATCCAGACGGTGTCACCGGCCCGGATCGGTTCGACCGGGCCTCCCTCGCGCTGCACGAGCCCCTCGCCCTCGGTGACGTGCAGGACCTGGCCGTGGGGGTGGCGGTGCCAGGCCGTGTGGGCGCCCGGTGCGAAGTGGACGCTGAACATGCGCAGCCGGGAAGGGGGTTCGGGCGCGGCGAGCTCGTCGAGCCAGACGGTTCCGGTGAAGTGTTCGGCGGCCCCGCGCACGCTGTCGGGCCGGTTCCGGGTGATGTGCAACGCAGGCATCCTTACGCGGTGGTGGTGGGAGAAGCGCTGCCGGTGGACGCGGTGGCGGCGGGCGCGGTGGGTGTGCGGGAGGCCGCGAGCAGGGCGAGCAGGCCGCGTACCGCCGCGTCGAAGGCGGCAGGCGAAGCCGACGAGCGGGCCAGGACATAGCCGCCCTGCACTGTCGCGACGATCGCCGACGCGGTGTCCCGCGGATCGAGCGCGGCCGTGAACTCGCCCCGGGCGAGGCCCTCTTCGACGATTCCGTCGAGCCGCTCGCGCAGCCAGTCGAGCGTCTCGGTGACGGGCGCGCGCAGCTCGTCGCTCGCGATGACGTCCGGATCCATCGTGAGACGGCCGACCGGGCAGCCCTTCAACACGTCGCGCTCGCGCAGCAGATAGGCCTCGATGCGCGTGTACGCCGGCCCGTCGCCGCTCAGGACGGCCTCGGCGGTGGCCCGCATCTCCTCGGCGGTGCGCCGGATCGCGGCGAGCGCGAGGTCGGGCTTCCCCGCGAAATGGTGGTACATGCTGCCCTGCCCGGCGCCCGCGTGCTGCTGGATGGCTTTGGGGCTCGTGCCCACGTACCCCCGCTCCCACAGCAGCTCGCGGGTGGACTCGATCAGACGCTCCGGAGTGCTCATGCGCCCACTGTACATACTAGTAGGTACAGAGATCCATCGGCGGGGGAAGCAGGGGCGCATGTCGCACGTACTCCCCGGGTGGTACGCGTGGTGCCGCTGGCCGTACGACGACGTCAGGGCACTTCGGGAGCGAGTTTGGAGGCATCAGGCAGCACGGAAACCGCTTCGTAGGAGATGACTTCAGATGCAGACCCTGGCGCACTGGGACGGCGGGCCCGGCCCGTGGATCCTCTTTTTCCCGCTGATCTGGGCGGCCGTCGTGGTCGGCGCCGTCACCCTGCTCCGGCGCACCGTGTGGCGCGGCCGTCGCGGGCCGCTCCGGGCCTCGGGTGCTCCCGTCGGCATCGACGCGGACTCGCCCATCGCGGTGCTCGGCCGCCGCTTCGCCGCGGGGGAGATCGACGAGGACGAGTACTGGCGCAGGCTGACCGTCCTCAACGAGGAGTTCGGCCGTACGTCCAAGGGTGGTGCGGCATGAGCGCGGCGAGGGGCAGGACCGCCCACCCTGCCGACGCCGACGCCGACGCCGACGCCGACGCCGACACCGACACCGACACCAGTACCGGTACCGGTACCGGTACAGACACAGACACCGGTACAGACGTCAGCACCGGCGCCGCCCGCGTCGCCGACGCCGTGAAGGTCTACGGCAGCGGCGGCACCGCCGTGCGCGCCCTGGACGGGGTGAGTGTCACCTTTCCGGCCGGGCGGTTCACCGCGATCATGGGCCCGTCCGGCTCGGGCAAGTCCACGCTGATGCACTGCGCGGCAGGCCTGGACACGCTCACCTCGGGCGCCGCCTTCATCGGCGACACGGAGCTGGGGAAGCTGGACGACCGGCGTCTGACGCTGCTGCGCCGGGACCGTGTCGGCTTCGTCTTCCAGGCCTTCAACCTGGTTCCGACGCTGACCGTCGCCGAGAACATCACCCTGCCCATGGATCTCGCGGGCATCGACGGCGGCCGCGAGTGGACGGATGCCCTCGTCGACGTCGTCGGGCTGCGCGACCGGCTGCACCACCGGCCCGCCGAACTCTCGGGCGGACAGCAGCAACGGGTCGCCGTGGCACGGGCGTTCGCCGGTCGCCCCGACGTCGTCTTCGCCGACGAGCCGACCGGCAACCTCGACTCGCGCTCCGGTGAAGAGGTGCTGAACCTGCTCGGTGACGCGGTGCGCCGGATGGGCCGCACCGTCGTCATGGTCACCCACGACCCGGTGGCCGCCGCCCACGCCGACGAGGTCGTCTTTCTCGCCGACGGGCGTCTCGTGGACCGGATGGCGGGGCCGACCGCGGACAAGGTCCTGGACCGCCTGAAGGCGTTCGACACGAAGCCGCCCACGGGTCCCGCGCCGGGCGCCCACACGAAGGGCCCGGCATCATGAGCTCCCTCAACTCCCCGGACGCCCCGAACTCCCCAAGCCCCCGCAGTCGTTGGAGGTCCCTGAGCGGCACCGCACGCATCAGCATGTCATCGCTGCGCGGCCACAAACGCCGCTTCGCCGGTACGTTCCTCGCCGTCATGCTCGGCGTCGCCTTCCTGGCGGGCACGCTCGTCATGGGCGACACCCTGCGCGCCAGCTTCGACACGATGTTCGGCAACGCCACCAGCGGCACCGACGCCGTCGTCCGCAGCGCCGCCGGCATCACCACACCCGACGACAGTCAGGGCACCCGCCAGCCCGTCGGGACCGACCTCGTCGAGAAGATCGAGAGGATCGGTAAGAGCGGTAAGAGCGGTAAGAGCGGTAAGAGCGGTAAGAGCGGTAAGAGCGAGAAGACGGGGCAGGTGGCCGCCGCCGCGCCCAGCATCGAGGGCGCCGGCCAGCTCCTCGGCAAGGACGGCGAGCCCATCGGCGGCCAGGGCCCGCCCACCCTCGCGGGCAACTGGATCGACGACGAGGAGCTGAACGCGTACCGGCTCGCCGAAGGCCGCGCCCCCGCGAAGTCCGGCGAGGTCGTCGTCAACCGCGGCGCCGCCGAGACCGGGGACCTGGAGATCGGCGACACGACGACGCTGCGCACCCCCGACCCCGTCGAGGTGAAGATCGTGGGTCTCGCGACCTTCGGCGGCGAGGACGGCATGGCGCAGACCACGTTCACCGGCATGACGCGGGCCGACGCCGAGAAGTACCTCATGCCGAAGCCCGGCGAGGCCTCCACCATCCGGGTGCGGGCCGGCCCCGGCGTGAGCGAACAGGAGCTCGTCGACGCGCTGACACCCGTGCTCCCGCCCGGAGTTGAGGCCATCACGGGCGAGGCGTCGGCCGCGGAGAACACCGACGACATCTCGGGCCAGTTCCTCGACCTCTTCACCGGCTTCCTGCTGGTCTTCTCCGGCGTGGCGCTGCTGGTCGCCACCTTCAGCATCCACAACACCTTCGCCATCGTCGTCGCCCAGCGCACCCGCGAGAACGCCCTCCTGCGCGCGCTCGGCGCCTCGCGCCGCCAGGTCACCGCCGCCACCCTCGTCGAGGCGGCCGCCGTCGCCGTGGTCGCGTCGGCCGCGGGCCTCGCGGGCGGCATCGGGATCGCGGCCGGGCTGCAGGCGCTGTTCCCCGCCATCGGGTTCCCGTTCCCCGAAGGCGAGTTGGTGATCAGCGGGCTGTCCATGCTGCTGCCGTTCGCCGTCGGTGTCGTGGTCTGCCTGGGCTCCGCGGTCCTGCCCGCCGTGCGGGCCGGGCGTACCGCCCCGCTCGCGGCGCTGCGCGAGACCGCCGTCGACCACTCGGGCGCCTCACGCCGCCGCGCCGTCGTGGGCGCGGGCCTCGCGGTGGCCGCTGTGGGGCTCGCCCTGACCGGCGTCCTGGTCAGCCCCTCGGTCTGGCTCGCCGGGGCCGGTGCGGCGCTGGCCCTCGTCGCCTTCGTGGTGCTCGGCCCGGTCGCCTCCTCGCGAGCCGTCCGTATTCTCGGCGGGCCCCTGGACCGGCTGCGCGGCGTCACCGGCGGCCTGGCCCGGCGCAACGCCCTGCGCAGTCCGCAGCGGACCGCGGCCACCGCGAGCGCGCTGATGATCGGCGTCGCCGTCGTCTCCCTCTTCACGGTCTTCGGCGCCTCGCTGAAGGCCACGATGGACCAGACCGTGAACCGCTCCTTCGCCGGTGACGTCGCGGTCAGCACCCCCGGCTTCGGCGGCGGTGACAGCGGTCTGAGCCCGAAGCTCGCGCCCGCGCTCGCCGAGCGCCCGGAGGTCGAGACCGCCGTGGGCCTCGGCAGGGGAGCCGCGGAGGTCGACGGGGAGGGGCCGCGCGCTCACCGTCACCGACCCGGAGCCCTTCGCCGCCTCCTACGACCTCGGGAAGGTCGAGGGCTCGCTGGGCGCGCTCGGCGACGACGGCATCGCGATCACCCGGCCCGAGGCGGAGAGGCAAGGACTGAAGGTCGGTTCGCGGGTCCAACTGGCCTTCGCCGACGGCCAGAAGGAGACCTTCACGGTCCGCGTGGTCTACGGCCTCTCCGAGCTCGCCGGTGACTACGTCATCACCCGCGAGGCCTGGGCGCCGCACCGCGTGCAGGACGCCGACAGCGTCGTGTCCGTCACCTTCAAGGACGGCGTGAGCACCGCCGAAGGCAAGGCCGTCATCGCGAAGACGGTGCGGGACCACGGCGATCCGGACGTCCGGACCCGCTCCGAGTACGCGGCGGCCTCCGCGGGCGGCATCGACATGATGCTCACCCTCGTCTACGCGCTGCTCGCCCTGGCGGTGCTCATCGCGCTGCTCGGCATCGCCAACACACTGACCCTCGCGATCCACGAGCGCACCCGCGAACTGGGGCTGCTGCGCGCGGTCGGCCAGACCAGGGCCCAGCTGCGGGCCATGGTCCGCTGGGAGTCGGTGCTCGTCGCCGCCTTCGGCACGGCGGGCGGGCTCGCGCTGGGCGGCTTCCTCGGCTGGGTGCTCGTCAAGGCGTCCGACGGCACGACCGCGACGACCTTCGCGTTCGCCCTGCCGCCGGCGCGGCTCGCGGTGGTCGCCCTGGTGGGCCTGGCCGCGGGCGTCTTGGCGGGCCTGCGCCCGGCGCGGCGGGCGGCACGGCTCGACGTGCTGAGGGCCATCGCCACCGAGTGAGGCGCCTGCCGCACGTCGAGCGGGAGATCACCGCCCGGTCAGCCGGCAACGGCCGACCGGGCGGGAGTCTTCTCGACCACCCCGTACACGGGATACGAGGAGACGGACACCGCGGGGGAGGGGGCCGGAAGCGTGAACCACACGACCTTCCCCGCGTCGCCCTGCGGACGGACGCCCCAGCTCTCGCTCACCGCGGCGACCATCGCGAGCCCTCTGCCACAGGTGGCGAGCGACTCGACGTCATGGACCTGGGGAAGCCGGGGATCGTGGTCGTGGACGGAGACCGTGAGCCGGTCGAGCAGCAGCTCGATCTCCACGGTGCACAGTTTGTCCTCGGCATGCAGATGGACGTTGGTGAGCAACTCCGTCACACCGAGGGCGGCCTGGTCGATCAAGGGATCGAGATGCCAGTAGCGCAACTGCGCAGATACGATTCTGCGGACCTGGCGGATCCGCGACGGCAGGGCCTGGAGCTCTACCGTGCAATGCCTGCTTGGCTGGCTGATCACGGCTGCGACTCCCCGAATTGAGGTCCGGAAGAAGACGACGGATCGGATCCAGCAGGGGCCGCGCGGTCTGCCGCCTGCTGTGTGGCCGGCGGGGCTGGTTCGCAGCGTCATCGCCGGTAAACCCAGAGTGATGTGAGACCAGAGTGACCCAGGGGGTGGGGGCGTGCAACTCGCGCATGCTGCGGCGGGCCCGCTCAGCTCCGCGGACGCTGATGTTCCGTGGCGCTGCGCACCGCCTCGATGAACCTGCGCACCGTCGGCGGCCCGGTCTCACCGGGACGTGGTTCGTGGTCGCCGAGCGTGAGCAGATAACGGGTGCCGTTCACTTCGGCGAGAGCCCTGTCCTCCGGGGCGAACCACGGCTTTCCCGTACGCACCGCCTGCAGCGGCGCGCTGTCGATCTCCGTGCCGTAGCTGGTCAGCAACTCCAGCCTGCCGTCGGCGATACGGACCTGACCGGCACGCGTGAGGGAGCGCAAGCGCCGCCCGATCCGCACGCCCGTAGCCGTGAACTCCGGCTCCGCCATGGCTCTACGCCCCCTTGTGCGTTTCGGTGGTTCGCTCCCGCCGGGACATGCGTCCCGTGCGGTGAAGTCTGCACGCACCCGGCGTCGAGCACCAGTGCGCATGGGGGTGTCGAGCAGGCGCTTCGAAGCAGCCCACAACCGTGCTCCGTGCGCTGCCCCCGAGGCTGCGCCAGCTGCGCCTTTGAGGTGCTCAAAGGTGTGTTTATGCAGGTGAGAAGCGTGTGGCGGGTGTTTAAGATCGAGGTGTACGGCCGCGTCGAATCGCGTCCGGCACGACGCGAAGGAGCCCCGCCGTGAGCACCCCACAGCAGTTTCGAGCCGACGGGCCGATGCCGACGCTCGACGTCGACCACAGCGACGACACGTACCGTTCCTGGCTCAAAGAAGCCGTTCGCAAGGTCCAGGCGGACGCGAATCGGTCGGCCGACACACACCTGCTGCGCTTCCCGCTGCCCGAGCAGTGGGGCATCGACCTGTACCTCAAGGACGAGTCGACCCACCCGACGGGCAGCCTCAAGCACCGCCTCGCCCGCTCGCTGTTCCTCTACGGCCTGTGCAATGGCTGGATCCGGCCGGGCCGCCCGGTCATCGAGGCGTCCAGCGGGTCCACGGCCGTCTCCGAGGCGTACTTCGCGAAGCTGATCGGGGTGCCCTTCATCGCGGTGATGCCGCGCACGACGAGCGCCGAGAAGTGCCGACTGATCGAGTTCCACGGCGGCCGGTGCCACTTCGTGGACGACCCGCGCACGATGTACGCGGAGTCAGCGGCCCTCGCCGTCGAGACGGGCGGGCACTACATGGACCAGTTCACCTACGCGGAGCGGGCCACCGACTGGCGGGGCAACAACAACATCGCCGAATCGATCTACCAGCAGCTCAGGCTGGAGCGCTATCCGGAGCCCGCGTGGATCGTCGCCACGGCGGGCACCGGCGGCACCTCGGCCACCATCGCGCGCTACGTCCACTACATGCAGCACGACACCCGCATCTGCGTCGCCGACCCGGAGAACTCCTGCTTCTTCGACGGCTGGACGAAGAGCGACCCGGACGCCACGAGCGACTGCGGCTCCCGGATCGAGGGCATCGGCAGGCCCCGCATGGAGCCGAGCTTCGTGCCCGGCGCGATCGACCGCATGATGAAGGTGCCGGACGCGGCGTCCGTCGCCGCGGTGCGCGCCCTGGAACAGGCCATCGGGCGCAAGGCGGGCGGCTCGACCGGCACGGGCCTGTGGAGTGCTCTGAAGATCGTCGCCGAGATGGTGGCCGCGGGCCGCACGGGCAGCGTCGTGACCTTGATCTGCGACCCCGGCGACCGCTATCTGGACAAGTACTACTCGGACATGTGGCTGGCCGAACAGGGCCTGGACATCGCACCGTACGCGCTCGCGATCGACACGCTGCTGACCACGGGGGCGTGGCCCGAGTAACCGCCTCCCCTGGTGCGGAGCCTATGCCCCGGCCGTGGCGAGCTGCCGGTCAAGCGCCGTGACGGCGTCGCGGAACGACCGCCCGAGGCCCGGCCGGGCGAGCTTCATGGCACCGCGCAGGGGCGCGGCACCGTCCATGGCGAAGGTCCACCGCACCCGGGTGCCGGTGCCGGTGCCGGTGGCTCCGGTCCGGACCGGGGAGAGGCGCCACTCCTCGACCAGGGCGCGCAGCCCCGGCGCGTTCGTCTCGTCGACGCGGTAGGTGTACCGCTCCGGTCCGTCGGCGGCGAGGATCGACTCCAGGAAGCGCGTCCCGCCCTTGAGCCGGACCTCGCGGCCGGTGCCGCCGCCGGTCGGCCTGCACAGGGTGACCGCGGTGAACCACCGGGGCCAGCCCGTCACGTCCTCGGCCAGGGCGTGGTAGACCGCCTCCGGAGGCGCGCTCACCTCACGCGCGAAGACCAGACGCACCGGAGCGGAATCCACGAAGTCGAGCCCCACAGGGCTCAGTCGGCGTGCCATGTGACTCTGCCCCCCAGCAGACGGACGGTTGACCGAGCACCGTCACCTTAGCTGGCGGTTCGTCAGATGTCTTCGGCGGCCTCGGGGTTGACCATGTCCGCGATGGCGGCGGCGTCTTCGGCCGTCACCCGCTCACCCGTGATCACCAGCCGGTCCAGGTGCTCGGAGATCTCCGAACGCGCCTCCGCGGGCAGCCCCGCGTCGGTCACCAGCGTGTCGACCTGCGAGAGCGTCGCGAACGAACTCAGGCCCACCGTGCCCCACTTGGTGTGGTCCGCGACCACCACCACGCGCCGCGCCGACTGCACCAGGCGCCGGTTCGTCTCCGCCTCCGCGAGATTCGGCGTCGACAGGCCGGCCTCCAGGGATATGCCGTGCACACCGAGGAAGAGCACGTCGAAGTGGAGCGCCCCGATCGCCTGGTCCGCGACCGGGCCGACCAGCGAGTCCGACGGGGTCCGCACGCCGCCCGTCAGCACGACCGTCGCCGCGCCCTGCCGCTGCCCGGAGGTGCGCTGCGCGGAGTGGAAGACGTCCGCCACCCGCACCGAGTTCGTCACCACCGTCAGGTCCGGGACGTCCAGGAGGTGGTGGGCCAGCGCGAACGTCGTCGTACCACCGGACAGGGCGATCGCCGTGCCGGGCGCCACCAACGACGCCGCGGCCCGCGCGATGTCCTCCTTGGCGGTCGGCTCCAGGCCCGACTTGGCCTCGAACCCCGGCTCGTGCGTGCTCGCCTCGACCACCGGGACCGCGCCGCCGTGCACCTTCTCCAGCACGCCCTGGCGGGCCAGCGCGTCCAGGTCGCGGCGGACCGTCATGTCCGACACGCCGAGCTTGCGGGTGAGTTCATTGACACGCACACCGCCGCGGCGGCGCACCTCGTCGAGGATCAGGGCACGGCGCTGCTCGGCCAGGAGGTTCTGATTGTCGCTCACGCCCGGTACGGCCCTTCTGCCTCGTCACGTCCGTCGCGCCCGCCCGGAGCGCTGCCTCATCCTCGCACGCGCGCCCGACAGCCGGGCCATCGACCGGCGGCCCGCGCACGGCCGCAAGCTCACCGGTAAGGAGGAGATTGCGTGACGAGGGGTGCGCGCAGGGCCGCGAGCCGAGATCCTTGTGCTCTCACCATGCGCATCTCGGGGGAAGCGGAACAGTGGAGCGAGCCACGCAGGACGAGACCGCCCTGGAACTCCTGGTCCATGGAGTCGGGGGAACCACACCGGAACGCATGCTGGACGACCCGCGCACCGTGCGGATCACCGGCGACGACACGGCGGCCATGTTCCGCCGCACCGAGGACGCCGACGCGGAGCGGCGCCCCGACGACTACCGCGGCAAACCGGTGCCCGAGGCGTACGTCTGGTGCAACCTGACGTCGGGCAACGGCTCCCGGGCCCTGTGGCTCCTGCTGCTGCCCTTCATGGTCGTCAACCTCGCCCACTGGATGCGCCCCACCTCCCGCCACCGCAAACGGCTCGTGCGCACCTACGGCCTCCTGGTGCGCCTCATCGGCCTCACCCTCACCGTGCTGCTCGTCGCCGCCGCCTGCGAGCTCGCGCTCGACCTCACGGCGTGGCAGTGCGCGGGCACCCCCAAGTGCGCCGACGACCGCTCCTGGCTCGGCTTCCTCGCCACCGACGCCGCAGGCCACGGCGGCTGGTGGTCCCAGCCCGGCCGCCGGCTCGCCGTCGCCGCGCTGCTGCCCGCCGCCCTCACCGGCCTGCTCTGGTACCTGTCCCACCGCACCTGGAGCGCGTACGAATCCCAGCAGCCACTGCCCCAGCAGCCCGACCCGGAGGAGGAGACCAGCCGGACCGCGCTCGGCAGGCCCGGCTTCTGGTACGGACGGCGCCTGGTGGCCCGGCTGCGCGCCGCCCACACCGCCGCGGGACTGCTCACCGTCGCCGCGGCGGTCGGCACGTCGGCCGCGCGCCACGACCGGCGCCCCGGCGGCCCCGCCCTGCTCGACATCCTCGGCTGGGCGCTCGACGCGACCCTCGTCGTGAGCGGGGGAGTCGTCGTCTGGGTCGTGTGCCGCAGGGGACGCACCGAGAACCGGCTCGACCGGAAGCTGGACAGGACCCTGGTGCGCTGGCTGCCGCTGAGCGCGCTCGGCCTCCTCGTGCTCGTCCTGCTGTACGCGGGCTGGTCCCGCCCCGAGTGGCGCTCCGCGGGCAGGCTGCCGGGCGACGCCACCTTCGGCGGCATCGCGCTCGTCCAGGGCCTCCTGGTCCTGTGCCTCGCGGTGGCCGCCCACCTCCTGTACCGCACCTCTCCCGACGCCCGCACCGCCATCCGAGGCTTCGGAGGACCCGCCGTCGCCATGCTGTCCTGCGCGCTCGGCGGCGTCATGACCGGCGGCGGCGCACAGCGCGTGTCCGACTGGCTCGACGGCACCCAGGGCTCCATCGCGGGACCGGCCGTCGTGCTCACCTGGCAGGCGTCCGTGATCCCACCGCTCCTGGTGGTCGTCGCGGTGCTGTGCGGCTGGTTCGGCGTACGCACCATGCAGCGCAAGCGCCGCGAGATGGCGGAGCTGGAGCGGGACTACCCCGACGAGCGCACCGACCTCACCCGCACCCGCCGCATCGCGGGCACCCGCGCGCGTGCCGCCCTCACCGACCGCGCGCCCCTCCTCGTCGGCATCATCTCCGCCGTGACGCTGCTGCTCGGCGCCGCCGCGCTCACCGGCGCCTGGGTGACGGACGAGGTGCCGGCGAAGGCCGCGCAGGGCGCCCCGAACATCCTGGAGGGCGCCGCGGAGACCTCCCAGGCCCTCGGCTCCTGGCTCATAGGCTTCGGCTTCATACTGTTCATCACCTGGGGCCGCCGCGCCTACAAGGACCCCTCGGCCCGCCGCACCATCGGCATCCTCTGGGACGTCGGCACGTTCTGGCCGCGCGCGGCCCACCCCTTCGCGCCCCCGTGCTACGCCGAGCGCGCGGTGCCCGACCTGACCTGGCGAATGGCCAGCTGGACGCGCGCCACCAACGCCACGGGAGGCCGCCTCGTCCTCTCGGGACACTCCCAGGGCAGCGTCCTCGCGGCGGCCGCCGCCTGGCAGCTGCGCCCCTCGGTCCGCAGGCGCGTCGCCCTGCTCACCTACGGCTCGCCCCTGGAGCGCCTGTACGGCCGGTGGTTCCCCGCCCACTTCGGCCCCGCGGCCCTCTCCTCCCTGCACCGCGAGGTCGACTGCTGGCGCAACCTGTACCGCGCCACCGACCCCATAGGCGGCCCCATCCAGCTGCACGGCGACTGCGGCCCGCAGGTCGACCGCGCCGCTGCCCTCAAGGACCCCCTCGCCTACGGCCGTACGGAGGAGCACCCGCTGCCCGCCCCCATCCTCGGCCACAGCGACTACCAGGCCGACCCCGCGTTCGCCGAGGAGCGGGCGCGGCTCCTCGCCCGCCTCAAGCACGGCGTGCCGTCCCCGCGGCCCGCGACGGCCGAAGGCGTCACACCAGCTCCGGCAGATCCTCCGGATAGAGCAGGGTGAGGTCGTCCGTGCTCGGCTCGTCGAGCTGGGCGACCCGCCCCGCGTGCCGCTCCACCATTGCCTCGAAGGTCTGCCGCGCGGTACGTCCGTTGCCGAACGCGGGGCCCTTGGGGAGCGCCGTGAAGTACTTCAGGAGCGCCTCGGACGCACCCGTGCCGAGGCGGTACTCGTGCTCGTCGGCCTGCTGCTCCACGATCCGCAGCAGCTCCTCGGGGGCGTAGTCGCTGAAGGTGATGGTCCGTGAGAAGCGGGACGCCACACCCGGGTTGACGGACAGGAACCGCTGCATCTCCGCGGTGTAACCCGCGACGATCACCACTACGGCCTCGCGGTGGTCCTCCATCAGCTTCACCAGGGTGTCGATGGCCTCGCGGCCGAAGTCGCGCCCGGAGTCCTCCGGCGACAGGGCGTACGCCTCGTCGATGAACAGCACGCCCCCGCGCGCGCGGTCGAAGGCCTCCTGGGTGCGGATCGCCGTCGAGCCGATGTGCTCGCCGACCAGGTCGACCCGCGACACCTCGACGAGGTGGCCGCTCTCCAGGACGCCGAGCGAGGCGAGGATCTCGCCGTAGAGCCGGGCGACGGTCGTCTTGCCCGTGCCGGGGGAGCCGGTGAAGACCAGATGGCGGCGGACCGACGCGGCCTTGAGCCCGGCCAGCTGCCTGCGGCGGCCCACCTCGATCATGTCGGTGAGGGCGCGCACCTCGCGCTTGACGCTGTCCAGGCCGACCAGCGCGTCCAGTTCGCCGAGGACCTCCTTGGAGGCGCGGGCGGCCTTCTCCGGCGCCGGTGCGGCCGGCTGCGACGTCTGCTGGGCGGGCAGGGAGCCGAGCAGCCCGACGGTCTGCGTGGCCGTCTGCACGGCGGGCGTCGGCTGCGCCGCGGGCGCGGGGGTGCGCAGGCCACCGCTCTCGTCGCTCGCGCACTCCTCGACGAGCGGCCCCTCCTCGGAGAACTCGAACCCGCCGCGGGCGCACCGCTCCGTGCGGCACTTCTTCAGCGTCGTACGGCAGCCGTCTATGACATGGAAGCCGTAGCCGTCGCTGCCACTGACCCGGCAGCCGTGGAAGCTGCCGCGGCCGCCCGCGGAGACGTAGAAACCGGCCTCGGCGGGCGAAGTGACCGTGCAGCGCTCGATGGTGGGGTCCGCGCCCTTGGTGACGATCACGCCCGTCTGCACGGAGTCGATGGTGCAGTTGGCGAGGGTGCCGCCGCTGCCGTGGTCGCGGAACCAGGCGCCCGTGGCGGCCTCGCGGATCCGGCAGTCGTCGAGCTGCGCGGTCGCGCCGTCGCTCACCGACACGGCGGTATTGCGCACCTGGGACAGGTCGCTGTCGACGACGTCGGTGCGTGAGCCGCGGTCCAGGACGAACAGCGCGTCCGGCACGTCGTGCACCCGGCACGACTCCAGGACGGCGGTCGCGCCGTCGCTGACCCAGACCGCAGGGTAGTCGCCGGTGCTGTCGTGGATCTCGCACTGGTTGGCGTCCACGCGCGTGCCCGGGTCCCAGACCGAGAGTCCGTTGCGGCCGAACCGGCTCACCGTGGACCGGGTCAGGGTGAGCACGGAGCGCGACCGCAGGTCGATCGCGTTCTCCGGGATGTCGTGGATGCGGCAGTCGGCGAGGGTGAGGACGGCGTCCGTGTCGAGGGTGACGCCGTCGGAGGTGGTGCGGTGCACGTCGCAGTCGGTCAGGTGCGCCGCGGCCCGCCCGGTGACCTGCACCCCCGAACCCTTGACCTCGTACACCTCGCAGCCGATGGCCTCAAGCCCCGTGTGCTCCCCGGTCACCGAGAGGCCCGCGCCCGAGGTGTGGTGCACCCGGCAGCGCTCCAGGCGGGGGTGGGCGCCGCCGCGCACCGCGACACCGGACTGGCCCGCCGCGACGATCTCGCACTCCTCGAAGACACCGCCCCCGCCGTCGAGCACCGCGATGCCGATGCCGCCGGGGTTGTCGACGGTGCAGCGGCGCACCGTCGGACGCGCGCCGCCGCGCACCTCCAGGCCGGCCGCCGACCGCGTCACCACGCGGATGCCGATGAGCTCGGGGGCACCGTCCTCGACGAGCAGCGCGGGCGCGGACGAGTCCTGGCCCTCGATGAGCAGGTCCTGCACGACCGCGGAGGAGCGAACGGTCAGCGGCACCCCGTCGGACGGCGCGATGCGCACCGAGCCGGGGGAGCTCTCGGGGCCGCGCAGCGTCACCGCGCGCTGGACGACGAGGTTCTCGCGGTAGGTGCCCGCGGCGACGGTCAGTACGTCCCCGTCGCTCGCGGCCTCCAAGGCAGCGGCGAGCGATGCGTACTCGCCGGTGCGGCGCCGCCACCGCGACGTGCCGGTGTGCGTCACCTGGACCGTGCCCTGTGCCATGGAGTTGCTCTGCCCCCACCTTGTTCGTGCGCCGGACCTTGCGGGCTGTGCCGTGTCACCGCGTGTCGTGGCGGTGCGCAAGGGGCCGAGGAGTTCGGCCGGTCCACCGTAGCGCGCGCGGGCAGGCGGAGTTGACCCGATGGGCGGGGCGGGCGGGTCAGGAACCGGCGCCGGTGCGGCCCCAGTCGGGGCCCGCCTTCTCCCACGCCCGGTCCAGCCGCGCGTGACGCCCCCGCACGATGCGCCAGAGGATCAGCCTGCGGGTGCCCTCGATGAGTCCGACGCTCGCCGTGGCCGCGCCGAATCCGGCGAGCACCGCGTGCGTCGTCGCGGTCGCGCCGTCCAGCGGGCGGCCGACGACCCGGCCCTCCTCGTCGGTCCACAGCCTGAAACGGTCACCGGGGCGCGGGGACTTGAGGTCGGACAGGACGACACCGCGACGGTCGGTGTGGTCCGGCGCCTGCCAGCGCGCGAGGACACGACTGCGCGCGTCGCGTGCCGAGGAGGTCTCGGGGTCGGGGTCGACCGGGGGCGATTCGACCTTCCGCAGCACGGTGCCGGTGGTCGCGTGGCGCTCCTCGCGCTGCTGGTGCACCGAGGTGAGGAGGGCGTCCCGCGCCAGGCTCGTGGTGCACACGCCGACGACCGGGACGGCGACGACGATCGACACCAGCGCGACCAGGGCCAGCCAGGCCTCGACGAGATCGGTGCCGCGGCACAGCGGATTGTGCCGCCACCGCCAGAGGCCGACGATTGCCCGCACTGCCCCGCACCCCCTTCCACGTCCGTCTCAACGTCCATGCCCCGGCGCCGGGTTCCCCACCCGCGCGCGGGCATGCGGATGCCGCCGCCGGGCCGGGGCCCGACGGCGGCTTCACGCAGAGCGTGCCCCCGCGCCGTGAGGTCAGTACCCGCGGTAGGGGCGGTTGTACGGATCCTCGTACGTCGCGGGCGCCGGGCGGGGGGCCGCCGGGCGCATCGCCTCGTAGCCCGTACCGGGCGCAGGGCGCTGGGGCTGGGCGCCCGGGTATCCGCGCGGGGCCGCGGCCTGCTGCGGGATGTACGGCGCCGGGGCCTGCTGCAGCGGTGCGGGCTGCTGGGCCTGCGGGTAGCCGTACGCCTGGTTGGGGTGGGAAGGGGCGGCGGGCAGCGCGGGCAGCGCGGCCGGCAGTGCGGGCAGGTGGTTACCCGTGTCGTACGCGGAAGGAACCCGGATCGGGGCGATCTGAGGAGTGCCCCGCTCTGCGACGAGGGAGTCATAGATCGGGGTGTCCGGGAAGGACGGCGCGGAGTAGTAACCGCCGCCATAGGTGGAGCGGGGGGAGGTCATGCTCCATAAGTTAAGCCCTTGATGTGCTGGTTGGGGAGACCGATAAGAGGGTTGTTTTACGTGTCGACAGTGGTCGTCGCCCCCCAATGTGAGCGAACGTGGGAAAATCGGTCGCCGCGCGGCGTACGGATCGTGTAAAGGCCGAGCTCCTGGCGGGTTACCCAGGGTCGGCCAGGCAGGGCCGCGGGGGCGCGGTTGGGGGCCTCTCCGCGCCCCGGGTAATAGGTTGGCCGTGAACGGAAACGGCGGCCCTGCCGGACGGCGACTCGCGATGGGGGCGGACATGACAATGCCTAAAGGATCGAACGTTCCCGTACCGGCACCCGCGGTACGGGTCGAATTGGGGTGGGGTTCCGGAGCCGGAGTGCCGGACGCCGACGCGTCCGCGCTGTTGTTGTCGCCTTCCGGAAAGGTGCGCTCGGACGCGGACTTCGTCTTTTACAACCAGCCGGAGCATTCCTCCGGAGCGGTGCGCCACGAGGGCAAGCAGCGTTCCGGCGCCGACGTGAGCGATGTGCTGACGGTCGACCTCGCGCGCGTGGAGCCCGGCATCGAGACCGTGGTGCTCGCCGTGTCGGCCGACGGCGGCACGTTCGGCCAGGTGCCCGGCCTGTATATCCGGGTCCTGGACGCGTCGAGCGGCGCCGAACTCGCGCGCTACGACAGTACGGACGCGACCGTGGAGACCGCCTTCGTCCTCGGCGAGCTCTACCGGCGCCAGGGCGTGTGGAAGTTCCGCGCCGTCGGACAGGGCTACGGCAGCGGGCTCGAAGGCCTCGCGACGGACTACGGCATCTCGGTGGACGAGCCGCAGCGGGCGGCACCCGCGCCTCCCACTCCAGTGGCCTCTCCGACCCCGGTGGCCTCTCCCGCTCCGGCACCCTCGACCGCCCCCGCAGCCCCTCCGGCCGCTGCCGCCCCGGCCGCCCCCGCCCCCGTGCGCCTGACCAAGGTCACCCTGACGAAGGACGCGCCGTCCGTCTCCCTGACGAAGCAGGGCGGCACCTCGGGCGGCATGCGCGTGAACCTCAACTGGGAGGTGCGCAAGCAGTTCAAGGGCTGGGGCGCCAAGCTGGGCAGGGCCGTCGCCATGCACGCCGACCTCGACCTCGACCTCTGCGCCCTCTACGAACTCGCCGACGGCCGCAAGGGAGTCGTCCAGGCGCTCGGCAACGCCTTCGGAGCGCTGCACCAGCCCCCGTACATCCTGCTCGACGGCGACGACCGCACCGGCGCCGTCGCCACCGGCGAGAACCTCACCATCAACCTCGACCACATCGACGACTTCCGGCGCATCGTCATCTTCGTGACCATCTACCAAGGCGCGCGGAGCTTCGCCGACCTCAACGCCACGGTCACCCTCCAGCCGCAGCACGGCGCCCCGGTCGACTTCTCACTCGACGAGTGCACGGTCGCCTCGAACGTCTGCGCGCTGGCCCTGCTCACCAACAACGGCGGCGACCTCGTCGTCCAGCGGGAGGCCCGCTACCTGGTGCCGGAGCGCGGCGTGAGCCCGCAGCGCACCATGGACCAGGCCTACGGGTGGGGCATGAACTGGACGCCCGGCAGGAAGTAGCCGCTCAGGGCTGCTCGGGCGAGGGCTCCGGAGCGGTGGCGTCGGGGCGTGTGTACGTACGCCCCTTCCACGCGGCGCCACGTCCCCTGTAGTGCTGCACCGCCGAATCCACCGTCATCAGGAGGTAGAGGAAAGCGGTGCCCGGCAGCAGGAGCGCGAGGGCCGGCGGCTGCCGGTAGTAGCGCAGCATCGGCAGGTACGTCGCCGTCATCACCAGCCACGCGAGACCACCGGCCGCGGCCGCCGCCGCGTTCCCCGTGGCGAGACCCGCGGACAGCGCCACCGGCGGGGCGAGGTACACCACGGCGAGACCCGCGACCGTCCCGACGAGCAGCAAGGGGCTGTGTCGCAGCTGTGCGTACGCGCTGCGCGACACCATCCGCCACAGGTCGCCGAGGCGCGGATAGGGGCGCACGCTGTCGACGCGTGTCGCGAGGCCGAGCCAGATGTGACCGCCGGAGCGCTTCACCGCCCGCGCGAGCGCCACGTCGTCGATCACCGCGTGCCGGATGGCGTCGGGGACCCGGGCGCGCTCGGCGGCGTCCGTGCGCAACAGGACACAGCCGCCCGCAGCGGCGGCCGTCCGCGAGCCCTTCCGTGCGATCCACCGGAACGGGTAGAGCTGCGCGAAGAAGTAGACGAACGCCGGGACCACCAGGCGCTCCCATCCGCTCTCCACCCGCAACCTGGCCATCTGGGAGACGAGGTCGAAGCCCCCGTGGCCCGCCGCGGCCACCAACCGGCGCAGGCTGTCCGGCTCGTGGGCGATGTCCGCGTCGGTGAGCAGCAGGTACTCGGGGTCACGCGCGCGTGCGAGGGCCATGCCATGGCGTACCGCCCAGAGCTTGCCCGTCCAGCCCGTGGGCGGCTCGCCGGGGGAGCCGACGGTCAGCGGCAGGCCGCCGTGCCGCTCGGCCAGCGCGCGGGCCAGTTCCCCCGTGCCGTCGGAACTGCCGTCGTCGACGAGGAAGACCTCGGCCCGCCCCGGATAGTCCTGCGCGAGCAGCGACGGCAGGCTCAGCGGCAGCACCGCCGCCTCGTCCCGGGCGGGGACGACGACACAGACGGACGGCCACCGCGCGGGGTCCCGGCGCGGCGGCAGACGCACGTCCGTACGCCAGAAGAAGCCCTGCCCCACCAACAGCCACAGCCACGCGGCAAGAGACCCGGCGGCGATCCACGCAACGGCGCTCATCCGACGAAGTCTGCCCCACGGGAAGGGGCCTGTGGGGCCCATCGACTATGGTGACCGGGTGAAGATCGCGCTCATGGACTCCGGCATCGGACTGCTCGCCGCGGCGGCCGCGGTGCGTCGCCTGCGACCCGACGCCGATCTCGTCCTCTCCTCGGACCCGGACGGAATGCCCTGGGGGCCCCGCACCGCGGAGGACCTCACCGGGCGGGCCGTCGCCGTCGCCGAGGCCGCCGCCGCACACCGTCCTGACGCCCTGATCGTGGCCTGCAACACCGCGTCCGTGCACGCGCTGCCCACCCTGCGCGCCCGCCTGGAGCCCGCGATCCCGGTGATCGGGACCGTGCCGGCGATCAAGCCCGCGGCCGCGGGCGGCGGACCCGTCGCCATCTGGGCCACGCCCGCCACCACCGGCAGCCCCTACCAGCGCGGCCTCATCGAGGAATTCGCGCACGGCATCGACGTCACCGAGGTGCCCTGCCCCGGTCTGGCCGACGCCGTGCAGTACGCGGACGAGAAGGCCATCGACGAGACGATCGCCGCCGCCGCGGCCCTCACCCCGCGCAATGTAAGGGCCGTCGTCCTGGGCTGCACCCATTACGAGCTGGTCGCCGAGCGTATTCGCGCCGCCGTACAGCAGCCGGGTCTGCCGCCCCTGGTCCTGCACGGCTCGGCCGGTGCGGTGGCCGCCCAGGCGCTGCGCAGGATCGGCGCCCGCGCCGGCACCGACCCCGCCACCGATCTCGCGGTGCCCGCCCCCGGCCTCACCGTGCTGCTCAGCGGCCGCGAGGAACAGCTGCCGCGGACAGCGCTCACCTACGCGGAGGGGCGCATGCTCGCGGAGACCAGCCCCGCGCTCTGACGCACGGCGGTTCCCGCGCGAGCGGGCGGTGACGTTCCGCTACGCGGTGGCTTCACCGCCGAATCTGAGTAGTCTCGATGGCATGAAAGACCCAGCCCCCGACGAGCACGACGACGAGCGGGCCGCATCCGACAACCCGCACGAGGTCTGGACCGGCCGCGCGACCAACCGTGTCCAGTGGCTGCTGGCCTGTGCGGGCGCCGCCTGCCTGGCGCTCGGCATCGAGCTCGCGGTCGGCTCCATGTGGACCTCGGGCATCGCACCCCTGGTCATGTCCGTCGTGGGCTGCATCGCGGTCGGCCTTCTGATGCTCTTCGGGACGCTCGCCTTCGTCCATGTGGCCGTGAAGGTCGACAAGGACTACCTGGAAGTGCGCTGCGGCCATCTGGGGCTGCCGCGCCGCCTCATCCCGCTCTCCCATGTCGTCGGCGCGGAGTTCGCGCCCGCCGTGACGCCCCGGCAGTGGGGCGGCTGGGGATACCGCTGGCGGCCCGAGAAGGGCACCGCCGTCGTGGTCAGGCGGGGCGAGGGCCTGGTGCTCAGCCTGGGCGACGGCCACAAGTTCACGGTGACGGTGGACGACGCCGAGTCGGCGGTGCGCGCCATCCGGGCCCGGCTGCGGCTCATGGGGAACTCGGGCTGACCGGACGGACGGCTCCCGGTGGCTCCTCGTGCAGGGGCCTGGCCGTCGCGATGCCCGCGAGGAGTCCCGCCCCGGTCGTCACCGTCGTCACGCTCAGCGCGTTGCCCACCGCCGCCACGGCCGTCAGCGCCGTCAGGGCCGCGCCCGCCGAGAGCACGACCTGGGTGGAGCCGGGTGAGCGCCACAGCGCGTACAGCAGCCAGCCGAACACCGCCGCGAGCAGTCCAACGCCGACGAAACCCTGCTCCGACGCCTGCTGCAGCGGCGCCGAGTGCGGCTTCCCGTCCGCCAGGAGGTACTCGGCGGCCACCGGGCTGACCTCGCCGAACCGGCCCGGTCCCACCCCCATGGCAGGCTCCCGCTCCGCAAGGACCAGCGCGTCCTGCCACAGCAGCACACGGTGCCGGCCGAGACCGCTCTCCACGGGCGCCGTCACACCGCCCGGCAGCGCGTCGTCGGCCACCGCCAGCGAAACACCGGTGATCAGCACCGACGCGACCGCGAGCCCGGCGAGACCGAGCGTCCTGCCGCGCAACCGGGCCGCCGCCAGCGAACAGAGCAGCACTACGACGGAACCCGCGCAGCCGACCGGTGAACCGAGCGCCGCCGCGGCACCGGCGATCCCCGCTGCGAGCAGCCGCAGCACGAGGCGCGCCACCGGAGTCCGGGCCGCCCACGCCGCACAGCAGGCCGCACCGGCCGAGAGGATCAGCAGGGCGGCCGTGGCGCCGGTGTGGCCCAGGGGAGAGGACGGACCGAGCGTGAGACGCGGCGCCGCCACGGCGAGGCCGAGCCCCGCGAGCGCGCCCGCGCAGGGCGCCGCGACCGGAAGCAGCGCCCCGGAGATCCGCCCGCCCGCATAACCCGCCGCCACGGCGAGGACCGCGAGGAGCACACCCTCCGGGCTGCCGCCGTGCACACCGGCGGTGATCAGCGCCCAGGCGGCGCACGCCCCGAGCAGCGCACCGCCCGTCGCGTCGGACGCGGCAGGACGCTCCCGCGCCGCTGCCGGACCGGCCGGCATGGCCGTCCCCGTTGCCCCCACCCCGTCGCCCCCCGGTATATGACGGGCCCCCGCCGACGCGGGCCACGTCCGCGCTGACGCGAACCGGCCGGTGGCGGAGGACTCGGCCACACGCTAACGGCTGGGGCCGCACTGCGGGAGCGGTTGTGCAGGAACGGTACGGCTGGCGGTGGCGGGCGGGGGTCCTGTCGCCCCGGCCGACCGAGCTGTCGGCGCTCAGGTGACGCGGACTGGCCGGTGGCGGCTTCCCGATGCGTTCGCTCGGCGGCACCGGCGTCTGGGAGCTGTTCGCGCCGTCCGTCGGCGAGGGCGAGCTGTACAAGTTCGAG
>NZ_JBFAHP010000038.1:0-83433 GCF_040654255.1 Streptomyces sp. NPDC050732
GGTCACTCATGACCACCAGCCCTCACTGTGCATAGTCGGTGCCTCGTCCGTCCCTTGGCCCGTACCTGGCCCGCGCCCGGCCACCGGGGCCCGAGGCCCAAGGCCGATTCGCGACCTTGGCACCGCACGGATTCTGCGCTTCCGTAGACGAGACGAGGCACAAGAGCAAGCAACCGCCCCACCACCGCCCGCACAGCCTTTACGTGCAGCACCGTTCCTGACACGGCGTCAGTTCAGTAACCTGACTGGGCGTCAGATAAAGGGCGCCGGGCAAGGCGCCAGGTATGTGCTGTCACACAGGAGCGGGCGGACCGATGCTTGGATCGACTCACGGCACCTTCACCACCGACCCCCGCCGCGCCCATGTGGTGGCCTGCGGCGAACTCCCTCCCGGCGCCGTCCACGGCCGGGCCGTCACGGCGGACGACCTGGACGTCAGCGGGCGGCCGCTCTACTCCGGCGTACCCGATCTGGACCGCTTCTTCCGCCCGAACTCCGTCGCCGTCGTCGGCGCCTCGGACACCGAGGGGCGCCCCAACACCGGCATCACGCGCCAGCTCATCGCCTGGGCCGAGCGCGTCGGCGCGCGCCTGCACCCGGTGCACCCCACGCGTCAGTCGGTCTTCGGCATCCCCTGCTTCCCTTCCGTCGCGGACCTGCCGGAACAGGTCGACCTGGCCGTCCTCCTGGTCGGCGACCCGCTGCCCGTCATCGAGCAGCTCGCCGAGGAGAAAGTGCGCTTCGCCGTCGCCTTCGCCTCCGGGTTCGCCGAGACCGGCGAGGAGGGCGCGGCCGCCCAGGCGCGCCTCGCCGCCGCCGTCCAGCGCTCGGGCCTGAGACTGCTCGGCCCGAACACCAACCTCAACGCCTTCGAGCACTTCCGTGAAGACCTCGAAGGACCCGCCATCGCGCTCATCACCCAGTCCGGCCACCAGGGTCGCCCCGTCTTCGCCCTGCAGGAGCTCGGCGTCCGCCTCTCCCACTGGGCGCCCACCGGCAACGAGGCCGACCTGGAGACCTCCGACTTCCTCTCCTACTTCGCCGAACGGCCCGAGGTCGGCGCCATCGCCTGCTACGTCGAGGGACTCAAGGACGGCCGCGCCTTCCTGCTCGCCGCCGACCGGGCGGCCCGGCGCGGCGTGCCCGTCGTCGCCGTGAAGGTCGGCCGCACCGAGACCGGCGCCCGCACGGCCGCCTCACACACCGGCAAACTGACCGGCACCGACGCGGTGGTGGACGCGGCGATGCGGCAGTTCGGCGTGATCCGCGTCGACGGACTCGACGAACTCCAGGACACCGCCGCCCTGTTGGCGCGGGCCCGCAGGCCACGGGCGGACGGGGTCGTCGTCTATTCGATCTCGGGCGGCACGGGCGCGCACTTCTCGGACCTGGCGACGGAGGCCGGCCTCTCCCTGCCCACGCTGTCCGCCGCCAAGCAGGCGGAGCTGCACCAGTGGATACCCGACTACCTGAACGTCGCCAACCCCGTCGACAACGGCGGGCACCCCGTCGGCGACTGGCGCGGCCGCAGGATCATCGACGCGATCCTCGACGACCCGCAGGTGGGGGTGTTGATCTGCCCGATCACCGGCCCCTTCCCGCCGATGAGCGACAAGCTCGCGCAGGACCTGGTGGACGCGGCGGAGCAGACGGACAAGCTGGTGTGCGTGGTGTGGGGCTCGCCCGTCGGCACCGAGGACGCCTATCGCAAGACGCTCCTCGGCTCGTCCCGCGTCGCCACCTTCCGCACCTTCGCCAACTGCATCACGGCGGTGCGCGCGCATCTGGACCACCACCGCTTCACGACCGGCTACCGCTCCCCCTTCGACGAGGCGCCGCGCACGCCGTCCCCCTCCTTCCGCAAGGCGCAGGCCCTGATGCGGCCCGGCCAGCAGCTCAGCGAGCACGCGGCGAAGCAGCTGCTGCGCGCGTACGGCATCAGGGTGCCGCGGGAGCAGCTGGTGACCAGCGCGGCGGCAGCCGTCCGGGCGGCCGGACTCGTCGGCTACCCGGTCGTCATGAAGGCGTCGGGGCCGCAGCTCGCGCACAAGACCGAGCTGGGCCTGGTGAAGATCGGCCTGACCTCGGCGAGCCAGGTGCGGGACGCCTATCGGGAGCTCACGGACATCGCCCGCTACGAGGACGTCCCGCTGGACGGCGTCCTCGTCTGCCAGATGGTCGAGCCGGGCGTCGAAATGGTCGTCGGCGTCACGCACGACCCGCTCTTCGGGCCGACCGTGACGGTCGGTCTCGGCGGCGTACTCGTCGAGGTGCTGCGGGACGCGGCCGTGCGGGTGCCGCCCTTCGGGGAGGACCAGGCGAAGGCGATGCTGTCCGAGCTGCGCGGGCGCGCGCTCCTCGACGGGGTCAGGGGGGCGGCTCCCGCCGACGTCGACGCGCTCGTGGAAGTCGTCCTGCGGGTGCAGCGCATGGCACTCGAACTCGGGGACGACATCGCGGAGCTGGACATCAACCCCCTGATGGTGCTGCCGCGGGGGCAAGGAGCCGTCGCCCTCGACGCACTCGCCGTCTGCCGGTGACCCACGGCGTGCCCACGCCCGCACCCATCCCAGCACCCGCCCCCGTACAAAACGGAGCCACTCCCCCATGACAGCCTCCCCCGAACCCGCCGAACCCCTCGACTCATTGATACGGCACACCACTGACAACGCCGTCTCGTGGATCACGCTGAACCGGCCGGAAACCCTGAACGCCCTCACCCCTGACCAGCGCGAACGCGTCATCACGCTGCTCGGCGAGGCCTCCGACGACCCCGCCGTGCGAGCCGTGGTGATCACCGCGACCGGCAAGGGTTTCTGCGCGGGCGCCGACCTGCGCGGGTCGTCCGGCGACCCCGGCGAGCGCGTGGCCGGGGACGTCGCCCGCACCATCCGGCAGGGCGCGCAGCGGCTGATCGCGGCGGTCCTCGACTGCGAGAAGCCGGTGATCGCCGCGGTGAACGGCACGGCGGCCGGCATCGGCGCGCATCTGGCGTTCGCCTGTGACCTGGTCATCGCCGCCGAACCGGCGCGATTCATCGAGGTGTTCGTGCGCCGCGCCCTCGTGCCGGACGGCGGCGGCGCCTATCTGCTGCCCCGCCTCATCGGACCGCAGCGGGCGAAGGAACTGATGTTCTTCGGGGACTCCGTGTCCGCCGCAGACGCCGAACGGATGGGGCTCGTCAACCGCGTCGTACCGGCCGACGAGCTGGAGAAGACGGCACGTGAGTGGGCGCAGCGGCTCGCGGCCGGGCCGACCCGCGCCCTCGCCCTGACCAAGCACCTGGTCAACGCGTCCCTGGAGTCGGACCGCGCGACGGCGTTCGCGGCCGAGGCGGCGGCCCAGGAGATCAACATGACCACGGCGGACGCGAACGAGGGCGTCACCAGCTTCGTCACCCGCCGCACCCCGTCGTACCGGGGCCGCTGACCCCTTCCCATCTGACACCTCGTCAGCTTCAATGGGTGATGTGATGGGACACGCAGGGATGGCGGCCACCGCTGTTCGATACCTCAGGTCGGTCGGGGCCCGCACCACCACGGCCCCCGTCGAGGCGCTACCCCGCCCTCAGCTGCGAGCGGTCGGCGACGACGAGCGGGCACCGCTCGACCGCGGCGAGTTCCGGCGCGTGCTCGGGAACTTCGCGACGGGCGTCACGGTGATCACGTCCCCGCCCGCGGAAGACGCCGGGGGAATCGACGGTCCCGCCGGCTTCGCCTGCCAGTCCTTCGCCTCCCTCTCCCTGGACCCGCCCCTGGTCTCCTTCATGGTGGCGCGTACGTCGACGACGTGGCCGCGCATCGCACGCGCGGGCGTCTTCTGCGTCAACATCCTCGGCGCCGACCAGGGCGAGCTCTGCCGCGCCTTCGCGGTGAGCGGCGCCGACAAGTTCGCCGGGGTGGAGTACGACGCGGCGCCGGTCTCCGGTTCGCCGCGCCTGGCCGGGGCGCCGGCCTGGGTGGACTGCACGATCCAGGCCGTGCACACCGGCGGCGACCACCTCATCGTCGTGGGCCGGGTGGACGCCCTCGGCGCGACCGGGGACGACGCCGACCCGCTGCTGTTCCACCGGGGCACGTTCGGCCGCTTCACCCGCTGACGCCCCACGGACCGCGCACCCCTCAGGCAGCCACCGCCACAGGCTCCGACTCACGCCGCCGGATCACCAGCGCCATCAGCGCCGCCGCCGCACACAGCGCCCCGGAGGCGTACCAGACCACGTCGTACGACCCGAAGGCGTCCCGTGCCACACCCCCGAGGAACGCGACCAGTGCGGCGCCCACCTGGTGCGAGGCGAGGACCCAGCCGAAGACGATCGCGCTGTCGTCGCCGTACTGCTCGCGGCAGAGGGCGAGGGTCGGCGGGACGGTGGCGACCCAGTCCAGGCCGTAGAAGACGATGAAGAAGATCATCGGCGGGTGGACGGTCGGCGCGAGCAGGATCGGCAGGAAGAGGAGCGAGACGCCGCGCAGGGCGTAGTAGACGGCGAGTAGCCGCCGCGCGTCGAAGCGGTCCGTGAACCAGCCCGACGCGACGGTCCCGATGATGTCGAAGACGCCGATGACCGCGAGCAGGGAGGCGGCGGCCGTGACGGGCATGTGGTGGTCGTGCGCGGCGGGCACGAAGTGGGTCTGGATGAGGCCGTTCGTCGAGGCGCCGCAGATCGCGAAGGTGCCCGCGAGCAGCCAGAAGGGGCCCGTGCGGGCGGCCTTGAAGAGGACGGTGACCGCGCGCCGCGCCGCTCCCGGGACGGGCGCGGGCTTGGGCACGAACTCGTCCGAGCCGTAGGGCTTCAGGCCGACGTCGGCCGGGTGGTCCCTGAGCAGCAGCCAGACGAAGGGGACGACCACCAGGGCCGCGAGGGAGACCGTCACGGTGGCGGGCCGCCACTTGTGCGTCTCGACGATCCAGGAGAGGAGCGGCAGGAAGATCAACTGCCCCGACGCGGACGCCGCGGTGAGGATGCCGGTGACCAGACCGCGCCGTTGGGTGAACCACCGGTTGGTGACGGTGGCGGCGAAGGCGAGCGCCATCGAGCCCGAGCCGAGCCCGACGAGCAGCCCCCAGCAGAGCAGCAGCTGCCACGCCGAGTCCATCCACACGGTCAGTCCGGACCCGCACGCGATCACGACGAGCGCGACCGCGACGACCTTGCGGATGCCGTAGCGGTCCATGAGCGCGGCGGCGAACGGCGCGGTAAGGCCGTACAGCGCGAGGTTGAGGGAGACCGCGAGCCCGACCGTGCCGCGCGACCAGCCGAATTCGTCGTTCAGCGGGTCGAAGAGGAGACCGGGCAGAGAGCGGAACGCGGCGGCGCCGATGATCGTCACGAAGGTGACGGCGGCGACGAACCACGCGCGGTGGATACGGGGAGTACGACGCTTCGGCGTGCTCGGCGGGGCGTTCCGTGCCGACGTCTCGGTTGTCTGGGTCACGTCATTCAGAATCCGAAATCGGTCCGCTCCGAACGAGTGGCCCGAGGGACAGCATTCGCTAGGATCGGGCCATGCCCTCTTCGCCTGACCGGCACCGCGTCGTCGTCCTCGCCCTGGACGGCGTGATCCCCTTCGAACTGGGCATCCCGCAGCGCATCTTCAAGGGCGCGCGCACCCCGGAGATGCGGCGCCTGTACGACGTCGCGACCTGCTCGGTCCGCCCGCCGGGCCCGATCCGCACGGACGCCGACTTCTCGATCCTCGTCGAACACGGCCCGGAGGCGCTGGCCACCGCCGACACCGTCGTGATCCCGGCGTCGTACGAACTGGGCCCGGTCTACGAAGAGGGCCGCCTCACCGAAGAACTCGCCGCCGCCCTCGCCCACATCAAACCCGGCACGCGGCTGGTCTCCATCTGCACGGGCGGATACATCCTGGCCGCCGCCGGCCTCCTCGACGGCCGCCCCGCGACCACGC
Source organism: Streptomyces sp. NPDC050732 (assembly GCF_040654255.1). Taxonomy (NCBI): domain Bacteria; kingdom Bacillati; phylum Actinomycetota; class Actinomycetes; order Kitasatosporales; family Streptomycetaceae; genus Streptomyces; species Streptomyces sp. NPDC050732. The sequence continues at coordinate 5,913 of NZ_JBFAHP010000038.1, forward strand.
ACTGGTCGTCGGCCGACCACTTCCAGCGGCTCTTCCCCAAGGTCGAAGTCGACGCGGACGTGCTGTTCATCGACGACGGCGACATCCTGACCTCGGCGGGCGTGGCCTCGGGCATCGACCTGTGCCTCCATGTCGTACGCCGGGACCACGGCACCGCCGTCGCCAACGAGGTGGCCCGCCGCACCGTCGTACCGCCCCACCGCGACGGCGGCCAGGCGCAGTACATCCAACGGCCGATCCCCGAACCGCAGTTGGCGACAACGAGGACCGCGCGGGCCTGGGCCCTCGGCCGCCTCGACCAGCCGCTGCAACTGCGCGACATGGCGGAGCAGGAGTCGATGTCGGTCCGCACGTTCACCCGGCGGTTCCGCGAGGAGGTCGGCATCAGCCCCGGCCAGTGGCTGACGCAGCAGCGCGTGGAACGGGCGCGCCACCTCCTGGAATCCACCGAGCTCTCCGTCGACCAGGTGGCGCGGGACGCGGGGTTCGGCACGGCCCAGTCGATGCGCCAGCACCTACAATCCGCCCTCGGAGTCACCCCCACCGCATACCGCCGCACGTTCCGCGACGTCCCCGCCGCCTGAACTCCCACCCTCCAGAGGCTTCGCCTCCCCCAGCACCCCGACCACGGTCAGTACGACACCGAGCGCCACCCCCGCCAGAATCGCCGTCGACGGCGAGACGACACTCAGCAGCCCCCCGGCCAACGAGCCACTCGCGGCGTATCCGGCGCCCACGGCCGCGTACATCACCGAGTAGCCCGCGGCGAGGGCGCTGGGCGGCAGCAGCTCGCGCAGCGAGAGGTTCCGGGTGAGCATGGCCCCGGCCTGCAACACCCCGGCCACCCCGAGCACGCCGAACATCCATCCGACCCCCGGTACCACGGCGACAAGCCCCAGACACCCGCAGAGACCGAACATCAACACCATGCTCTGCGTCCGCAGCCGCCCCGGCCACCGCCGCAGCCCGTACACGAACGACCCGCAGGCCGACCCCACCGCGAGCCCCGCGAGCAGCGGACCGGCCCACCCCACACCGATGCCCCGCTGCTCCAACAGCGCGGGCAGCACCAGCTCCGCGAGAGCGAGCATCGACAGGCTGGCCGCTCCCGTCACGAAGACGGGCCAGGCCCGCACGAGAATCCGCGCCATGGACTCGCCGCCCCGGTCGTCCGCGTCCGACTCCCACCCGGCGGGCAGCATCCACAGCCCCGCCACGGACGCGGCCATCAGCAGCCCGGCCAACAGCAGCGGCAACACCGCGGAGACCCCCAGCGCGAGCCCGGTGACGGCGGCAGGCGCGACCGCCCAGATCGCGAAGGTCAGCATCGACTCGACCGCCAGCGCCTGGGCGACGGCCTCCGCCGGCACGAGGCCGGTCAGCAGCGCGCGCAGGCCGCCCGGCGCGGCGGCGGGCCCGGCACCCGCGAGGAAGGCAAGCCCGCCCAGCACGACGGGGTGCGCGCCCGGCAGGGCACCCAGCCCCACGAAGGCGAGGGCCCCCACGCCGAGTCCCACAGCCAGCTGCGGGCGCGCTCTCTCCGCCCGTATCCGCATCCCGAGCAGCGGGGCGCCGATGATCTCTCCCACGACGTACGCCGCGGCGAGCACCGCGCCCAGTACATAGCCGCCGGGACGCTCCCGCACGAGGAACACGAGGGCGAGGGGCGCGGCCGCCACGGGCATCCGCGCCCCCACCGCCACAATCCCCCACCGCGCGACGCCCCCTGAAACAACCTCCCGATACCCCATCCCCCGAAGCTAACGACCCCCTCCACCCCACCGCCTCCAAATATCCGGGGGCTCCCCCGCGACGTCCCCCGAGGCACAAGCCCCAAGCCCGCCGCTTCGCGGCGGATGTCCCCCACCCACCCACCCGTTTGCCCCGCAACGTCCAGCGGGAGTAGGGGCGGTGGGCGGGGACGCCCCGCGACGTCCAGCGGGAGAAGGGGTGGGTGGGCGGGGGTTGTCCTACGACATCCAGTGGAGCTAGGGGTGGGTGGGCGGGGGTTGTCCTACGACATCCAGTGGGAGAAGGGGTGGGGTGGGCGGGGGTACCCCGCGTCGTCCAGCGGGAGAAGGAGCGGGGGCGGGGGTTGTCCTACGACGTCCAGTGGGAGTAGGGGCGGTGGACGGGGGCGCCCCGCTACGTCCGGCGGGAGAAGGAGTGGGCGGGGGCGGGTTGCCCTACGACGTTGAGCGGGAGTAGGAGCAGGTGATGGGAGTCCCACGGGGCCGCAGGCGCACGCGCTCGCGAGGGGACGTGGGGGTATGTGCGAACGGAGCACTGAGGAGTCTGTGGCGTCTTTGGACTTGAGGCGTGGCGCAGGGATAGCGAGTACGCACATACCCCCGCGGCCCCGCCCCACGGACGAGCCATAGGCGCAGACCCCAGCCCATGAAGAACCCGCAGTCGCAGACGCAGACCCCCGCCCACGACGCCCCTCACGCCCAGACCCCAGCCCACGACACCCCGCACGGCGCAAACCACAGCCCACGACAACCGGCAGGCGCAGCCCCGGCCCACAGCGCCCCGCAGGCGCAAACCACAGCCCACAGCGACCCACAGGCGCAGCCCCCGGCCCACAGCGCCCCGCAGGCACAGACTTCAGCACACAGAGCCGCAGGCGCAGCCCCCGGCCCACAGCCCCCCGCAGGCGCAGACTTCAGCCCACAGAGCCGCAGGCGCAGCCCCCCCCCCGGCCCACAGCGCCCCGCAGGCACAGGACCGCCCAAGGCGCCCCCGCCAGACAACGCGCCCTCAGAACGTCAGAACCCCCCGCGCCACCCGCCCCGCCCCCGCATCACCCACCGCCTTCTCGAAGTCCTCCAGCGGATACGTCGCCGTCACCAGCTCGTCCAGCAGGAGCTGCCCGCTGCGGTACAGCTCCGCGTAGAGGGAGAAATCGCGCTGGGGGCGCGAACTCCCGTACCGGCAGCCCAGGATCGACTTGTCCAGGAACATCGACGCGACCACGAAGGACGCCTCAGCCGTGGCCCCCGGCATCCCGAGCAGCACCGCCTGCCCGTGCCGGTCCAGCAGATCCACCGCTTCCCGCACCAGCTCCACCCGCCCCACACACTCGAACGCGTGGTCGGCCCCGTCCGGCAGCACATCCCGGACCCCCTCCGTGGAGGGCAGGAAGTGCGTCGCCCCGAACGTCCGCGCCACCCCCTCCTTCGCCGGATTCGCGTCGACCGCGACAATCGTGCCCGCTCCCGCGATCCGCGCCCCCTGCAGCACATTGAGCCCGATCCCGCCCGCGCCGATCACCACCACCGAGTCCCCCCGGCCGACCCGGGCGCGGTTGAGCGCGGCGCCCACCCCGGTCACCACGGCGCACCCGATCAACGCCGCCGACGTCAGCGGCACATCGTCCGCGATCTTCACGGCCTGCACCGCCTTCACGAGGGTCCGTTCCGCGAAGGCGGAGTTCGCCGCGAACTGGTACACCGGCTTCCCGCCCCGGGAGAACGGCTGTTCCGGCATCCCGATGGCCCGCCGGCACATCGTCGGCCGCCCCCGGTGACACTCCCCGCAGGTCCCACAGTTGGCGATCGTGGAGAGAGCCACATGGTCCCCGGGCGCCACATGAGCCACCCCCGCCCCCACCGCCTCCACGACCCCCGCCCCTTCATGCCCGAGCACCACCGGCGACGGAAACGGAATGGTCCCGTCGATCACCGAGAGGTCGCTGTGGCACAGCCCCGCCGCGGCCACCCCGACGAGGACCTCCCCGGGCCCCGGCGCGCGTATCTCCAGGTCGTCGACGACCTCGGCCCGCGTCCCGTCGAAGACAACACCCCTCATCACGCACACCCCTCACCGAGGCCCCCTGGCCTCTCTCGGCAGACCGAGCACGCGCTCGGCGATGATGTTCCGCTGCACCTCGTCGGACCCGCCGTAGATGGTGTCGGCCCTGCTGAAGAGGAAGAGCCGCTGCACGGCGTCGAGTTCGTACGGCGCGTCCGGTGACCAGTCCCGCGGCCCCACGGCGGCACCAGCCCCCCGCACCTCCATCGCGAGCTCCCCGAGCCGCTGATGCCACCGCCCCCACAGCAACTTGGCCACACTCGGCGCCCCCGCGCCCGCACTCCCCGCGCCCGCACCCCCCGGGCCAGCCCTGCCCCCACCCCCCAGCGTCCGCAACGCGTTCCACCGCATCACCCGCAACTCCGCCCACTGCCGCACGATCCGCTCCCGCACCACCGGGTCCCCCGCCGCCCCGGAGCCCACGGCCTCCCGCACCACCCCCGCCAGCTCCTCCGCGAACCCGATCTGCTGCACGAGCGTGGACACGCCCCGCTCGAACCCGAGCAGCCCCATGGCGACCCGCCACCCGTCACCCGCACCGCCGACCACATGGGCGGCACGCGCGCGTGCCCCGTCGAAGAAGACTTCGTTGAACTCACTCGTGCCGGTCAGCTGCCGGATGGGCCGCACCTCGACGCGCCCCGGCTGGTCCATCGGTACGAGCAGGAACGACAGGCCGTGGTGCCCCCGGGAGCCCTCCTCCGTCCGCGCCAGCACGAAGCACCAGTCGGCCTCCCGCGCCAGCGACGTCCAGATCTTCTGCCCGCTGATCCGGTACCCCGGCCCGTCCCGCACCGCCCGCGTCCGCACACCCGCCAGGTCGGACCCGGCCCCGGGCTCGCTGTACCCCTGGCACCACAGCGCCTCGCCCCGGGCGATCGCGGGCAAGAACTCGTCCCGCTGCTCCCGGCTCCCGTACGCCAGGAGCGTCGGCGCGAGCAGGTTCTCCCCGATGTGCCCGTACCGTCCGGGCGCCCCGGCCCGCGCGTACTCCTCGGCCCAGACGACCTGCTGGGTCAGCGTGGCTTCCCGATTGCCGTACGAAGTCGGCCCCCACCCCAGCCCGATCCATCCCCCCTTCCCCAGCTCCCGCTCCCAGGCGCGCCGCACCGCCCCGTCCTCGTGCTCGCTGCCGGGTCCGCCCCGCCCCACCACGGCGGCGAACTCGCCGGTCAGGTGCTCCGCGAGCCAGGCCCGCGCCTCCGCGCGGAACTCCTCGTCCTCGGGCCCGAACCCGAAATCCACAGCCCCGCCCGCCTACGCGTTCGGACGTTTCTTGCCGGCCGCCGCCTTCGCCATCGCTTCCAGCCGCTCCAGCATCGGCATCGGGTCGGTGCCCACCGTCCCCGGCAGGAAGTCCGCGATCCTCTCCGGGGTCCACGCCCCTTCGGCGTACCCGGCGCGCAGCTCACGCGGCTGTGCCCATACGGCGATCTTGGGCCCGGCGATCGTGTAGACCTGCCCGGTGATCTCCTCCTCGCGCGCCCGGTCGCTCAGCAGGTAGACGACCAGCGCGGCGACGTCCTCCGGCTCGCCGATCTCCGTCAGCTCCATCGGTACGTTCGCGGACATCCGCGTCCGCGCGACGGGCGCGACCGCGTTGGCCGTCACCCCGTACTTGTGCAGCCCCAGCGCGGCACTCCGCACCAGCGAGATGATTCCGCCTTTCGCGGCGCTGTAGTTGGCCTGTGCGACGGACCCCTGGTGGTTGCCGCTGGTGAAGCCGATCAAGGTGCCGGAGCCCTGCTTCCGCATCACCGCCGACGCGGCGCGGAAGACGGTGAAGGTGCCCTTCAAATGGGTGGCGACGACCGGGTCCCACTCCTCCTCGGACATGTTGAACAGCATCCGTTCGCGCAGGATCCCGGCGACGCACACCACTCCGTCGACGCGCCCGTACTCGGCGAGCGCGACGTCGACGATCCGCTGTCCCCCGGCCATGGTCGAGATGTCGTCGGCGACGGCGACGGCGTCCCCGCCGGCCGCCTCGATCTCCTTGACGACCGCGTCGGCCACCGCGCTGGTCGGCTCGGCGCCTTCCATGGAGACGCCGTAGTCGTTCACGACGACCTTCGCCCCCTCGGCCGCGGCGGCGAGCGCGACGGCCCTGCCGATACCGCGCCCGGCGCCGGTCACGGCCACCACCTTGCCTGCCAAGAAGTTCCCCACGCCGGCCCCTTCCCGCGGTTTCTGACGGACCGTTAGATTCTATGGCCCGTCGGACGGCGGAAGACAAGACCCAGGGAGGGACCGTGTCACTGCCCCCGGAGTTCCACGACATCGCCAAGCGCGTCAACAACTGGGGCCGCTGGGGCGCCGACGACGAGCTCGGCACCCTCAACCTCGTCACCGACGAGGTCGTCCGCGCGGCCGCCGCCGAGATCCGCTCCGGCCACCGCGTCCCGCTCGCGCTCCCGCTCAAGGAAGACGGCGTGCAGACGGGCCTGATCCCGGGCCGGGTCAACCCCCTGCACACCATGGTGCAGATCAACCAGGAGCTGTTCGGCCCCGGCACGGTCGCCACCAGCGACGACGCGGTGACGATGGGCCTGCAGGCGGCCACCCACTGGGACGCCCTCACCCACGCGTCACACTCGGGGCGGATCTACAACGGGCGCCCCGCGGACAGCATCACCGCCCACACGCGGGCCCGGTTCAGCGGCATCGACAAGGTCCCGCACGTCGTCTCGCGCGGCGTCCTGCTCGACGTCGCGCGCGCCAAGGGCCTCGACCGGCTGCCCGGTGACCATGCCGTCACCCCGGAAGACCTGGACGAGGCCGCGGAGTTCGGGGGCGTCACGGTCGGCGCGGGCGACATCGTGCTCGTGCGCACGGGGCAGATCCAGGTCTGTCTCGCGGGCGACAAGCACGCGTACGGATATCCGTCACCGGGTCTCTCGCTGCGTACGCCCGAGTGGTTCCACGCGCGGGACGTGGCGGCGGTCGCGAACGACACCCTCACCTTCGAGATCTTCCCGCCGGAGGTCGAGAACCTGTGGCTGCCCGTGCACGCGCTCCACCTGGTCGAGATGGGGATGCTGCAGGGCCAGAACTGGAATCTGGAGAACTTGTCCACAGCCTGTGCACAAGCTTCCCGCTACACCTTCCTGCTCTCCGCGATGCCCGAGCCGTTCGTCGGCGGGACGGGCACACCGGTGGCGCCGGTCGCCGTGCTGTGAACGCCACTTTCGCACCGGACGGCGGCGCGGCGGCTTCCGCCCCGAGCGCGCCGCCGCGCACGCCGCCGTCCGGTTCCGGCACTCGGTCCCGTCCTGTGCACCTGCGCGGCCACGAAGGGACTGACGCCGAACGCGCGACCCACACTTCGTCAAGGATCTCCGTCACCGGGCACCCTCGACGTCCCCTCGCAGCGAATCGCTGCACACAAGCGTGATCAATCGGACACGTCACGTCAACACCCTTCCGGTAATTGGTGACTTATGCCCCTTTTGTCACACCCGCGCACGGGTGCGCGCACCGTGGCATACGGCGGCGCACAGGGGGCTCTCAGACCGTTTCGTAGGCGACATCGACGTCGCCGTAAGCCGCCCGGTTGTAGACCGTCCTGCCGTAGACGGCGCCCGCTCCGTCACACGCCGTCACGCCGTGAGGCGCCACGCCGTGGGCCGTGACGTCACAGACCGTCGCGTCGTAGGCCACGGCATCACAGGACGCCGCGTCGCAGACCGAGGTGTCGTAGGCCGCCGCGTCGTAGGCCGCCGCGTCATGGGTCGTTCCCTCGAACGCGACCGCCGCGACACCGGGCTCGCACCGGTCCACCTCGCACCAGATGCTCTTGCCCGTGCCCTCCGGCCGCCAGCCCCAGCGGTCCGCGAGGCCGTCGACGAGCTCCAGGCCGCGGCCGTTGGTGTCGTCGCCGTGCGCGTGCCGCTGTGCGGGCGGCCGTGCGCTCCTGTCCACCACCTCGACCCGGACCGTCCCCGCGCCTTCGCCCGCGTCGGCCGCGCCGGCCGGGGGGCCGGGGAGGAGCATCCGCAGCACGGCCGGACACCCGGTGTGCACCACGGCGTTGGTCACGAGCTCCGAGATCAACAGGATCAGGGTCTCGGCAACCGGCTCATCGGCTTCTATCCCGGAGCCCGCCAGTCGGGAACGGGCCCAACGCCTGGCCCGCCCCACTTCCGCGGGGTCGGCCCCGACCTCCAGCTGAACTTGAAGCACCTGCACCGCTCACACCATCCGAACCGGCGGACACATCGCCTCGCGACTCCACAGGGTCACCGAACGTGATCCCCTTGGGAGACAGCATGATTGACGTTCAGTCACCCCAACAAGCGCTTCGGGCATATTCCAGCGCGAAGGAGTACGCGTGCTGCATACTGTGCGACGCGCGCCGCGGGGGGTCGAACAGACAGCGGCATAACCCCGCCCTGTCCTGCGAGCGGCGCGCATTGCCGGGTCCGGGGCCGCCCCATGGGCAGCACCGGCATGGCTCGGCCTCTGAACCACTCGCATCTCACACAAGGTACCCGAGCCGGACACCGACTCCATGCCGTGACGAGTCTCCCGTAGGACACAACCCGATATCGACGCTGAGTAGTCTTCGCGCGGGCGGGCCTCACCCCGCGAAAGACCGTGACAAAGCGGCCGATATTGGGCAGACCAATGGTGGCGTTGCACCTCCGCACACCTCAGAGCGCCGCGGCCAGCTCCTCCTCGGCGTCCCGCGCCGACCGGCCCAGCTCGGCCCGCACCCAGGCCCGCTTGAGGTGCAGATGTACCTCGGACTCCCAGGTGAAGCCCATGCCGCCGTGCACCTGGAGGCAGTCGCGCGCGTTGCGCACGGCCGCGTCGTCGGCGAGCAGCTTGGCGGCCGTGGCGTCGAGCGCGTCGCCGGTCACGGCCGCCGCGTACACGGCGCCGCGGGCCAGCTCGGCGCGTACGAGCATCTGCGCGCAGAGGTGTTTCACCGCCTGGAACGCGCCGATCGGCCGGCCGAACTGTTCGCGCCGCCGGGCGTGTTGGACGGCCGTCTCGCAGCTGCGGGTTGCGCTGCCCAGTTGCTCGGCCGCGTAGAGGAGGACTGCCGGGGCTTCGCGTGCTTCCTGGGCTGCCCGGGCGGCGGGGTGTCCGGCGGTCGGCACCGGCACCCGGTGCAGCGGCGTCAGCGGGTCGACGGACCGCAGGGGTACGGCGCCGGTGGCGTCGCCCCGCACCACGTCCGCCTCGGCCAGCCACGGCACCAGGGAGCCGTCGACCTCGGTCACGACGGTCTCCCCCGTCGCGGCGCCCGGCACGACGCCCGCCGCGAGGAACGACGCCACCGCGGGCCCCGGCAGCAGCACGCGCCCCGCCTCCTCGAAGACCAACACGGCCTCCGGGAGCCCGAGTCCGACCCCGCCCGCCGCCTCGGGCAGCGCGAGCGAGAAGAAGCCGGCCTTTCCCAGTTCGCGCCAGAGCTCGCGGTCCAGGCGGTCCGTGGCGTCCCGCAGGGCGAACCGTCCGTGCAGCAGCTGCCGCATGCCGTCCCGCAAAGCCCGCTGGTCATCGGTCAGTTGGAAGTCCATACGGACCCTCACCGGCCCTTAGGGAGGCCGAGGATCCGCTCGGCCACGATGTTCTGCTGGATCTGCGAGGTTCCCGCGGCGATCGTGTACGAGAGCGAGGAGAGCCGGTCGAGGGTCCACTCGTGCCGCAGGTCGAGGGAGCCGGGCCCGAGGACGTCGGCCGCGGCGTCGTACAGCTCCTGGCGCGCGTGCGAGTAGCGCAGCTTGAAGACCGAGCCGCCCACGCCGGGCACCCCGCCGGTGCGCTGCGCCTCGCTCACGTTCCACTGGATGAGCCGCCACAGCGCCGAGAACTCGGCGCTCAGCCGGCCGAGCCCGCGGCGCAGCGCCGGATCGTCCCAGCGGCCGTTGGAGCGGGCCTCGCGGGCCAGCTCGCCGAGGACGCGCCGGCAGGCCACCACCTCCCCGACGAAGGCGGTGCCGCGCTCGTACGAGAGGGTCACCATCGTGACGCGCCATCCGTCGTTCTCGTCCCCGACGCGGTTCGCCACCGGCACCCGCACCTCGTCGAGGAACATCTCGGCGAACTCGGTCGAGCCCGCCAGCGTCCGCAGCGGGCGCACCGTGATCCCGGGGGCGTCCATCGGCATCGCGAGCCAGGTGATGCCCCGGTGCTTGGGCACGGCTTCGCTGACGGGGGTGGTGCGCACCAGGAGCTCGCACCAGTCGGCCACCTCGGCGTGGGAGGTCCAGATCTTGGACCCGCTCACTACGTAGTGGTCGCCGTCGCGCCACGCGCGCGTGCGCAGCGATGCGAGGTCGGATCCGGCGTCGGGTTCGCTGAATCCCTGGCACCACACCTCGTCGCCGCGCAGGACGGGCGGCAGCCACCGTTCGCGCTGTGCGGGTGTGCCTTCGGAGGCGATGGTGGGTCCCGCGTGGAGCAGGCCCACGAAGTTGGCGCCCACGTAGGGGGCGCCCGCCTTCTCCGTCTCCTCCAGGAAGATGAGCCGCTGTGTCGGGGACGCGTCCCAGTGGACCTCTCCGTAGCCCGCGTCGTGGAGCATGCGCTGCCATGCGGTGTCGTAGGCGCGGCGGCCCGGCCAGTCCTGGGGGGAGGGCTTGGCGGGAAGTGTCGGCAGCACCGCGGTGAGCCACTCGCGCAGCCCGGCCCGGAAGGCTTCCTCCTCGTCGGTGTACGTGAGGTCCATGCGGCTCCTACGCGTCCGGGAAGCGACCTGACGAGCCGTCAGGTGACGTCTGACCGCAGGCTAGCCCCGCACCCCTGGACCGACAAGGCGCCGGGGCTTACGCTCTCGGCACGATCTGACTGACCGTCAGCTCTGCCGTACCGGGCCGGGAGGGGATCGCATGAGGACGTCGGAGGACGACACCGCGTACGAACTGGGCGCGTCCCGCACTCTCTGGGAGCTGATCGCGCGCCGCGCCGACCTCACCCCCGAGCGGCCCGTCCTCATCCAGGCCGCGGCCCATCCCGCGGACGACCGCACGCTCACCTTCGGTGAGCTGCGGGACCGTGCCGAGCACGTCGCCGCTGGCCTGTACGAGAGGGGGGTGCGGCCCGGCACGGTCGTCGCCTGGCAGCTGCCGACCCGTATCGAGACGGCCCTGCTGTCGTTCGCGCTCGCCCGCCTCGGCGCCGTCCAGTCGCCCGTCATCCCCTTCCACCGGGACCGCGAAGTCGGCTTCGCGCTGCGGGAGTCGAAGGCGGAGTTCTTCGCCGTGCCGGGGGTCTGGCGCGGCCACGACCACATGGAGATGGCGTACCGGCTCGGCGCGGGGCGCGACTTCGAGGTGTTCGATGCGTACGCGTCGCTGCCCGAGGCCGACCCGGCGGTCCTGCCCCCGCCGCCCTCCGACGGCACGTCGGTGCGCTGGATCTACTGGACGTCGGGCACCACGTCCGACCCCAAGGGCGTGCTGCACACGGACCGGTCCCTGATCGCGGGCGGCTCGTGCCTGGCCCACGCGCTGCGGCTGCGGGCGTCGGACGTCGGCTCGATGGCGTTTCCCTTCGCCCACATCGCGGGCCCCGACTACACCGTGATGCTGCTGCTCTACGGTTTCCCCGCGGTGATGTTCGAGCACTTCGCGCTGCCCGCCTCGCTCGACGGCTACCGGCGGCACGGTGTGACCGTGGCGGGCGGGTCGACGGCCTTCTACTCGATGTTCCTCACCGAGCAACGCCAACTGCCCGAGGGGCAGAAGGTCATCCCGACCCTGCGCCTCCTCGCGGGCGGCGGGGCGCCCAAGCCGCCGGAGATCTATCACGCCGTCGTACGCGAGATGGGCTGCCAGCTCACGCACGGGTACGGCATGACCGAGGTGCCGATGATCACCATGGGCGCTCCGGACGACACCGCGGAGAACCTCGCGACGACCGAGGGGCGGCCCCCGGAGGGCATGGAGATCCGCATCACGGACGCGGAGGGCAACGAACTGCCGCCCGGCACGGACGGCGAGGTGCGGCTGCGCGGCGAGGCCGTCTGCCAGGGCTATGTGGACCCGGCGCAGAGCGCGGACGTCTTCGACGCCGACGGGTTCCTGATCACCGGGGACCTCGGCCACCTCAGGAAGACGGGCCATCTGGTCCTCACCGGGCGCGCGAAGGACGTCATCATCCGCAAGGGGGAGAACATCTCCGCCAAGGAGATCGAGGATCTGCTCCACCAGCATCCGGCCGTGGGCGAAGCCGCGGTCGTCGGGCTGCCCGACCCGGAGCGCGGCGAACGGGTCTGCGCGGTGGTCGAACAGCGCGCGGGGACCGGCGTGCTGACGCTGGAGGCGGTCACCGCGTACCTGCGCGGGGAAGGCCTCGCCACCTACAAGCTGCCGGAACAGCTGGAGGTGGTCGAGGCGCTTCCCCGCAACGAGACGCTGCGCAAGGTGCTCAAGTACAAGCTGCGGGAGCGCTTTTCCCCGGCCTGACGCCTACTCGGACACCTGGCGGCGGGTGCTACTCGGGCACAGTGAAGTACTGGGCGAAGGCCGTCACGATCTCCTCCTCCGAGACCCGGCCGTCCCGGTCCACGTCCAGGGCCGCGGCGACACCCTCGGCGACGTCCTCGGGCACGCCGAGCGCCTTGAGGGCGCGCTTGGCCTCCACGGGCGTCACCGCGGCGTCCGCGTCACCGTCGGCGACGTCGATCGCCGCGTGCAGGAACGGCCGGGCGATCTCGGCGAACCGGTCCGGGTTGTCCCGCAGCCGCTTCACCGCGCCGCCCACGAACTCGTCGCGGGTGATCCGCTGGTCGCCGTCGCGGTCCGCGATCCCGGCCATGCCCTGCCAGAACGCTTCGGCTCCGATGTAGAGGGCCTGCCCCTTCTCGGACCGCGCCGTCGCGCCGAACTCCGCGCACAGGGCCGCCGCCGCCGTACTGAAGTCCTCACGGGAGATGTAGCCGTTGCCGTCCTGGTCGAAGGTGGCGAACCGGGCCGCGATCCTACGCTCGTACTCGGCACTGTCCATGATCTTCGGGCCGCCTCACTTCCGCGGTTGGATACTTGCTCGGGGTGGTTCTCCCCGGCTGCGAGCGTACGTGGTCGACGGCCGCCCGGAGGCGGGAAAGCGGAGCTGTTCCGCGGGCAGTTGCTGCGGCCGGGAGCCGTCCTAGGCGGAGAGCGGTGCCGCGCCGTCGTCCAGGGCCGCGGGCACGTCCGGGAAGACCTCGAAGAGCCTGCGGACGCCGAGCGCCGCGAGGACCCGGTTGACGTGCGAGCCGTCCTCGGCGCCCTGGGCGGGCAGTATCAGCCGCAGCCGGCCCTGGAAGGAACGGATCAGCCGTCGTGTGGCGATCAGCACACCGACGCCGCTGGAGTCGCAGAACAGTACTTCGGAGAGGTCGAGCACGATACGGCGGCGGCCGTCGGCCACGGCGTCGTGCACGCGCTGGCGCAGCACGGGCGAGGTCAGCAGGTCCATCTCACCGGAGACGCACAGCACGGCCCAGCCTGCCTGCTCGCTCACTGTCACCTTGAGCGTCACGCGCCACGCCTCTCGCTCGCCCTCGCCTGCCCCGCCGTTGCGGAGAGATCCGGAAGCAGTCCTTACGTTTCGTTCAGCTTCGGCTGCCCCATCGCTGCCTCCATGAAACACCAGCAGGCCACCGTCAATATCATCCGGCCTCCGCCGGAGTGCGGGCTTTGCCGCAATCGAGAGTGTCCTGTCAGCGGCGCCGACTACATTCGTGGGAGAGGGACAGCAGCATGAGCGAAGAACTCGAAGTACCGTTCGAGTAGCGAGAACAACGGGCAAGCGCACGAGGGGGCCGCATGCCGAAGGACGCGCCGCGGCGCTGGGACCGCCGGATGCAACAGCGGCTCGCGCACGGAGAAGCCGCCGCGCTGGGAGAGCTCTACGACCGCTTCGCCTCGCTCGTGCACGGCCTCGCGCACCGCGTCCTCGGCGACGTGAGCGCCGCCGACCGCGTCACCCGCGAGGTCTTCGGCCACGTCTGGGAGAACCCCGACGCGTACGACCCGCGCCAGGGCCCCCTCCGCTCCTGGATCGCCACGCTCGCCCACCAGCAGGCCGTCCGCAGGCTCCGCCAGACCGAGTCCGCCGCACTCGCCCGCGGCGGCGAGGGCACCACGGAGGACCTGGAGCGCAAGGTCCGCCGCGCCTCCGCCGCGGCCCGCGCGGACTACATCGTGACGGCCATGCCCACCCCGCTGCGGGCCGCCCTTGAGCTCGCCTACTTCCAGCGCCGTGACTACCGCCAGACGGCGGCCGACCTCGGCGTCACCGAGGACGAGGCCCGCCGCAGGCTCCGCCTCGGCCTGCAGCTCCTCGCCACGGCCAACGACACCCCCGCTCCCTCCACCGGCCTGCCCCACGACACCTCGCCCGGCCCCGGAGCCGCGCTGTGACCGGCGCCGACCGCCCCGAGCCGCTCGACGGGCCCGACGGCACCGGACCCGACCGCCCCGACCGCCCCGACGGCACCGCGCCGCGCATACCGACACCGCGCGCCTCCATAGAGGACACCGGACAGGCCTTGCCCGACCTGCCGGAGCCGCCGCCTGCGCCCGCGCCGCTCGTCCTGGAGCACCGCGTCCTGAAGTCCCTGCTCGGCGCCTGGGCGCTCGCCGCCTGCTCCGCGGAGGAGGCCATCGCCGTCGAGGAGCACCTGGGCGGCTGCGGCCCTTGCGCGGAAGAGGCGCTGCGGCTGCGTGACGCGGTCGGCCTGCTCCACCCCGAGGAGAGCCTCGACCTCGACCCGGGCCTGCGCACCCGCGTCCTGGAGAGCTGCCTCGGCCGCCGCCCGCCCCGCATCCCGGTGCCCGAGTGGGCCGTTCCGTACGACGCGGAGACCGCCCGCCTCGACGCCCTCCTCCAGGACATCGGCGACGCGGAGTGGCACGCCCCCGTGCGGCTCCGCTGGTTCGAGGAGGAGGGCCCGGCCAGCAGGAAGACCACCGTGGCCGGGGTCATCGCGCACCTCCTCGCGGTCGACGGCATGGTCGGGCTCGCCCTCGGCCTCGACGACCCGCTCGGCCCCGAGGCCGGCGTCCCGCTGGACCCGGCCCACCGCACCGAGGCGTACTGGCGCGCTTCGTACTTCCCGCCCACACGCGCGGTGCGCACCCCCTGGCGCGACCAGACGCACGAGCTGGTCCGCACGGTGTCGTTCGCGGGCGGCGGTTCGGGCCGGCTCCCTGTGCCGTACGGGACGGTGGCCGCCCCGGACAGCGGCGCCGGTCCCGGACCGCGGCAGACCGTCGAGCTGCCGCTGCGCGACTCGATGGTCGACCGCGCCTTCGAGTGCTGGATCCACGCGGGCGACATCGCCGACGCCGTCGACTATCCGTACGCGCCGCCCGCGCCCCGGCACCTCCACCGCATGATCGACCTCGCGGCCCGGATGCTCCCCGGCACGCTCGCCGAGCGCCGCCGCTCCGGGCTCGCGACGCCGCCCCGCCAGCTCGTCGCGGCGGGCGCGCCGGGCCGCAGTCTGCGCCTGGAGATCGAGGGGCTCGGCGGCGGCGAGTGGCTCATCCCGCTCGACTCCCCCGCGGCGACCGGGTCGCGGGAGCACGAGGTGGCCCATGTGGCGCTGGACGGCGTCGAGTTCTGTCGGCTCGCGGCGGGCCACGTCTCGCCGGAGGAGGCGGCCGCCGGCCAGGACGGCGACCGCGAGGCGATCCGCGACGTACTGTTCGCGGCGGCCTCACTGAGCCGGATGTAGCGCGGCCGGACAGGAAGGGTTACGCGAAGACCACCGTGCGGCGGCCGTTCAGGAGGATCCTGCGCTCGGCGTGCCACTTCACGGCCCGCGCAAGCGCCTGGCACTCCACGTCACGGCCGACCGCGACCAGCTGGTCGGGGGTGACGTCGTGGCCGACGCGCTCGACCTCCTGCTCGATGATCGGCCCCTCGTCGAGGTCGGCCGTCACATAGTGCGCGGTCGCGCCGATCAGCTTCACACCGCGGGCGTGCGCCTGGTGGTAGGGCTTCGCGCCCTTGAAGCTCGGCAGGAAGGAGTGGTGGATGTTGATGATCCGCCCGCTGAGCTCCTTGCACAGGTCGTCCGAGAGGACCTGCATGTAGCGGGCGAGGACGACCAGTTCCACGTTCTCCGCGCGCACGATCTCCAGGAGCCGCGCCTCGGCCTGCGGCTTGGTGTCCCTGGTCACCGAGATGTGGTGGAAGGGGACGCCGTACGAGGCGACGAGCTCGGAGAAATCCGTGTGGTTGGAGACGACCGCGGCGATCTCCACCGGCAGCGCGCCGATCCGGGAGCGGAACAGCAGGTCGTTCAGGCAGTGGCCGAACTTGGACACGAGCAGGACCACCCGCATCCTGTCCTCGGCGCGGTGGATCTGCCAGTCCATGTGGAAGGAGTCGCCGATCGCGGCGAAGCTCGCCCGCAGCTTGTCGACGGTCACCGGGGCCTCGGCCGAGAAGTGCACGCGCATGAAGAACAGACCGGTGTCGTGGTCGCCGAACTGCTGGCTGTCCTCGATGTTGCAGCCGGTCATGAAGAGATAGCTCGACACGGCGTGCACGATGCCCTGCTTGTCGGGGCAGGAGAGGGTGAGGACGTACTGCTCAGCGGGGGCGGCGGGCGCGGTGGACTGCTCGTTCATGCGGCCAAGGTTCCCACAGCGGGGACCGCGGACGGCAATCGTCCCGCGGGTCGGACCGTGTCGCCCCGGGAGCGTGGAGAGGACCGTCAGGCGGACCGCGTCATGATCCGCAGCACTTCGAGCGTCTGCGGCGGTACGTCCGGGTCGTCCCCGTCGCCCGCCGCGAGCCGGACGTGCGCGTCGCGCGCGGCACGGACCGCCTCGGGCCAGCCGGGGTGCTCCAGATAGACGGAGACCAGCGCGTCGGGCCCGACCTCGTGCATGATCCGCAGGACCCGCAGCACGGCCGTGTCGACGAGGGCCGCCTCCTGCGGGTCGCGGAAGATCGTGCCGACGTACTTCTCGGCGGACCAGTTGTCCAGCCACGTGTCCTCGACCAGCCGGTACACGGCGTCGGTCACATCCCCGTACTCGTCACGCCCCGCGAGCCAGCACTCCCGCTGGAACGCGGGGTCGGAGAGCATGTGCAGCGCGGAGCGCACATTGCTGCGCCAGCGCCACCACGGCATGTCGTTGGTCGGCATGCCACCCATGGTGCTGGAGCGACGGCCGCGACGGGAAGACTTCTCCGAACCTTGCACGGTCATGGATCGTACGTTCCCACCGCGCGCACGCGAACCGGACCCCGCCCGTTCACCTTCATGTCACTGTCCGTTGAGAACGCGTCACTCCACGGTTGGCCACGTCACGGAATCGTGCAGGGACATGACCGGCTGGCGACGCACCTTCCTCCCCCGCCCCTCCCGAACCGCAGCACTCTCGGCGGCCGCTGTGGCGGCGTGTACGTCCCTGATATCCGGCTGCGGGGTCATCCCCGGAACCACGGGGGGTTCCGGGGACGACCCCATCACCGTCATGACGTGGGCCCCCGAGAAGACCAAGGCCACCAACAAGCCCGGCGTCCCCGCCATGGCGCAGGCCTACGCCCGCTGGGTCAACGCCCACGGCGGCCTCGGCGGCCGCGAGCTGAAGGTCCTCACCTGCAACGACCACAACGACTCGGTGGGCGCCGCGAACTGCGCGCGCGAGGCCGTCGAGAACGACGTGGTGGCGGTCGTCGGCGCGTACAGCCAGCACGGCCGCTCCTTCCTCGGCCCGCTGGAGGTCGCGGGCATCCCCTACATCGGCGGCTACGGCATCACCGACGACGAATTCAGCAGCCCGCTCTCGTACCCCGTCAACGGCGGCGAGCCCGCCCTCCTCGCGGGCAACGGCCGGCAGCTCGCCGCCCGCTGCGAACGCGTCTCCCTCGTCCGCCCCGACACCCTCGCCGGCGACGAGCTGCCCAAGCTCCTCAACCAGGGCCTCGCCGACGGCCACCACAAGCCCGTCTCGGACATCCGCGCGCCCGAGGACGGCACCGACCTCACTCCGCAGGCCGAGCGCGCCCTGAAGGACGCGGGCGCCTCCGACGGCTGTGTGACCGCCGCGCTCGGGGCGCGCACGGACACCTTCTACGACTCGTTCCGGCGCACCAAGGACGACTATCCGCCGGTACGGATCTCCTCGGTCCTCGGCAGCGTCGACCAGTCCCTCATCGACCGCACCGGCGGCGCGAACGGTCCCTACGAGGGGGCGTACGTCACCGGCTGGTACCCGGCGGCGGGCGACGCCAGGTGGGACCGGATGCGGGACGTCATCCGCGAGCAGGCGTTCGGCGACAACCGGGTCGACCCGGCGGACGCGGGCGTCCAGACGACGTGGATCGCGTACACCGTCCTGAAGCAGGCCGTCGAGTCGCTCGACGGCGAAGAGGTGACGTCCCGCACGCTGCGCCGCGCCCTCGACGGTGGCCTGCGCGTCGAGACGGGCGGCCTCACCCCGCCGCTGAGCTGGCGCTTCGAGGACCTGCTCGCCGCCAGCGAGTACCCGCGCCTGATCAACTCGGGCGTCACGTTCCAGGTGGTGCGGGACGGGCGGCTCGTCCCGGCCCGCGAGGGCTTCGTGAACGTGGAGAAGACACTGGAGCAGACGGCTTAGCGGGTACTCGACGCGCTAGAGCTGGGTCTTGGTGCGCTCGGTCAGGCCGTACTTCCGCGCGATGGCGTTCCAGTGGTTGGCGGCCTGCTCCTTGGCCGTCGTCGCCGCGCCGCTCTGCCGGTTGCCCGCCACGGTCTGCGAGGTGTTGCGGGCGTGGCCCTTCCTGCAGCCCTTCTTGCCCGCCACCTGGTCCGCCCACGCGGCGTAGTGGTTGTCCGCCGCGGCGGACGCCTTCCACGCCCTGTTGAGGGAGGCGGTCAGCTGGTCGTTGGCCGGGAGTTTGTCGACCTTCAGGGCGGCGAGCCGGGTGACGAGCCCGTTCCGCTGCCGGGCCGCGCCGCGCAGGTCCTTCGCCGACTGGCTGAGGTTCTGGCACTTTCCTACGTTGCGTACGGCGGCGATGACCGTGTCACGGCTGTCGTTGCTGTCGGCGAGCAGCTTGTCCAGGGCGACGGCCTGGTCCTTGGCGGGGTCGGCGGTGGGCGAGGGCCGCTCGTCGGGTTCGGCGGAGGCGGAGACGGGCTTGCCGTCGTCGCTCTTCTCCTCGTCCCCACCACCGGAGCTGAGCAGCGCGCCCGCGCCGACGCCGAGCAGGGCGATGCCGACGCCGACGGCGGCGATCAGCGGCACCTTCGATCCGGTGCGGTTGCGGCGGCCGCCGGCCGCGGGTGCGGGTGGGGGCGGGGGCCCCTGCGCCTCGACGCGGGGCATCTGCTGAGTGGAAGCGGGACCTTCGGCCCCGGCCTCGGCCTCGGTACGGAAGAGGCTGTCGAACTCGGCGGGCGGCTGCCGGTCGCCGGGGGCGCCGGGCCGGATGCCGTACGGGGCGGCGGCCGGCTCGGGCGGCGCGCCATCGGCCGGGACGGGCGCGATGAACTGGGTGGGATCACTGTCGGACGCGGCGGCCGGGGTGCGACCGAGGAACTGCGTGGCATCGGCGGCGGGAGCCTCGGGCGGCAGCGCACCGGGCCCCACCGGGGGTATGTACTGCGTGGCCCCCTCGTCCTGCACGGGGGGTATGTACTGCGTCGCCTCACTGTCGGAGGGCGCCCCCGGCGCGGCGACGGGCGGCAACGGCATGCTCTGCGGTGCGGGGGTGACGGGGGGCAACGGCTGAGCCCCCTGAGGCGCAGCATGCGCCCCATGCCCCCGCCGCAACGCACCTGCCCCACCATGCCCCTGCCCCTGGCCCTGCCCCGGCTGCCCCGGCGCGGCATGCGCACCGTGTCTCCCCTGCGAGGCCTCCCCCTCCCGAGGCGCCCCCTCTCGCCCTCCGTGCGCCGCCTGCGCCCTGTGCGCGCCCTGCCCCGCCCCGGCCCCGTACGCCGCCCCACTCTGCTCCCCGTACGGCCCCGCCTGACCGCTGTAGCCGGACCGAGACGCACCGGTCCCCGGCTGCGCGACACCGGTCCCCGGCTGCGGGTAGCCGTACCCGGGCTGCGGGGCACTCTGGCCCTGCTGCGGGTAGCCGTACCCGGGCTGGGGACCGCCCTGACCCGCCTGCGGGTAGCCGTACCCGGGCTGCGAAGCGCCCTGGTTCGTCGGCGGGGCGCCGGGTCCTGACTGGGGAGTGCCCGGGCTCGCCAGCTGGGCGCCGGGCCCTGACTGCGCGGCACCGGATCCCGACTGCTGGACGCCGTATCCGGGCTGTGCGGCGCCGGGCCCCGGCTGCTGGGCGCGGTGGCCGGCCTGTGAGGCGCTGGAACCCGTCTGCGGGGTGCCGTGACCCGCCTGGTGGGGGCCCTGGCCCGACTGCGGGTAGCCGTACCCCGACCCCTGGGGGCCCTGGCCGGACTGCGAGGCGCCAGGCCCGGCCTGCTGCGTTCCGTACCCGGCCTGCGCGGCGCCGGGCCCCGACTGCTGGGGGCCCTGACCCGCCTGCGGGTAGCCGTACCCGGCGTGCGCGGCGCTGGGCCCCGACTGCTGGGCGCCGTAGCCGGACTGCGAGGCACTGGGTCCCGCCTGCGGAGTACCGGGCCCCGCCTGCTGGGGCCCCTCCCCCTGCTGCGGGTAGCCGTATCCCGGCCCCTGGGGGCCCTGGCCGGACTGCGAGGCGCCGGGCCCCTGCTGCGGCACGGCCTGTCCCGTTCGTGAAGCATCCGCTCCCAGCTGCGGGTAGCCGTACCCCGGCTGTGGAGTGCCCGGACCCGACTGCTGCGTGCCGTAGCCCGGCTGCGAAGCGCCCTGGCCCGCATGCTGGGCGCCATAGCCCGGCTGCGCGGCACCGGACCCCGGCTGGGGCATGGCCTGCCCGGCCCGCGAGGCATCAGCCCCCGACTGCGGGGTGCCCGGACCCGACTGCTGGGCGCCATAGCCCGGCTGCGAAGCGCCCTGGCCCGCATGCTGGGCGCCATAGCCGGCCTGTGAGGTGCCAGGCCCCGGCTGCGGCATGGCCTGCCCGGCCCGCGAGACATCAGCCCCAGGCTGCGGGTAGCCGTACCCCGGCTGCGAAGCGCTCGGGCCTGCCTGCGGGTAGCCGTAACCGGGCTGCGGGGCCCCCGGGCCCTGCTGCGGGTAGCCGTAGCCGGGCTGCGGAGTGGTCGGGGCCACCTGTGAGGGGGCGTAACCCTGTTGCTGGCCGGCGTATGAGGCGTCGTGTGTGGGGGTGGTCTCCGGGGGGAGGGGCTGGGCCGGGGGGGTGGGGGTTTCGGGGCCCCAGGGGTGGCCCCAGGGGGTGCCCTCCGGCGGGGCGCTGTGGCGGCCGGTGGTGGGGAACAGCGGCTCGCCGCCGTCCGCGGGCAGCACGACGCCCTCGTGGGCGGGCCGCTGCTGCGGATCGGAAGAAGCAGCGCCCTGACCGCTCTGCTGCGTCACCGGGACTCCTACACCTGGGGGGACCTACGGAACCGTCGGGTCACGCTACCGGGTCGCCACATCCCTCTGCCACGCAGCTCAGAACGCCGCCCTCCGCTCGACGTCGGCTGTAACAAAACCTCCCGCCCCGGCGCTGTTCAGGGGCGCGCCGCGCCGGATCACGCCGCCTGGACGTCGACGCGTGCCCCGAACTCCCGTACCACCGGCTCCTCCCGGTAGGGCTCAAGGCGGTCCTGGAAGTCCTCCAGGTACTCCGCGCCGCGGTTGGACCGCAGCGTGCCGAGGAGTTCGACGGCCTTCAGGCCCGTGTGGCAGGCCTGTTCCACCTCGCGCCGCTGCACCTGTGCCGTGGCGAGGAGGACGAGGCCGATCGCACGACGGCGCGCCCGTGTCTCCGGGTGCCCGTCCAGGGACTCCTGGGCGCTGCGCGCCGCCGCGTCCGCCTGGCCCAAGTCCCGGTGACAATGCGCCATTTCATCGGCCAGATATGCGTGGTCGAAGTGCCGGATCCACACCGGGTCGTCACCGGAGTCGGCGGTGCTGCCGGACGCGCGGTCCATCGCATCGGTCGCCCGCCCCGCCACGACCTGCGTGGCCCGCGCGTCGCCGAGCAGCGCGTGCCCGCGCGCCTCGGCGGCGTAGAACATCGCCTCCGCGCGGGGCGTGACCCTGCCGCGCGTCCCCTCCTGTGCGGCCCGCGCCAACTGCGCGATCTCGCGCGGGTTCCCGAGCTGCGCGGCGAGGTGGCTCATCGACGCCGCGAGGACGTACCCGCCGTATCCGCGGTCGCCCGCCGCCTGGGCCAGGCGGAGCGCCTGGATGTAGTAGCGCTGGGCGAGGCCCGGCTGGCCCGTGTCGACGGCCATGTACCCGGCGAGCTCCGTCAAGCGGGCCACCGCGGCGAACAGTTCGCGTCCCACCGCCTCCCGGTAGGAGCCCGCGAGGAGTCCGGAGACCACGGAGTTGAGGTAGTGGACGACGACCGGCCGCACGTGGCCGCTGCCGAACTGGTGGTCCAGCTGGGTCAGCGCCTCCGTCATCGCCTTGACCGCGGCCACGTCCGCCATGCCGACGCGCGGCCCGGCGGCCCTGCCGACCTGCGAGTCGGGCGACGAGATCAGCCAGTCGCGGCTGGGCTCGACGAGCGCGGACGCGGCCACGGACGACCCGGAGAGGAAGTCCCTGCGGCCCACGTCGCTGCGCCACAGCTCGCAGACCTGCTCGATGGCGCCGAGAACGGTCGGCGAGAACTGCAGCCCCACGCCGGAGGCGAGGTTCTTGCCGTTCGCCATGCCGATCTCGTCGATGGTGACGGTGCGGCCCAGCTTGCGGCCGAGTGCTTCGGCGATGATGCCGGGCGCCCGGCCGCGCGGCTGCTGCCCGCGCAGCCAGCGGGCCACCGACGTCTTGTCGTAACGCAGGTCGAGACCGTGTTCCGCACCGCACATGTTGACCCTGCGGGCCAGTCCGGCGTTGGAGCAGCCGGCTTCCTGGATGAGCGCCTGCAGCCTTTCGTTGGGCTGTCGCGCGACGAGCGGCCTTGCGGCCATGGCGTACCCCCTTGTGCACCGTGGACCATCGGATCGGTCGGCCTCGGTGGGCCGCCTCACGATGATCAATGCCCTTGAGGCAAGGCGAAGATGCGCCACAAAAGAAGCAAAAGAAGGCATAAAGAACTATAAGAACTACAAATGCTTCTCCGAGGCGTTCTCTGACTGCCCGTGACCTGGTTACCCGCACCCGGGAGCCATTCCTCCTGCGCGCCCCCACCCATGCACCCATGCGCCCCAGCCGCAGGATCGATGCTCCTCCCCCGCCCGCGCGTGCGCCCGTAACCCGCGGTGGCACCGGGAGTTGAGACCTCCGTGGAAGAGACCATCGGAGTCACGTCAGCCGCGCAGATCCCGAAGCAGCGCGGAGAAGCCTTGCTGGACACGGCCGTGCGGTACGCGGAGGAGCGTCACTGGGACGTGTTTCCGGGGACCTGGCTGGAGTCCGCCGAAGGGGTCGAGCGGTGCTCGTGCGGGGACGTTCCGTGTGATGCGCCCGGCGCACATCCCGCCCGGGAGGACTGGGCGACCCAGGCCACGGGCAGCGCGACGGTCGCCCGACGGCTCTGGCAGAAGCAGCCCAAGGCGTCGATCCTGCTCCCGACGGGGCGCACGTTCGACGCGATCGACGTGCCCGAGACCGCAGGCTTCCTCGCCCTGGCGCGCATGGAGCGCATGGAGCTCACGCTGGGCCCCGTGACCCGCTCGCCCGACCGCCGCATGCAGTTCTTCGTGCTGCCGGGCGCCACCGCCAAGGTCCCCGACCTGGTCCGCAAGCTGGGCTGGCCGCCGGCCGCCATCGACCTCGTCCCGCTCGGCGAGGGCACCTATGTGGCCGCGCCCCCGACCCGCTTCGGCACCTCGGGCGCGGTCCAGTGGGCCTGCCGCCCCACCGCCGCCAACCGCTGGCTGCCGGACGCCGAGGAGATCATCTCCCCGCTGGCGTACGCGTGCGGCAGGGAAGCGCGCCGCTGAGCGGCCGACCGCCCCCTGTGCCGCCGCCGACGTATCGTGCGGACCACGGCGGAAGCGGTGGAAGCGGCGAAGGGCGGCACGGTGACCGAGGCGGCGGCGGTACGGATCCAGGGGCTCTGGAAGCGGTTCGGCGAGCAGGTCGCGGTGGCCGGCATCGATCTGACCCTGCCCGCGGGCAAGTTCATCGGTCTCGTCGGGCCCAACGGCGCGGGCAAGACCACCACCCTCTCCATGGTCACCGGCCTCCTCAGGCCCGACCACGGCACCGTCGAGGTCGTCGGCCACGACGTGTGGCGCGACCCCGTCGAGGTCAAGGCCCGCATCGGTGTCCTGCCCGAGGGCCTGCGCCTCTTCGAGCGGCTCTCGGGGCGCGAACTCCTCGCGTACACCGGAAGGCTGCGCGGTCTGCCCGGCGCCGAGGTCGACAAGCGCGCCACCCAGCTCCTCGACGTACTCGACCTCGCGGGCGCCCAGCACAAACTCGTCGTCGACTACTCGACCGGCATGCGCAAGAAGACCGGCCTCGCCGCGGCGCTGCTCCACAACCCCGAAGTCCTCTTCCTCGACGAGCCGTTCGAGGGCGTCGACCCCGTCTCCGCCCAGACCATCCGCGGCGTCCTGGAGCGCTACACCGCCTCCGGCGCCACCGTCGTCTTCTCCTCGCACGTCATGGAGCTCGTCGAGTCGCTCTGCGACTGGGTCGCGGTCATGGCCGCGGGCCGCATCCGCGCCCACGGCACCCTCGCGGAGGTGCGGGGCGAGGCACCCTCACTGCAACAGGCCTTCCTCGAACTCGTCGGCGCGAACAGCCGCGACGCGAGCTCCGACCTCGACTGGCTGGGCGGCGGCCTCCGATGACGGCACCGACCCCGGCGATCACCCCCGTGCTCGTACGCCTCAAGCTGTCCCTCCTGCGCAACGGCCTGCGCCAGTCGGCGGGCCGCCGCGCCGCCTACATCGCGTCCGTCGCCGTCTCGCTCCTCTTCGCCGCGCTCCAGCTGCTCGGCCTCGTCGCCCTGCGCGGCAACGCGCACGCCGCCACCGTCTGCGTCCTGCTAGTCGGCGTCCTCGCCCTCGGCTGGGCCGTCATGCCGCTCTTCTTCCCCAGCGGCGACGAGACGCTCGACCCGATGCGCCTGGTGATGCTGCCGCTGCGCCCCCGTCCCCTCGTCCGGGCCCTCCTGGTGGCGTCCCTCGTCGGCATCGGCCCCCTGTTCACCCTGTGCCTCGCGGCCGGTGCGACGGTCGCCCTCGCCCACGGCGCGGCGGCAGCCGCCACCGGCGTCCTCGCCACCGCCCTCGCCCTCCTCCTCTGCGTGGCGCTGGCCCGCGCGGTCGCCGCCGCCAACATCCGGCTCCTCACCAGCCGCAAGGGGCGCGACCTCGCGGTCCTCAGCGGCCTCGTCATCGCCGTCGGCGCGCAGGCCGTCAACTTCGGGGCGCAGAAGCTCGGTTCGTCCGGCCTCGACACGCTCGACCCGGCGGCGGGCGTCGTGCGCTGGATCCCGCCGGCCGCGGCGCTCGGCGCGGTGGACTCGGTGAGCGGGGGCGCGTACGGGACGGCGGCGGCCCAGCTCGCCCTCTCCGCGGCCGCCCTGCTGGCGCTCCTCGCCCTCTGGCAGCACAGCCTCACCCGCCTGATGACGACACCGGACGGCTCCACGCTCGCCGCGGCGGCCCCCGACAAGGGCACCTCCCGCACCTCCGGCGCCCTCGGCGCGCTGCTCCCCGCGGGCCGCACCGGCACCGTCATGGAGCGCAGCCTCCGCTACGTGTGGCGCGACCCGAAGACCAAGGCGGCCTGGGTGACGTCCCTCGCCATCGGCCTGATCGTGCCGCTCTTCAACGCTCTGCAGGGCACCGGTTCCGTCTACTTCGCGTGCTTCGCGGCGGGGATGCTCGGCATCCTCATGTACAACCAGTTCGGCCAGGACACGTCCGCGTTCTGGATGGTGGCGATGACGATCTCCTCCACGCGCGACGCGTACGTGGAGCTGCGCGGCCGGGCCCTGGCGCTGCTGCTCATCACCCTTCCGTACGCCGCGCTCGTCACCGTCCTCACCACCGCGATGCTCGGCGACTGGCCCGCGCTGCCGGAGGTCCTCGGCCTCTCCTTCGCCCTGCTCGGCGCGATGCTGGCCACGGGCGCGTGGTCCTCGGCCCGCTTCCCCTACTCGATCCCGCAGGAGGGCTACAAGAACGTCGCCCCCGGTCAGGCGGGACTCGCCTGGATCTCCATCTTCGGCGGCATGGTCGCGGCGGCCCTCCTGTGCGCCCCCGTCCTGGCCCTCACGATCTGGCTGCACGCGTCGGGCGCGTCCTCCTGGAGCTGGGTGCTGCTTCCGCTGGGCGCGGCGTACGGCGCGGTGGTGACGGAGCTGGGCACGCGGCTCGCCGCGCCGCGGCTCGCGCGGCACCTGCCGGAGATCCTCACGGCGGTCAGCAGGGGCTGAACGCCCCGGGGGCCTGTGCACGCAGACGACCCGCGAGCCGTGGTTCCTGCCGCCGGGGCGGAGGAAGCCGGCCGGACGTACCGGCGGCTCGCGGGTCGGGTGACCGCTTGGGAATAGGGCCGGCTGCGCGCACATCACACGCGCTGGTCCGGCGCCGAATTCGAGTTGCGACGTCGGGCCGCTAGCCCGCAGTCACCTCACGCGTCCGGTTTCCATACATCTGCCGAACCACCTCCCTTCTCGTGTGCACGCCACCCTAGAAACCGTCCCGGGGGCCGCACAACCGAATTTCCCCGCACGATTTTCCGCACGACTTCCGGGAACTTCCTGTGGGGTGCGTCACGTTCCAGTTGAATGATCTGACATGCGGTACAGGCAGACGGCCTGTAGGGGGTGCCACGTGAGTGCTTCGCGGCAGAGCGGAACCACTGACGAACTGGGTCCTGAAGAACCCGAGCCCGGCGGGGCCGAGTTGCTCGCGGCACTGCTCGACGGGATGGACGCGGCGCTGTGCGCGTTCGACGCCGACGGTGTGGTGACGCACTGGAACCGCGAGGCCGAGCGGATCCTCGGCTGGTCGGCGGCGGAGGCCGTCGGGCGGCGCGGGTTCGCGGGGTGGGCGGTGCGGGCCGCGGACGCCGGGGAGGTCGAGGAGCGGCTGCTGTCCGCGATGGACGCGCCGGGGCGGCAGGTGCACGAGTTCGCGCTCGTGACGAAGGACGGCGGGCGGGTGCTCGTGCGGATGCAGTCGGCGGCCGTGCGGGGCGGAGACGGCAAGCCCTCGGGGGTGTACTGCGCCTTCAGCGAGGTCCACGCGCAGATAGACCTGGAGCGGTCCATCGCGCTCAGCGAGGCCCTCTTCGAGAGCGCCTCGTGGGGCGTGGTCCTTGTCGACGCGGACCTGCGGCCCGCCGTGGTGAACGAACACGCCGCCCGCGCCTTCGGAGTGGGCCCCGCCGCCGTCCTCGGGCGGCCCCTCGCCGATCTGCTCGGGACGGGCGTCGAGGAGCTGGAGAGCGCGCTGACCCATGTACTGGCCGAGGGGACGCCGCCAGCGCCCGCCGAGATGTGGGTGTCGGTGCGGGCCGGGGCCGGTCAGTCCGAAGCCGGGCAGGGCGGCGGGGGTGAGCGGCGCTGCTGGCGCAGCGGCTTCCTGCGGCTGGCGTCGCCGCTCGCGGAGGAGCCCGTGCCGCTCGGCGTCGGCTGGCTCTTCCTCGACGTGACCGAGGCCAAGCAGGCCGAGCAGGAGGCGTCGCAGCTGCGGTTCCGCTCCCAGCAGCTGCACCGGGCGGCGCGGGCCACCGCGGAGTGCGAGAGCCCCATGGAGGCGGCGACGGTCCAGCTCGACTTCGCGCTCGCCGGGTTCGCCGACCACGCCCTGGTGGACCTGGTGGCCGGCGGGGACCCGGTGCGGCTCGTGCGGGTCGCGGCGACGCCCGCGGGGCCGCCTGGACCCTGCCTGCCGGTCGCCACGGCGGGCGTCCCCGTCCGCTACCCCGAAGGGCACCCCGCCCCCCAGTGCGTGGAGCGCACCGGATCGGTGCGGGCCAGCGCGGGGGCGGCGGCCGCGCCGGAGCGGGCGCGGCAGTGGGCGACGGTGCGGCAGTGGCCCGAGGAGTCGGTGCACGCCCTGTGCGTGGTGCTGCGGAGCCGGGGCCGCACGCTGGGCGTACTGACCTTCCTTCGCGGGGCGGCACGCGGCCAGTTCGACCGGGGCGACGCGACGTACGCGGAGAGCGTCGCGTCCCGGGTCGCCGCGTCCCTGGACCTGGCACAGACCCTGGAACCCTGAGCCAGATCAGTGCCGGTAGAAGATCCGGTCTCCGTACTCGCGGAAGACTCGTCCGTTCCAGTCGTGGCCGCCGTCCACGTTCCCCGACCTGAGGAGCGGTGGCTGGATGCCGCGCTCGGCGAGGTTCTCGACGGCCGCGGCGGTCATGGCCTGCATCAGCGCGTTGGTGACGACGCTGGAGGCGGGCCCGAACGGGGCGTCGACCCCGTCGAGGGAGAGCTCCGCGTCGCCGACGCCGATCTTGGAGTCGACCACCACGTCGCAGTGGTCCTTCAGGAAGGTGCCGGAGACGTGCCGCGACCTGGTCTCCGTCGCGTACGCCACCGACGTGACGCCGATGACCTTCAGGCCGAGGGCGCGGGCGTTCATGGCCATCTCGACCGGCAGCGAGTTCCGTCCGGAGAGCGAGACGATCACGAGTACGTCGCCGGGGCGGGCCGGCGAGGAGTCGAGGACGGCGCCCGCGAGGCCGTCGACCCGCTCCAGGGCTGAGCCCAGCGTCGCGGGCATCACGTCGACGCCGACCACTCCGGGCACGGCGAGGAGGTTGACGAGGGCGAGGCCGCCCGCGCGGTAGACGACGTCCTGCGCGGCGAGGGAGGAGTGCCCGGCGCCGAAGGCGAAGAGGCGGCCGCCGGACTCGACCGCGTCGGCGAGCAGCGTGCCCGCCTCCGCCACGTTCCCGGACTCTTCGTCGCGGACCCTCTGGAGCAGTCCGATCGCGGCATCGAAGTACTGACCTGCCGACTTGCTCTCGCTCTTCGAGCTCATTCGCATCACGTTGCGGTCTGGACCAGTGCCCTGTCAACACCGTCGCAGGCCCTCACAGGCCGGTACTGGGCGGGAATTCCACCGGCGCGACACGGTTGTCAGTGGTATGCGTCAGAATTGAGGGCAGGGCCAGCGCACGAGCGAATTCTGAGGGGCACCCATGTCGGGGCTGATTGACACCACTGAGATGTATTTGCGCACCATCCTCGAACTGGAGGAGGAAGGTGTGGTCCCCATGCGCGCCCGGATCGCCGAGCGGCTCGACCAGAGCGGACCGACGGTGAGCCAGACCGTGGCGCGCATGGAGCGCGACGGCCTGGTGGCGGTCGCCAGCGACCGGCACCTGGAGCTCACCGAGGAGGGCCGCCGCCTGGCCACCCGTGTGATGCGCAAGCACCGCCTCGCGGAGTGCCTGCTCGTCGACGTGATCGGGCTGGAGTGGGAGCAGGTGCACGCCGAGGCCTGCCGCTGGGAGCACGTGATGAGCGAGGCGGTGGAGCGCCGCGTCCTTGAGCTCCTCCGCCACCCCACCGAGTCTCCGTACGGGAACCCGATCCCGGGCCTGGAGGAGCTGGGCGAGAAGGACGGCGCGGACCCCTTCCTGGACGAGGGCATGGTCTCCCTCACGGAGCTCGACCCGGGCTCCGAGGGCAAGACGGTCGTGGTCCGCCGCATCGGCGAGCCGATCCAGACGGACGCGCAGCTGATGTACACGCTGCGGCGGGCCGGCGTGCAGCCGGGCTCCGTGGTGAGCGTGACGGAGTCGGCGGGCGGTGTCCTGGTGGGCAGCAGCGGCGAGGCCGCGGAGCTCACCTCGGAGATCGCGTCACACGTCTTCGTCGCCAAGCGCTGAGACCGCCCCCCACCGGGGGTCACTTTCTCCGCTGCGGGACGCCTCCCGGGCCGGGGCACCTTCCCCGCCGTGGGGCGGCTTCCGCTGCGGGGCACCTTCTCCGTCGCGGGGCGCCTTCCGCTGCCGGTCACCTTCCCCGTCGCGGGGCGCCCTCCGCTGCGGGGCCGCGCCCGCTCCGGGGCGCCTTCTCCGTCGCGGGGCGACTCCCGCTGGGGGTCACCTTCTCCGCTGCTAGGCGGCTGCCCCTCCGGGGCACCTTCCCCGTCGCGGGGCGCCTTCCGCTGCGAGGCCGCGCCCGCTGGGGGGGGCACCTTCTCCGCTGCGGGGCGCCTCCCCCGTCGCCGGGCGCCTCCCGCTCCGGGGCACCTCACCCGTCGCGGCGCGCCCTGCGCTGCGGGGCGCCTTCCGCTGCCGGTCACCTTCCCCGTCGCGGGGCGCCCTCCGCTGCGGGGCCGCGGCCGCTCCGGGGCACCTTCTCCGTCGCGGGGCCGCCGCCTCCCGCTGGGGCCACCTTCCCCGTCGTGGGGCGCCTTCCGGCGTGGGGCCGTTCCCGGCGTGGGGGCAACTTCTGTTGTGCGTGAGGTAGTTGACGGGTGCTCACGGACGCCGCGCGATTTTGCGGAGTCCAAGATTCAGTGTGCGGAATCGCAGCGCGCGAGCGTTTTGCGTGCGAGGCTGTCGCGAGAGGCATATGACCTGAGGGCTCTTGACCGTGTCGGTGCCGGGCCCGGCCGGCCGGAGAGGGGGCTGGAGGATGCGCCCGTCCGGTGCGTCTGGTGAGGGCCCCGGCGCTGATGAGCGCCGGGGCCTGTCCTCCCCTGTACTGACCCGGAGCCCCGAGCTCTCAGGGTCATTCCCCTCGGACCGAACTCCCCGAGCGGTCCGCCTCCCGATGAAGATCTCCCCTCGGCCACGCCTGCCAATCCTTGAGCGTGGTCACCCGAAGGTGGGGTGTTATCGGCGAACCGGCCGATTTCGAAAGGGAGTTCGATAGCGTGCGGGGTGTGAAGCAGGGCCAGGCGTGAAACCCGAGCGGGACCGAGGGGGTGCCAGGAACCATGGTGCGGCGCATCGACGTGACGGGCGCAGGTGGCGTACGCCTCGCCGCCTGGGAGTACGCCGACCCTCCCAAGCTCAGGGAGGCCGAGGGAGCGTCCGGCGGAGTGCTGTTGCTGCACGGCCTGATGGGCCGCGCCTCACACTGGGCGGACACCGCCCGCTGGCTCGCCGAGCGCCACCGCGCGGTCGCCCTCGACCAGCGTGGCCACGGCAGGAGCGAGAAGCCCGCCGACGGCCCCTACACCCGCGATGCCTACGTGGACGACGCCGAGGCCGCCCTCGTCCAGCTCGGCCTCGCCCCCGCCGTCCTCATCGGCCACTCCATGGGCGCCCTCACCGCCTGGCAGCTCGCCGCCCGCCGCCCCGACCTCGTCCAGGGCCTCGTCATCTGCGACATGCGGGCCTCCGCGCTCGGGGCCGCGTCCCAGCGCGACTGGGAGGACTGGTTCAAGTCCTGGCCGGTGCCGTTCGCGACGCTCGCCGACGTACGCAAGTGGTTCGGCGAGGACGATCCCTGGGTGGAGCGCCCCAACCCCGCGCGCGGTGAGTTCTTCGCCGAGGTGATGGCCGAGGGCCCGGACGGCTGGCGGCCCGTCTTCGACCGCGCCCAGATGCTCAGCTCCCGCGAGACGTGGGTGCACGACGCGCACTGGGAGGAGCTCATCCAGGTCCGCTGCCCCGCGCTCGTCGTGCGGGGCCAGGACGGCGAGCTCGGCCGGGCCGAGTCCCAGGAGATGGTCCGCGTGCTGCCCCGCGGGGAGTACGCCGAGGTGGCCGACGCGGGGCACCTCGTGCACTACGACCAGCCGGACGCGTGGCGCGCCGCGGTGGAACCGTTCCTGGACGGGGTCCTCACGGGCTGAGGCGTTCCACCCGCCAGCCCCCGCCGTCCTCCGTGCGCACATACCGCAAACGGTCGTGCAGGCGGTCCGTCCTGCCCTGCCAGAACTCCACCGCCCGCGGTGTCACCCGGAAGCCGCCCCAGTGCGGCGGCACCGGGACCTGTTCACCCTCCGGGTAACGGGCCGCCAGATCGGCGTAGGCGCGGTCGAGTTCGGCGCGCGAGGCGAGCACGGAGGACTGCGCGCTGGCCCAGGCGCCGAGCTGGGAGCCGTGCGGGCGGGTACGGAAGTACGCGACCGTCTCCTCGCGCCCGACGCGCTCCGCGGTGCCGGAGACGATCACCTGGCGGGCCACGGCGTGCCAGGGGAAGAGCAGCGAGACGTACGGATTGGCGGCGAGCTCACGGGCCTTGCGGGAGCCGTAGTTGGTGTAGAAGACGAAGCCTCGCTCGTCGAAGCCCTTCAGGAGCACCGTGCGGGAGCTGGGCCGGCCCGCCTCGTCGGCCGTCGAGACGACCATGGCGTTCGGCTCCGGGACGGCGTCCCTGTCGCGTGCCGCCTCCTTGAACCAGAGGGCGAACTGGTCCATGGGCACGGCGGGCAGCTCGGCCTCGGAGAGCCCTCCGGTGACGTACTGCTCACGCATGTCGGCCGGTTCCGGGAGGGGGACACTCGAATCGGTCACCCGGTCATCTTGCCGTACTTGCCGCGCGGCGCGCCGAGGTGACGTGTGGCACTGAGTGCCGCATACCGTCGCCAAAGGTGGCACCAAGGGATATCGTCCTGCTGCCGTATCGGTTGGGTGACCACCAGCCTCACGGGGCATCACCGGGTTACCGTTCCGGACCGCGAGCCATGTCGAATCCATCTTGAGGAGCCGCCTGATGTCCGACTTCGTACCCGGTCTCGAAGGAGTCGTCGCGTTCGAGACGGAGATCGCCGAACCGGACAAGGAAGGCGGCGCGCTCCGCTACCGCGGCGTCGACATCGAGGACCTGGTCGGCCACGTCTCCTTCGGGAACGTGTGGGGCCTGCTCGTCGACGGCGCCTTCAACCCCGGTCTGCCGCCCGCCGAGCCCTTCCCGATCCCGGTGCACTCCGGCGACATCCGCGTCGACGTCCAGTCCGCCCTGGCGATGCTCGCGCCCGTCTGGGGCCTGCGGCCGCTGCTCGACATCAGCGAGGAGCAGGCCCGCGAGGACCTGGCGCGCGCCGCCGTCATGGCCCTCTCGTACGTCGCCCAGTCGGCCCGCGGGCAGGGCCTGCCGATGGTTCCGCAGCGGGAGATCGACAAGGCCGGGACGGTCGTCGAGCGGTTCATGAAGCGGTGGCGCGGGGAGCCCGACCCGAAGCACGTGCAGGCCGTCGACGCGTACTGGACGTCGGCCGCCGAGCACGGCATGAACGCGTCCACGTTCACCGCCCGCGTCATCGCCTCCACCGGCGCGGACGTCGCGGCGGCGCTGAGCGGGGCCGTCGGCGCGATGTCCGGGCCGCTGCACGGCGGTGCCCCGTCCCGGGTCCTCGGCATGATCGAGGAGATCGAGCGCACGGGGGACGCCGTCGCGTACGTGAAGCAGGCCCTGGACAAGGGTGAGCGGCTGATGGGCTTCGGGCACCGGGTGTACCGGGCCGAGGACCCCCGCGCGCGCGTCCTGCGGCGCACCGCCCGTGAGCTGGGGGCGCCCCGCTTCGAGGTCGCGGAGGCCCTGGAGAAGGCGGCCCTCGACGAGCTGCACGCCCGCAGGCCCGACCGGGTCCTCGCCACGAACGTGGAGTTCTGGGCGGCGATCGTCCTCGACTTCGCCGAGGTGCCCGCGCACATGTTCACGTCGATGTTCACGTGCGCGCGGACCGCGGGGTGGTCGGCGCACATCCTTGAGCAGAAGCGGACGGGGCGCCTCGTCCGGCCTTCGGCGCGGTACGTGGGGCCCGGCAGCCGCGCCCCGCAGGCGATCGAGGGCTACGACGAGATCGCTCGCTGACGTCGTCGTGCGCTGACCTCGTCGTGCGCTGACGTCCCGGGGCGCTGCCCCGGACCCCGCTCCTCAATCGCCGGAGAGGCTGATTTCCACCTCGTCCGGCGATGGGGGCGGGCTCGGGGAAGTCTCAGAGCAAAGCCCCCTCCACCAGCACCGTCCACTGCGCCACCACCCTCTCCCTCCTCGCCCCGTCGTCCGTCAGCAGGTTCGCCAGGCCCAGGCCCCGTGCCATGTCCAGGAGGCCCTGGATCGTTTCGCGGACGCCGGGGCGGGACTCGTCGGCGTCGAGGAGTTCCACCGCGATGCGGTGTGTCTCGCGGCCCACGCGGGATTCGAGTTCCGTGACGCGGGAGCCGAGCTGGGGCTCGTTCGACGCGGCCACCCAGAGGTGGAGCGCCGCGCGGAAGAGCGGGCCGGTGTAGAGGTCGACGAGGGCGGCGACGACGGAGGCCCTGTCCTGTGCGGGCAGGGCCCGCAGCGCCGTGGAGCGCTGCTCGGCGACGTACTCGACGGCCGCCGTGAACAGGTCCTCCCGGGTGGGGAAGTGGTGCTGGGCCGCGCCCCGCGAGACGCCCGCCCGCTCGGCGACCACCGAGACCGTGGAGCCCGCCCAGCCGTGTTCGGCGAGGCAGGACACCGCGGCCTCCAGGAGTTTCTGCCGGGTCGCGCGGCTGCGGTCCTGCTTGGGCGCGCGCTCCTGCTTGGGTGCCTGGCCGGCGGCGGTCACAGCACCCATGGGCGCTCCCGTCGTTCGAGGAACGCCGTCATCCCCTCGCGCGCCTCGGCCGAGCCGAAGAGCCGCGCGGACAGGGCCGTGAGGGCGTCCGATTGGTCGTCGAATGCGTCGAGCACCCTAGCCGTGAGCAGCTTCTTCGTCTCGGCCAGGGCGCCCGGCGCCGCCGCTCGGAACCCGTCGAGCATGGTGCCGAGTGCGGTGCCGGCGTCCGTCGCGGCGACCGTGACGAGGCCGATCCGGGCCGCCTCCGCCGCGTCGAAGCGCTCCCCGGTGAGGTAGTAGCGGGACGCGGCGCTCGGGTCGAGGCGGGGCAGCAGGGGCAGGGAGATCACGGCGGGGGCGACGCCGATGTGCACCTCGGTGAACGCGAACGACGCCCCCGGGCCCGCGACCGCCACGTCGCAGGCGCCGAGCAGCCCGAGCCCGCCCGCCCGCACGTGCCCGTCCACCCGCGCGGCGACCGGTTTGGGGAGCGCCACGAGCTGCCGGAGCAGTGCCACGAAGTCCCGCGGGTCGGGCGGCGCCTTCAGGTCGGCGCCCGAGCAGAACGTCGTACCGGTGTGGGTGAGGAGGACCGCGCGCGTGCCGGGGTCCTTGCCGAGGTCGGCGAGCGCCTCGGCCAGGGCGCCCACCACCTCCGCCGAGAGCGCGTTGCGCCGCTCGGGCGCGTCCAGGGTGACGGTGGTGATGCCGCGCACCGGTGAAGAGACGGAAAGACTCACGGAAGGCGCTCCTCATCAGGACTCAGTAGGACTTGGGCAGGCCCAGCGTCTGGTGCGAGACGTAGTTGAGGATCATCTCCCGGCTCACCGGGGCGATCCGCGCCACGCGGGACGCCACGATCAGCGAGGCGAGGCCGAACTCCTTGGTGAGGCCGTTGCCGCCCAGCGTGTGCACGGACTGGTCGACGGCCTTCACGCAGGCGTCGGCGGCGGCGAGCTTGGCCATGTTGGCGGCCTCGCCCGCGCCGACGTCGTCCCCCTCGTCGTACAGCCGGGCCGCCTTCTGCATCATCAGGCGGGCGAGTTCGAGCTCGACGTGGGACTGGGCGAGGGGGTGCGCGATGGCCTGGTGGGCGCCGATCGGCGACTTCCACACGCTGCGTTCCTTGGCGTACTCGACGGCTCGGGACAGCGCGTAGCGGCCCATGCCGATCGCGAACGCGGCGGTCATGATGCGCTCCGGGTTGAGGCCCGCGAAGAGCTGGAGGAGCCCCGCGTCCTCGTCGCCGACTAGCGCGTCGGCGGGCAGCCGCACGTCGTCGAGGGTGAGCTCGAACTGCTTCTCGGCGGCCTGGAGTTCCATGTCGATCCGGCGCCGCTCGAAGCCGGGGGCGTCGCGCGGGACGATGAACAGGCACGGTTTGAGGTTGCCGGTCCGCGCGTCGGACGTACGGCCCACGATGAGCGTCGCGTCGGCGATGTCGACGCCGGAGATGAACACCTTGCGGCCGGTCAGGAGCCAGTCGCCGGAGTCGGGGTCGCGGCGGGCCGTGGTGGTGATGCGGTGCGAGTTGGAGCCCGCGTCGGGCTCGGTGATCCCGAACGCCATGGTGCGGGAGCCGTCGGCGAGCCCCGGCAGCCAGGTGCGTTTCTGCTCCTCGGTGCCGAAGCGGGCGATGACCGTGCCGCAGATCGCGGGCGAGACGACCATCATGAGGAGCGGACAGCCGGCCGCGCCCAACTCCTCCAGGACTATGGCGAGTTCGGAGATCCCTCCACCCCCTCCCCCGTACTCCTCGGGCAGGTTGACGCCCAGGTAGCCGAGCTTGGCGGCGTCCGCCCACAGCTCGTCGGGGTGACCGCCGGCGCCTGCGACGCGGGCCAGGTAGTCGCGGCCGTACCGGCGTCCGAGTGCGGCGACGGCGGTGCGCAGGGCCTGGTGTTCTTCGGTTTCGAGGACGGTACTCATGACGACTCTCCCTCTTGTACGACGGCGAGCAGCGCGCCGACCTCGACCTGGCGGCCGGGCACGGCGTGCAGGGCGGTGAGCGTTCCGGCGGCGGGGGCGCAGATGCGGTGCTCCATCTTCATGGCCTCCAGCCAGACGAGGGGCTGCCCGGCCGTGACCGGCCGCCCCTCGGCGATTCCTTCGGCGACGCGGACGACGGTGCCGGGCATCGGGGCGAGCAGCGATCCCGGCGCGCGGCGGGCGGTGGGTTCGGGGAGCAGCGGCAGCGGGGTGAGGGCGGTGTCCCCGCAGGGGGTGCCGACGTGCACGCGGCCGTCGTACCGCGCGACCGTGTACGTACGTCGTACGCCGTCCACTTCGAGTACGACGAGAACGTCCGTCGCACTGATCACGTTCACGCCGTCGGCGGCCGGCCCCTGCCGGGTGTGGTGGTAGCGCACTTCGTGCTCGGTGCCGTCGGGTTCGGTGCGGTAGCGCTTGAGGTGGGGCTGGGAGCGGAGGTTGCGCCAGCCGCCGAACCGGGAGCGGCCGTGCGCGTCGGCGAGGGCGGCGGCCAGGGGGGCGTGCGGGTCGGGCATGGGGGCCGTGAGTGCGGCGACGTGCCGGTCGTAGAAGCCGGTGTTCATGCGGGCCTCGGTGAACTCGGGGTGCCGCAGGGAGCGTACGAGCAGGTCCCGGTTGGTGACGGGGCCGTGGACGGCGGCGCGTTCGAGGGCGCCCGCGAGTTTGCGCAGGGCTTCGGCGCGCGTCGGCGCGTACGCGACGGCCTTGGCGAGCATCGCGTCGTAGTGCACGCCGATGGTGTCGCCCGCGGCGTACCCGGTGTCGAGGCGTACTCCGCCGGGCACGTCGATGCGGTGCAGGGTGCCGGTCTGCGGGGCCCAGTCGGCGGCCGGGTCCTCGGCGTAGAGGCGGGCCTCGACGGCGTGGCCGTGCGGGGCCGGCGGGTCCTTCTCCAGGGCGAGGCCTTCGGCGACGCGGATCTGCAGCGCCACGAGGTCGAGGCCGAACACGGCCTCGGTGACAGGGTGTTCCACCTGGAGCCGGGTGTTCATCTCCAGGAAGTGCGCCCGCCCTCCGGCCACCAGGAACTCGACGGTCCCGGCGCCGCGGTAGTCGGTGACGCGGGCGGCGCGCACGGCCTGTGCGTGCAGTTCGGCGACCAGGTCCGGCGTGAGGCCGGGGGCCGGGGACTCCTCGATGACTTTCTGGTGCCGGCGCTGGAGGCTGCAGTCGCGGGTGCCGAGCGGCCACACGGTGCCGTGCGCGTCGGCCATGATCTGCACCTCGACGTGCCGGCCGCCCTCGACATAGGGCTCGACGAACACCTCCCCGTCCCCGAAGGCACTGGCGGCCTCGGCCCGCGCCGCCGCCAGCTCACCCGCCAGATCGGCCAGGTCCCGTACGACGCGCATGCCGCGCCCGCCGCCGCCCGCGGCCGCCTTCACGAGGACGGGCAGGTCGGCCTCGGTGACGTCCCCGAGCGGCTCGACGCCCATCAGTTCCTTGGCGCGTGTCTTGGACGCCATCGCCTCGATCGCGGCGGGCGGCGGGCCGATCCAGACGAGCCCGGCGTCCAGGACGGCCCGCGCGAAGTCGGCGTTCTCGGAGAGGAAGCCGTAGCCGGGGTGGACCGCGTCGGCGCCCGCGGCCTGCGCGGCCTTCACGACGAGGTCGCCGCGCAGATACGTGTCGGAGGGCGCCGCCCCCGGCAGCCGTACCGCCGTGTCGGCCTCGCGTACGTGCAGGGCGTCCGCGTCGGCGTCGGAGTGCACGGCGACCGTGGCGATGCCGAGCTCGCGGCAGGTGCGGAAGACGCGGCAGGCGATCTCGCCCCGGTTGGCCACCAACAGGGTGGAAATCATGGGGTGTTCTCCTCACATCCGGAAGACGCCGAAGCCGCCGCGCGCGCCCTCGTAGGGGGCGGTGTG
Organism: Streptomyces sp. NPDC050732; assembly: GCF_040654255.1. NCBI lineage: Bacteria > Bacillati > Actinomycetota > Actinomycetes > Kitasatosporales > Streptomycetaceae > Streptomyces > Streptomyces sp. NPDC050732. The sequence goes on from NZ_JBFAHP010000038.1 coordinate 43,953, forward strand.
GATCGCGGACAGGCAGAGGCCGAGGACGGTGCGGGTGTCGCGCGGGTCGATGACCCCGTCGTCGTAGAGCCGCCCGGACAGGAACATCGGCAGCGACTCCGCCTCGATCTGCTGCTCGACCATGGCGCGGAGCCCGGCGTCGGCCTCCTCGTCGTAGGGCTGCCCCTTGGCGGCGGCGGAGGCGCGGGCGACGATCGACAGGACGCCCGCGAGCTGCTGGGGGCCCATGACGGCGGACTTGGCGCTGGGCCAGGCGAAGAGGAAGCGCGGGTCGTAGGCGCGGCCGCACATGCCGTAGTGCCCCGCGCCGTACGAGGCGCCCATCAGGACGGAGAGGTGCGGCACCCGCGAGTTGCTGACCGCGTTGATCATCATGGCGCCGTGCTTGATGATGCCGCCCTGCTCGTACTCCTTGCCGACCATGTATCCGGTGGTGTTGTGGAGGAAGAGCAGCGGGATGTCGCGCTGGTTGGCCAACTGGATGAACTGGGCGGCCTTCTGGGACTCCTCGCTGAACAGCACGCCCTGCGCGTTGGCGAGGACGCCGACGGGGTAGCCGTGCAGGGCGGCCCACCCGGTGACGAGCGAGCTGCCGTACAGCGGCTTGAACTCGTCGAAGTCGGAGCCGTCGACGATGCGGGCGACGACCTCGCGCGGGTCGAACGGCTTCTTCAGGTCGCCGGGGACGATGCCGAGGAGCTCCTCCTCGTCGTACTTGGGCGGCTCGGCGGGGCCCGGGTCCGCGTACGCCTTGCGCCAGTTGAGCCGCGCCACGACCCGGCGGGCCCGGCGCAGCGCGTCCCGCTCGTCCTCGGCGAGGTAGTCGGCGAGGCCGGAGGTGCGGGCGTGCATCTCGGCGCCGCCCAGCGACTCGTCGTCGCTCTCCTCGCCGGTCGCCATCTTGACCAGCGGCGGACCGCCGAGGAAGACCTTCGCCCGCTCCTTGACCATGATCACGTGGTCGCTCATGCCGGGTACGTAGGCGCCGCCGGCCGTGGAGTTGCCGAAGACGACGGCGATGGTCGGGATCCCGGCGGCCGAGGACTGCGTGAGGTGTTTGAAGAGGGCGCCGCCCGGGATGAAGATCTCCTTCTGGGAGGGCAGGTCGGCGCCGCCGGACTCCACGAGGTGGATGGACGGCAGCCGGTTCGCGTGCCCGATCTCGTGCGCCCGGAAGGCCTTCTTCAGCGTCCACGGGTTGGAGGCGCCGCCCCTGACCGTCGGGTCGTTGGCGGTGATCAGGCACTCCACGCCCTCGACGACGCCGATGCCGGTGACCATGGAGGCGCCGACGGGATAGTCGCTGCCCCAGGCGGCGAGCGGGGACAGCTCAAGGAATGGTGTGTCGGGGTCGAGGAGCAGCTCGATCCGCTCGCGGGCGAGCAGCTTGCCGCGCGCGCGATGCCGCTGGACGTACTTTTCTCCCCCTCCCTCCAGCGCCTTGGCCTGCTCGGCGTCGAGTTCGGCGAGCCGGTCCAGCATGGCCTGCCGGTGCTCGGCGTATTCGGCGCTCGCGGGGTCGAGCGCGGAGGCGAGGACGGTCACAGCAGTACCTCCCGTGTCACAGCAGTACCTCCGGTATGTCGAGGTGGCGGGCGCGCAGCCACTCGCCGAGGCCCTTGGCCTGCGGGTCGAAGCGGGCCTGCGCGGCCACGCCCTCGCCGAGCAGCCCCTCGACGACGAAGTTCAGGGCGCGCAGGTTGGGCAGGTCGTGGCGGGTGACGGGCAGCCCCGCCGTCTCCGGGAGGAGTTCGCGCAGCCGGTCCACCGTCAGCTCGTGGGCGAGCCACCGCCACGCGTCGTCGGTGCGCACCCACACGCCGACGTTCGCGTCTCCTCCCTTGTCGCCGCTGCGGGCCCCGGCGACGAGGCCGAGGGGGGCGCGGCGGGTGGGGCCGGGCGGGAGGGGTGCGGGCAGCGGCGGGGCTTGCGGGTCTTCCAGTACGAGGGTGTCGGCGCCGGACGGGACCGGGCGCCGCTCCCCGTCGGGCAGGACCGCCACGTGCTCGACGCTGTCCCGCTCGACGTACGCCGCCTCGAAGACCCCGTACGGGGAGCCCTTGCCGGGCGGCGCCGTCACGTGGAAGCCGGGGTAGCCGGAGAGGGCCAGCTCGATCGCGGCGCCGCTGAGCGTGCGGCCGACCGTGTCGGCGTCGGTGTCGCGCACGACGAGGCGGAGCAGGGCGCTGGCGCTCTCCTCGGTGGGCGCGTCCTCGCGGTCGGTGCGGGCGAGCTCCCACCGCACCTGTGCGGGGCGGGACTTGCCGCGGTCGAGGGCGTCCTCGATCTGGGCGCGGACGAGGGCGGCCTTGGCGTCGATGTCGAGCCCGGTGAGGACGAAGACGACTTCGTTGCGGAACCCGCCGAGCCGGTTGAGGCCCGCCTTGAGGGTCGGGGGCGGTGCCTCACCGCGCACGCCGTCGATCCGGACGCGGTCGGGGCCGGCCTGGGTGAGGGTGACGGTGTCGAGACGGGCGGTCACGTCGGGCCCCGCGTACCGGGCGCCCTGCGTCTCGTACAGGAGCTGCGCGGTGACGGTCCCGACGTCGACGAAGCCGCCGGTGCCGTCGTGCTTGGTGATGACGCACGAGCCGTCCTCGTGGATCTCGGCGAGGGGAAAGCCGGGGTGACGCAGAAGGCCCAGGTCCCTTCCCCCCTCCGCGAAGAAGGCGTAATTGCCGCCGGTGGCCTGCGCGCCGCACTCCAGGACGTGCCCGGCGACGACGGCGCCCGCGAGCCGGTCGTACTCCGTAGGCCCCCATCCGAAGTGCGCGGCGGCGGGCCCGGTGACCAGGGCGGCGTCGGTGACGCGCCCGGTGACGACGATGTCGGCGCCCGCGTCGAGGCACGCGGCGATGCCGGCGCCGCCGAGGTAGGCGTTGGCGGTGAGGGCGCCGGGGAAGCGGGGGCCGAGGTCGTCGCCCTCGACGTGCGCGACCCGCGTCTCCCCGAGCCCGAGCCGCCCCGCCAACTCCCTTACCTCGTCGGCGAGTCCGGCCGGATTGAGCCCACCCGCATTGGCGACGATCCGCACGCCCCGCTCCCGCGCGAGCCCGAGGCACTCCTCCAGCTGCCGCAGAAAGGTCTTGGCGTACCCGCGCCCCGGGTCCTTGAGCCGGTCCCGCCCGAGGATGAGCATGGTCAGCTCGGCGAGATAGTCCCCGGTGAGGACATCGAGCTCCCCACCGGTCAGCATCTCGCGCATGGCATCGAACCGGTCCCCGTAGAAACCGGAGGCATTGCCGATACGCAGGGGCCGTGGGTGTGGGGGTACGGGTGTGCCTGTGGCGGTGGGGGGCGCTGAGGTCACTGTCCGGGTCCCTTCGGTGGGTGGCCGGGGCGGGGCGGCCCCGCGAGAGCTGGGACGAGGGCCGGGTGGCGGCCGGTCCGGCCGGGCGGACCCGCCGGCGCCCGGGTGGAGCCCGGCCGGCCGTCGGGGCGAGGCGGCCTCGCGCGGACGGCGAGGTCGTGGCCGGGCAAGGCGGCGCGGGTCACTGAGCGAGGGCCTTTCGGAGGCGTCCTGGGCCCGGTGGGCCCGCGAAGGCCTGGGCGATTGCCCAGCCAGCGGTCTGCGTCGGGGCCCTCGACGCGGACGGCGAGGTCGTGGCCGGATAAGGCGGCGCGGGTCACTGAGTGGAGGTCTTTCGCGGGCGTCCTGGGCCCGGTGGGCCCGCGAAGGCCTGGGCGATGTCCAGCCAGCGGTCGGCGTCCGGGCCCTCCGCGTGCACGGCGACGTCGGCGCGGTGGGCGCGCTGGGTGACGAGCAGGCAGAAGTCGAGCGCCGGGCCGGTGACGCGTTGCGCGGCGGCCTCGGGGCCGTACGACCACACCTCGCCCGTCACCGGTGAGGTCAGTTCGACCCGGAACTCCTCGTCCGGGGCGCTCAGTCCGCGTACGGCGAAGGCGAAGTCACGCGCCCGCACCCCGATCCGCGCCACATGCCGCAGCCGGTCGGTCGCGGCCCGCGCCACGCCGAGCGCGTCCGCCACGTCCTGGCCGTGCGCCCAGGTCTCCATGAGCCGCGCCGTCGCCATGGAGGGGACGGCCATGGGCGGCCCGTACCAGGGCAGGCGCGTACCGGCGGGAGCCTCGCTCAGGAGCCGCCACAGCTCGTCGCGCCCGGCCCGCCAGCGGGCGAGCAGTTCGGCGGGCGGCAGTGCGGCGCCGTCCGCCGCGCCCTCGTCCACGAACGTGCCGGGTGCCGCCGCGGCCTTCTCCACCTCGGCGGCGAAGGCCTCCGGGTCCGTGGCGGCGAGCAGCGCGGCCCGGTCCGTCCAGGTCAGGTGCGCGATCTGATGGGCCACGGTCCAGCCGGGCGCGGGCGTCGCGAGGGACCATCGCTCCCGGCTCAACCCCGCCACGAGGCGGTCGAGTTCCTCGCTCTCGGCGCGCAGGTCGTCGAGCACGGGCAGGGCATCGGACACGGAACGCTCCCCTCGGGGCACGGTCGGGTCTCCCCTGCTCCAATACTCCAAGGCTCGCGCGGTGAGACGGAGTCAGGAACTCGGGGAGGTGCCTCGGAGCATGGCAGCGCTCATAGAAACAAGCAAGCGTGCTTGCATTACTTTTCGGACGGCCGTCCGACGGGTTCGGCGCCCGCGGCGGCGGCGCGGGCAGGGTCGGCGGGGGTCGGCGCGACCGCCGCCGCCACCGGATCCGCCCCCGCGCGCACCCGCCGCCGCCCCACCTGCGTCCGCACCGCGCCCATGCTCGCCGCGATGACCAGACTGATGGCGACGGCCTCGACGGCGGAGAGGGCCTGGCTCAGGACGAGGAATCCGGCGACGGACGCGATGGCCGGTTCCAGGCTCATCAGGACCGCGAAGGTGTGCGCGGGCAGCCGCCGCAGGGCGAGGAGTTCGAGGGTGTACGGCAGTACGGACGACAGGACCGCGACGGCCGCGCCGAGCGCCAGCGTGCCCGGCTGGACCAGCCGCGACCCGGACGCGGCGATGCCGAGCGGCAGGAAGAGCACCGCGGCGACCACCATGGCGAGGGCAAGACCGTCGGCCTGCGGGAAGCGCCGTCCGGTGCGCGCGCTGAAGAGGATGTACATCGCCCACATCGCGCCGGCGCCGAGGGCGTAGGCGACACCGACCGGGTCGAGGCCGTCGAAGCCGCCCCCGCCGCCGAGCAGGAAGACACCGCAGAGGGCGAGCCCCGCCCACACCAGGTTCACGGCGCGGCGCGAGGCGAGGACGGAGAGCGCGAGCGGGCCGAGGACTTCGAGGGTGACGGCGGGGCCCATGGGGATGCGGGCGACGGACTGGTAGAAGAGTCCGTTCATCCCGGCCATGGCCACGCCGAACGCGACGACCGTGCCCCAGTCGGCCCGCGAGTGCCCGCGCACCTTCGGCCGGCACACGACGAGCAGCACGAGCGCGGCGAAGACGAGCCGCAGCGCCACGATGCCGACCGCGCCGACCCTCGGCATCACGCTCACGGCGAGCGCGCCGCCGAACTGCACGGAGATCCCGCCCGCGAGCACGAGTCCGACGGGGCCGAGGGAGCCGATGCGCCCGCGGAGCCCCGGGCCGCCGTCGTGGGTCGCCGTCGGCGCTGCCTGATCGCTGCGGGAGACGTTCACGCGCGAGCCTTTCCCGAGGGGCGGAGTCCTGAAGTCCAATGTGCAACCCAATGTGCAACCCGATGTGAAGTCCATCACGCTGCACTGCAGCATTCAACGTAATGCACTACGTCAGGATTGTGGAGCGCTTTCGCTGCTGTACGCAAACCACGTCCGTACCCACGTCCATATCCGCGTCCATATCCGCGTCCGTATCCGCGTCCATACAGCGAAGCCACGGATGCCTCGTTCACCCGTCGGCGCCGTGGCGCAGCCCCTCCGTCAGTCCCTCCGCCAGCACCTCCGCCAGATGCCGCCCCCGTACGCCCGCCAGCTGCTCCAGCTGCGTCCGGCAGGAGAAGCCGTCGGCCAGGACCACCGCGTCCGCGCCCGCCCCCGCCACCGAGGGCAGCAGCTGTTCCTCGGCGCAGGTCTTCGAGACGTCGTAGTGGCCGCGTTCGAAACCGAAGTTCCCTGCGAGTCCGCAGCAGCCGCCGCTCAGTTCGCCCGTCAGGCCCGCCTTCGTGCGCAGCCGGCGCTCCGCCGCGTCGCCCAGGACCGCGTGCTGGTGGCAGTGGGTCTGGCCGACGACGGGGCGGTCGACGGCCGGGGGCCGCCACTGCGGGGCCAGTTCCTCGACGGCCTGCGCGAAGGTGCGGATCGCGGCGGCGAGCCGGGGGGCGCGGGGGTCGTCGCCGAGTAGTTCGGGCAGGTCCGACGTGAGCGCGGCGGCGCAGCTCGGCTCCAGGACGACGACCGGGACCCCGGCTTCCAGGAGCGGTTCCATCCGGTCGAGGGTGGCGCGCAGGACGGCGCGGGCGCGGTCGAGCTGGCCCGTCGAGACGTACGTCAGGCCGCAGCACACGCCGCGCGGCGGCACCGCGACGCGGAGCCCCGCGTCCTCAAACACGGTCACCGCGGCCTGCCCCACGGACGGCGAGAGGTGCTCGGTGAAGGTGTCGGGCCACAGCACGACATCGGCCCGCTCCCCGACCCGTGGCCTGCGCCCGTTCCTGCTCCCCCACCACTGCCGGAACGTCCGCGGCGCCACCTCAGGAAGTGCCCGCTCCGGGGCGATCCCGCCCAGTCGCTTGGCGAGCGTGGCCAGTGGGCCCACGCGAGCCAGCGCATTGACGAGGCGGGCCGTGCGCGTCGCCGCGACGGCGCGGAGCCAGCGCGGCAGCCACCCCATCGTGTAGTGGGCGGCGGGCCTGCGGCGGCCTTCGTAGTGGTGGTGCAGGAACTCCGCCTTGTACGTGGCCATGTCGACGCCCACCGGGCAGTCCGAGCGGCAGCCCTTGCAGGACAGGCAGAGGTCGAGTGCGTCCCTGACCTCCGTGGAGCGCCAGCCGTCCGTCACCACCTCGCCGGCGAGCATCTCGTGCAGCAGGCGGGCGCGGCCGCGCGTGGAGTGCTCCTCCTCGCCCGTGGCGCGGAAGGACGGGCACATCACGCCGGTGGGGGAGGCCGGGGAGGCGGTACGGCACTTGGCGACGCCGACGCACCGCCTGACCGCCGCCGTGAAGTCGCCGCCGTCGTGCGGGTAGCCGAAGGCAACCTCGACGGGTTCGCGGGGCAGGGGCGCGAACCGCAGGTCGGCGTCGAGGGGCGCGGGCCGCACCAGCATGCCCGGGTTGAGCAGGCCCGCCGGGTCCCAGACGTCCTTGACGCGTTCGAAGAGGCGGATGAGTTCGGGGCCGTACATCTTCGGGAGGAGTTCGGCCCGGGCCTGTCCGTCGCCGTGTTCGCCGGAGAGCGATCCGCCGTGCGCGACGACGAGGCCGGCGAGGGATTCGGAGAAGGTGCGGAAGCGGCCGATGCCTTCGGTGCTGAGCAGGTCGAAGTCGATGCGTACGTGGATGCAGCCGTCCCCGAAGTGCCCGTACGGCGTGCCGCGCAGGCCGTGTTCGGCAAGGAGGGCCCGGAAGTCCCGGAGGTAGGCGCCGAGTCGGGCGGGCGGCACGGCGCAGTCCTCCCAGCCGGGCCAGGCCTCGGACCCGTCCGGCATGCGGGTGGCCGTCCCGCTGGCGTCCTCGCGCACCCGCCACAGCGCCCGCTGTCCCGCCGGGTCGTCGACGACCACGGCGTCCACGGTGTCGGGGGCGGCCGCCCGCACGATCGTGGCGGCACGCGCGCGTGCCTCGGCCGGGGTGTCGCCGCCGGTCTCCACGAAGAGCCAGGCGCCGCCCTTGGGCAGCCCGCTCTCCCGGGCGGCTCCGCGGACGAGGTCGGCGGCCATGCCCTCGACGGTCAGCGGCCCGTGCGGCAGGAGTCCCGCCGCGGCTTCGGCGGCCGCGCTCTCGTCCGCGTAGCCGAGCACGGCGAGCGCCCGCGCGCGGGGCGCTTCGACGAGGCGTACGACCGCTTCGGTGAGGACGCCGAGGGTGCCCTCCGAACCGCAGAACGCGCGGGCCAGGTCCGTGCCGTGTTCGGGGAGCAGCGCGTCCAGGGCGTAGCCGGAGATGCGGCGCGGCAGGTCGGGGAAGCCGGTGCGCAGGAGCGCGAGGTCGCCGTCCACGAGTGCGCGCAGGCCCGTGGGGGCGCTGTCCCAGCCCTGGGCGAGGTGACGGAGTGCGCCCGAACCGTCGACCACGGAGAGGGCGGATACGTTGTCGGCGGTCGTGCCCCAGGCCACCGAGTGGGAGCCGCAGGAGTTGTTGCCGATCATTCCGCCGAGGGTGCAGCGGCTGTGGGTGGAGGGGTCGGGGCCGAAGGTGAGGCCGTGCGGGGCCGCGGCGGTGCGCAGGTCGTCCAGGACGACGCCCGGCTGCACCACGGCCGTGCGGTGGCCGGGGTCGAGGGCGACGACGCGGTTCATGTGGCGGGTGAAGTCGAGGACGACGCCGGTCCCCGTGGCCTGCCCGGCGATCGAGGTGCCCGCGCCGCGCGGCACGACCGGCACGTTCCGCTCGCGGCAGACCGCGAGGACCGCCGCCACGTCGTCGGCGTCGCGCGGGGCCACCACCGCGGCGGGCACCCGGCGGTAGTTGGAGGCGTCCATGGTGTGCAGGGCCCGCGCGGTGACGGACGGGTCGACCTCGCCGCGCACGGCCGCGCGCAGGTCCTGTGCGAGGCCTTCAGGGTCCGCGTCGGGACCCGCGTCGAGATCGCTCATGCCGTCCAGGATGCCCTCGCACAGGCCCCCCGCGACCACCCCGCCCCACCCGATTTTGCACGATCCGGACGGGAAGATTCCCAACCCGGTCGATAACTCTCCTATAGTGATCCCGACTTGAGCAGAGTGTGTCGCTTCCGATCGAGGACCCCGATTGATGACCGCGCAAACCCCCCTCGCGCGCCCCGGGACGAGTGGGGCCTCCCCTGCTCAGGCGGAGACGGGACCGTGGGAAAAACCCCCGCTGCGCCCGACCGCGCTCGTCCTGCTGGCCTGCGCCCTGACCACCGCGGCCCTCACCGGAGCCGCCGTGGCCGTCGCGCCCGGCTCCGTACGGACCCCCCTGGCATGGGGGGCGGGCGCCGCCTCCCTCGCGCTCAGCGTCGCCGTGACGCTCGCCTTCCACTTCTTCCGCGCCGGCGCCCTGCTGCGCCGCCGCGCGGCGGCCGCACGGCAGGACACGGAACGGCTCGTCCTTGAACAGGCCGCCCGCGCCGCGGAGTTCACCCGCGAGCGCACCGCGCTCACCGAGTACTTCGCCCGTGAGCGGAACGAGCTGACCGTGCGGGCCCGCACCGCCGAGTCCGAGCGGGCCGCCGCCCTCGCCGCGTGCGCCAACGCCGCGGGACGCATGCAGGCCCTGGCCACCGGCATGCTCGCCGACCTGCGCGAGATGGAGGGCAGGCACGCCGACGAGGACGTCCTCACCGACCTCCTCCACCTCGACCACAGGACGGCGCAGGCGGGCCGCATCGCCGACTCCGTGGCCGTGCTCACCGGCGCCCGCTCGGGCCGGCGCTGGTCCCGGCCCATCGTCATGGAGTCGATCCTGCGCGGCGCGATGGGCCGCATCGGCGGCTACCAGCGCGTGCGCGTCCACTCGGCCAGCGAGGTCGCCGTCGCGGGCCACGCCGCCGAGGGCGTCATGCACGCCCTCGCCGAGATCCTGGACAACGCCGCGAACTTCTCGCCGCCCACCTCCGAAGTGCACGTCTACATCGAAGAGGTCGCGGCCGGCGTCATCGTCTCCGTCGAGGACAGCGGCCTCGTGATGGGCCCCGTGCAGCAGCGCCGCGCCGAGCGCGCCGTCTCCGGCGAGACGACGGGCCTCACCGGTCTGTCCGGCACCCGGCTCGGTCTCGCGGTGGTCGGCAGGCTGGCCCGCAAGCACGGGCTCACGGTGTCGTTCCGCCCGTCGGCGCGCGGCGGCACGGGCGTACTCCTCCTGATACCCCAGGAGTTGCTCTCCCGCCCCTCGGAGACCGCAGCCGTACCGGCCCCGGCCCAGGCATCGCTGACGGCCGCGTCGTCCACGACCACGGCGGCCCTCCCCGCCGCGACACCCGCACGCACGACAGCCGCGCTCCCGGCCGCGCCCGCGAACGCGCCGGAGGGGACGCGGGGGGATGTGCACACGGAGCACCGAGCCGACGGTGACGTCCAGGAACTCCCGACGCGGCGCAGGGATGGCGAGCACGTCCATACCCCCGCGGTCCCGCACCCACAGCCGGACCCCGGGCACCCGGCACAAGCCGCCCCCGACTCCGCCACCGCCGACGCGCCCCTCCCCAAGCGCCCCCGCGGCCGCACCCTCGCCGCCGCCGAGCGGGCCCGCGCCGACAGCGACACGGGTGAGACGCGCAGGCCCCGCGCCCCCGGCGCCGAGAGCACCGCGGCCCGCTTCAGCAACTTCCGCCAGGCCGTCCGCACCACCCCCTCGGAGCCCACGGACGACGCCCCCGCAATCCCCCAGCACCCGGAAGGCGACACCCCCCGATGACCACCGGCACCTCCCCCGGCAGCACCACCGACGCCAAGCTGACCTGGCTGCTCGAAGGCCTCCTGGAGCGCACCCCCGGCGCCCGGCACGCCCTCGTGCTCTCCCGTGACGGCCTGAAGCTGTGCCGCACCCGCGAGCTCTCCGTCGACCAGGCCGACCAGCTCGCCGCGATAGCCGCCGGCATCCAGTCCCTGTCGCACGGCGCGTCCGCCGAGTTCGGCGACGGCAGCGGCGGGGTCCGCTCGGCGATGGCCGAGTTCTACGGCGGCATCCTCTTCATCGTCGAGGCCGGCGAGGGCGCGCACCTCGCGGTCATCGCCGCCGAGGACGCCGACGCGGGGCTCGTCGGCCACACCATGAGCGAGCTGGTCGAGCAGCTCGGCGAGCACCTGCGCGCCGCGCCCCGCGCGGACGACACCCCCCGCGGCCGGCCCGCGTCATGAGCCGCCCCGGCCGGGACGACTCCCCCGACCGGCTGTACACCCTCACCGGGGGTCGCAGCCGGTCGGCGCCCGACACGCCCTTCGACCTGGTGACCCTCGTCGTCGCCGAGTCCGCTCCGGTCCCCGGCATGCAGTCCGAGCACGCCGCGATCCTGCGGATGTGCGGGCTGCCCACGGCGGTCGTGGAGATCGCCGCCGAGCTCCGGCTGCCGGTGAGCATCACCCGCATCCTGCTGTCCGACCTGCTCGACGCGGGCCGGATCAGCGCCCGCCACCCGCGTTCGGGCCCCACCCACAGCCTTCCCGATTCCGACCTCCTGGAGCAGGTGCTCGTTGGACTCCGCAACCTCTGAACGCAGCGCTGCCGGGGCCACCCGAACAGCCGGGGCCACCCCCACAGCCGGGACCGGCCGAACAGAGCTGACCGCCACCGCCGACAACGGCCTGAAGATCGTCGTGGTCGGCGGCTTCGGCGTCGGCAAGACGACACTGGTCCGCTCCGTCAGCGAGATCCGTCCCCTCAACACCGAGGAGACGATGACGCAGGCCGGCCGGGGCATCGACGAGACGGGCGGCCTCGAAGGGCTGCGCGCCAAGACGTCCACGACCGTCGCCTTCGACTTCGGCCGCATCACGCTCGACGCGCACAACGTCCTCTACCTCTTCGGCGCCCCCGGCCAGGAACGCTTCTGGTTCCTGTGGGACCGCCTCTTCTCCGGCACGCTCGGCGCGGTCGTCCTCGTCGACACCCGCCGCCTGGAGGACTCCTGGTACGCGATCGACCGCCTGGAGCACCACGGCACGCCGTTCATCGTGGCCCGCAACGACTTCGGCGGCCCCGCGCACACCGCCGAGCAGCTGCGCGAGGCGCTCGACCTCGACCCCGGGGTACCGCTCATCGACTGCGACGCGCGGTCCCGCGAGTCCGGCAAGAACGTACTGATCACCCTCGTCGAACACCTCCAGTCGCTGTACGCCGCGCAGTACGCCGCCCAGCGCGCCGCCGCCCAGCCGCACACGCCCCAGGAGACCGCCCAGTGACCTGCCCCGTGACCGGCGCCGGACAGGGCGCCGCCCCCGGCCCCGTCCCGCTCTCCGGCCCGCGGTTCGCCACCGAACCCGCCCGGCTGTACCGGGAGATGCGCCGCGACCACGGCCCCGTCGCCCCCGTACTGCTCGACGGCGACATACCGGCCTGGCTCGTCCTCGGCTACCGCGAACTGCACCAGGTCACCGGCGACCCGCTCCTCTACAGCCGCGACTCCGAGCTGTGGAACCAGTGGCCGAACATCCCCGCCGACTGGCCGCTGCTCCCCATGATCGGCCACAAGCAGCCGTCGATCCTCTACACCGTCGGCGAGCGGCACACCCGGCGCGCCGCGATGATCGCGCACGCCCTCGAAGCGGTCGACCCCTTCGAACTCAAGGCACACGCCGAGACGTTCGCGGACGAGCTGATCGACCGCTTCTGCGGCAAGGGCACCACGGAGATCATCTCCGAGTACGCGATGCTGCTCCCGGTCCGCGTCCTCGCCCGCATCTACGGCTTCTCCGACGAGCAGGGCCCCGGCCTCGTCACCGCCATGAACGACATGATCGACGGCCGCGAGCGGGCACTCGCGGGCCAGCAGCACCTGGCGGGCTCCATGATGCGGCTCATCGCCGACAAACACGCGAAGCCGGACCAGGACGTCGCCTCGTACATGATCGAGACCCAGCAGACCGAAGCGGGCGCGGACTTCACCGACGAGGAGATCGCCCAGGACCTGATGGTGATGATGGCCGCGGGCCACCAGCCGTCCGCCGACTGGATCGGCAACTCGCTGCGCCTGATGCTCACCGACGACCGCTTCGCCGCCTCCCTGTTCGGCGGCCGGCACAGCGTCGCCGAGGCCATGAACGAGGTCCTGTGGGAGGACACCCCGACGCAGAACGTCGCGGGCCGCTGGGCCTCCCGCGACACCCAGCTCGGCGGCCGCCGCATCAACGCCGGCGACCTGCTCCTCCTCGGTCTCGCCGCCGCCAACTCCGACCCGCAGGTCCGCACCGACGGCTCCGCGCTGACCGGCGGCAACAGCGCCCACTTCTCCTTCGGCCACGGCGAGCACCGCTGCCCCTTCCCGGCCCAGGAGGTCGCCGAGGTCATCGCGCGGACCGGCATCGAGGTCCTCCTCGACCGCCTGCCCGACCTCGACCTGGCGGTCCCCGCCGACTCCCTGACCCGCCGCCCCTCGCCGTGGCTGCGCGGCCTGACCGAACTGCCGGTGAGCTTCACCCCGACCCCGACCTCAGCGTTTGGAGACCGAAGATGACGCGCATCGCCCTGGACCCGTTCGTCACCGACCTCGACGGCGAGAGCGCACGGCTGCGGGCGGCGGGGCCGCTCGCGGAGGCGGAGCTGCCCGGCGGCGTACCGGTGTGGGCGGTCACGCACCACGCCGAGGCCCGCCAACTCCTCACGGACAAGCGCCTGGTGAAGGACATCGAGGTCTGGGGCGCCTGGCGGCGCGGCGAGATCCCCGCCGACTGGCCGCTGATCGGCCTCGCCAACCCCGGCCGCTCCATGCTGACGGTCGACGGCGAGGAGCACCGCAGGCTGCGCACGCTGGTCGCGCAGGCGCTGACGCCGCGCCGCGTGGAGCACATGCGCGGCCGCATCGCGGAACTGACGCGGGGCCTCCTGGACAACCTCCCCACGGACTCCCAGGTCGTCGACCTGAAGGCGGAGTTCGCCTACCCCCTCCCCATGTACGTCATCAGCGACCTGATGGGCATCGACGAGGCGGACCACCCGCGCCTGAAGGTCCTCTTCGACAAGTTCTTCTCCACGCAGACGCCTCCCGAAGAGGTCGTGGCGACGCTCGGCGAACTCGCCGGGATGATGGGCAAGGTCGTCGCGGCCCGCCGCACGGAGCCCGGCGACGACCTGACCAGCGCGCTGATCCAGGCCTCGGAGAACGGCGACCACCTCACCGACGAGGAGATCGTCTCCACGCTCCAGCTGATGGTCGCGGCCGGCCACGAGACGACGATCTCCCTCATCGTCAACGCCGTCGTCAACCTCTCCGCCCACCCCGAACAGCTCGCCCTCGTCCGCTCCGGCGAGGTCGGCTGGGACGCGGTGATCGAGGAGACCCTGCGCTACGCCACCCCGACCTCGCACGTCCTGATCCGCTTCGCGGCGGAGGACGTCCCCGTCGGCGACAAGGTGATCCGCGCGGGTGAGGCGCTGATCATCTCCTACGGCGCGATAGGCCGCGACGAGCAGGCACACGGGCCCACGGCGGGCACCTTCGACATCACCCGCACCTCCCCCACGCGCCACATCTCCTTCGGCCACGGCCCGCACGTGTGCCCCGGCGCGGCGCTCTCCCGCCTGGAGGCGGGCGTGGCCCTCCCTGCCCTGTACACCCGCTTCCCGGACCTGACCCTGGCGGTCCCGCACTCGAAGCTCCGCAACAAGCCGGTGGTGACGCAGAACGATTTGTACGAGCTGCCCGTACATTTGAGCCCCTCCGGCGTTTGAGGAGCGGGGTCCGGGGCAGCGCCCCGAGTCGTCCGCGCCCGGTGGGGTCGCGATCTCAGCCGACGGACACAAACCAGACGGCGTGCCCTGAGCCGCTAGGCTCACCGTGTGGCTGAGATCCAGATTCCCGCTGACATGAAGCCCGCCGACGGCCGTTTCGGCGCGGGCCCCTCCAAGGTGCGTACGGAGGCGCTGGACGCCCTGGCCGCCACCGGCACCTCCCTCCTCGGAACGTCCCACCGCCAGGCCCCGGTCAAGAACCTGGTGGGCCGGGTGCGTGAGGGCATCGCCGACCTCTTCTCCCTCCCCGAGGGGTACGAGGTGATCCTCGGCAACGGCGGCTCCACCGCGTTCTGGGACGTGGCGACGCACGGCCTGATCGAGAACAAGTCGCAGCACCTCAACTTCGGCGAGTTCTCCTCCAAGTTCGCGAAGGCGGCGAAGCTCGCCCCGTGGCTGGCCGAGCCGACCGTGATCGCGAGCGACCCGGGCACGCACCCCGACCCGAAGGCGGAGGCGGGCGTCGACGTCTACGCCTTCACGCACAACGAGACCTCGACCGGCGTCGCGGCCCCGATCAAGCGCGTCGAGGGCGCCGACGCCGGCTCCCTCGTCCTGGTGGACGCCACGTCCGGCGCGGGCGGCCTCCCGGTCGACATCGCCGAGACGGACGTCTACTACTTCGCGCCGCAGAAGTCCTTCGCGTCGGACGGCGGCCTGTGGATCGGCGTGTTCTCCCCGGCGGCGATCGAGCGCGCCGAGCGCATCCACGCGTCGGGCCGCCACGTCCCGGAGTTCTTCTCGCTCCCCACGGCGATCGACAACTCCCGCAAGAACCAGACGTACAACACCCCGGCGCTCGCCACGCTGTTCCTGCTCGCCGAGCAGCTGGACTGGATGAACTCCCAGGGCGGCCTGGACTTCACGACCGGCCGCACGGCCGCCTCCGCCCGCACGCTGTACGGCTGGGCCGAGGAGTCCAAGTACGCGACGCCGTTCGTCACGGAGCCGGCGAAGCGGTCGCAGGTCATCGGCACGATCGACTTCGCGGACGAGATCGACGCGTCCGCTGTCGCGAAGACGTTGCGGGCCAACGGGGTCGTCGACACGGAGCCGTACCGCAAGCTCGGGCGCAACCAGCTGCGTGTCGCGATGTTCCCGGCGATTGATCCTGCGGATGTCGAGGCGCTGACCAAGTGCATCGACTACGTGATCGAGAAGCTCTAGCCGTACGTACGTGAAGGGCGTCGGCACTGTGACGTGCCGGCGCCCTTCCGCGTGTCACCTCAGCGGCTCAGCTGCTTGAACTTCCGCACCGCCAGCGGCAGGAACACCAGCGAGATCACGATCGGCCACACCACCGCCATCAGGACCGCGTTCTGCTCCACCCAACTCGCCCCGCCCGCACCCGGGTTGCCGAAGAGCTCACGCGTGGCCGTACCCGTCGACGAGACGGGATTCCACGCGGCGACCGGCGCGAGCCAGTCCGGCATCAGGGACGGCGCCACGAAGACGCTGGAGATCATCGTGAGCGGGAACGCCACCGCGTAGAGGCCGCCCGCCGCCTCCGGGGTCGGCACGACGAGGCCGAGGAAGACCCCCACCCAGATCAGGCTGAACCGCAGGAACAGCAGCAGCCCGAAGGCGAGCAGCGTGTCGGGCACGCCCGCGCTGGAGCGCCAGCCGATGGCGAGCGCGGTCAGCGCGAGGATGGTCAGCTCGGCGCAGGCCACGATGAGGTCGGCGAGGCCGCGCCCCGACGCCACCGCCGAGGGGGCCATCGGCATCGAGCGGAAGCGGTCGATGACGCCCTTCGTCGAGTCCGTGACGACGCCCATCGCGGTGTTCATGAACCCGAAGGCCATGGTCATCACGAACATGCCGGGCATCAGGAACTGCTTGTAGTCGCCGTCCTCGCCGCCGCCCGGCACCTTCATCGCCTCGCCGAAGACGAAGCCGTACAGCAGCACGCTGATGATGGGGAAGCCCAGCTGCCAGGCGATGGTGACGGGCTGGCGCAGGAAGTGGGTGAGGTAGCGGCGGGTGACGTTCCAGCAGTCGGCGAGGGCCCAGAAGAGGCGCCCGTGCGCGGCCTGCGCGGTGTCGGTGGTGAGGGCGACGCTCATGCGGCGGTCTCCGTTCCGTGGGCCGCGCCGGTCAGGCGCAGGAAGACGTCGTCGAGGCTGGGCCTGCGCAGGCCGATGTCCTCGACGGCGATGCCCTCGTCCCGCAGGTTCCGCGCCACCTCGGTCAGCGCGCCGACCCGGTCGGTCACGGCGGCCTGCACGCGGCGCTCCACGTCGACGGTGAGCGGCTCGCCGTCGCAGACGCGGGTGACGGCCTTCACGGCGGCGGGGAGGTCGGCGGCGTCGCGGACGACGACGTCGAGGTGGCTGCCGCCGACCGTGTTCTTCAGGCCGTCGGGGGTGTCGTCGGCGATGGCCCGGCCCCGGTCGATGACGGTGATGCGGGAGGCGAGCCGGTCCGCCTCTTCGAGGTACTGG
This sequence comes from Streptomyces sp. NPDC050732, assembly GCF_040654255.1. Taxonomy (NCBI): domain Bacteria; kingdom Bacillati; phylum Actinomycetota; class Actinomycetes; order Kitasatosporales; family Streptomycetaceae; genus Streptomyces; species Streptomyces sp. NPDC050732. Next base: position 60,887 of record NZ_JBFAHP010000038.1, read on the forward strand.
GTGGTGAGCAGCACGGTCGTCCCCCGGGCGACCAAGTCCCTGACCGTGTCCCAGACTTCGAGGCGGCTGCGCGGGTCGAGTCCGGTGGTCGGCTCGTCCAGGAAGAGGACGGCGGGCGCGAGGATCATCGAGGCGGCGAGGTCGAGTCTGCGCCGCATGCCGCCGCTGTACTGACCGGCGCCCTTCTCGGCGGCGTCCTGGAGGTGGAACTGTTCCAGGAGTTCGTCGGCGCGCTGCCGGGCCCGCCTGCCGCCCAGGTGGAAGAGGCGGCCGAACATCTCCAGGTTCTGCCGCCCGGTGAGGATCTCGTCGACGGCCGCGTACTGCCCGGTGAGGCCGATGCGGCCGCGCACCAGGGCGGGCTCGCGCACCACGTCGGCGCCGGCCACCTCGGCGCGGCCGCCGTCGAGCCGGACGAGGGTGGAGAGGATGCGGACGGCGGTGGTCTTGCCCGCGCCGTTGGGTCCGAGGAGTCCGTGCACCGTGCCCTGCTCGACGTGGAGGTCGAAGCCGTCCAGGGCGTGCTTCTCCCCGTACCGCTTCTCCAGCCCTTCGGCCCGTACAGCGAAGCCGTTCCCGTTGCCGTTCCCGTTCATGGACCGCCCCTTCTCACACCATCTGGGTACGCCGTACCCAATAGAGAGTACACCGTACCCAGTTCTCGCGCGTACGGCGTACTCAATTTCTGGGCCTGCGATTAGGGTGAGAGCCATGACGAGCACGAACGGCAGCAGCGGCGGCGACGACCGGCGCACCGGCAGCGACATCGCCCGCAGCCTGGAGCTGCTCTGGGGCGAGGGCGGCCGCCCCACCCGGGGCCCCAAGCCGGGCCTCACGCTGGACCGGATCGTCACCGAGGCGGTGCGCCTCGCGGACGCGGAAGGCCTCTCGGCGGTCTCGATGCGCCGCCTCTCCACGGAGCTCGGCACCGGCACGATGTCCCTGTACCGGTACGTCCCCGGCAAGGGCGAGCTCGTCGATCTGATGCTGGACCGGGTGTACGCGCCGCCCGAGGACGACGCCCCCTGGACGGGCACCTGGCGCGAGGGCGTCGAGACGTACGCGCGCGAGACCCTCGTCCTCTACCACCGCCACCCCTGGCTGCTCCAGGTCAACCAGGCCCGCCCGGTGCTCGGCCCCGGCGCCGTCGGCGGCCTGGACCGCACCCTGTCCCGGATCAAGCCGATGGGCCTGAGCGACCCCGAGCTGATCGGCGTGATCGTGATGACGGAGGGGTACGTCACCGGGGTCGCCCGCACCCAGGTGCACGAGGTGGAGGCGACGAAGAAGACGGGCCTGTCGGACCAGGCGTTCTGGGAGGCGCAGACCCCGGTCCTCGAACGGGTCATGAAGAGCGGCCGCTACCCGACCCTCGCGCACCTCTCCGAGGACTCGTTCGGCCCGGACTTCGACCACTTCGAGTTCGGCCTGCAGCGCCTGCTGGACGGCTTGGACGCGCTGGTGGCCCAGCGCACCCGCGAGTAGAGCCGGGAGGGGCTACTTCCTCGGCTACTTCCTCCCGCGCCGACCCAGCCGCTTCAGCCCGAACACGGCGAGGAGGATGCCCCCGAGGACGACGGCCCCCGTCTTCACGTTGCCACCGATCCCGGAGTCCCCGCCCTCACCATCACCGGCCCCGCCGCCGCCCGACGCCGAACCGGACCCTCCGCCCGACCCGCCCGGCGCCTCGACGGGCTCGACCTCGCTCTGCTCGCCCTCGGTGCCGTACATCAGCGTGGTCCCGTCGGGGGTGTACGTGACGGACTCGCCCTGCCGCTGGAGCGGCACGCTCAGCCGCCCCTTGCGCTGCGGCTTCTTGCCTTCGCCCTGCCACGCGTACCAGATGCCGCCGAAGTACCCGCGCAGCGCGAGCTGTTCACCATCGGGCGAGAAGGCACCATCGGTCACCCACAGATCGATGTCTCCGATGCGCCGGAAGACATTGGTGCCCGAGGCGGACATCCGCTCGGGGCTCTCGTACAGTCCGCCGCCGTCCTCGTTCTTGCTGACGATGTAGATGCGCCCGGTCTTCGGGTGGACCATCAGCGCCTCCGCGTCCCGCGCGCCGTCGGCGTACTTCACGACGTACTGCGTGGCGCGGACGGTCTGGTCCTTCAGCTGCTTCGGCTCGGGCAGCTTGTAGACCCAGACGTTCGGCCAGGTTCCGTTGAGGTTGTCGCCGATGTCGCCGACGTAGATGTTCCCGTCGCTGCCGACGGAGATCGCCTCGACGTCGCGCGGGGAGCCCACCCCGGTCATGGTCACGGTGGCGACGGTCTCCCCCGTCTTCGAGTCGACCGCGTACAGGAAGGCGCCCTTGTCCTGGTCGTTGTGCGTCCAGTAGATGCCCGGGTGGGCGCGGGACGCGGCGAGGCCGCTGGACTCGACGATCCGCGGATCCTTGACGGTGAACCCGTCGTGACCGTCGGCGGCAGCGGGCACGCCCACAGCGAAGACCAACACGGCACCGGCACCGGCGGCGAGGACGGCTGACGGAACAGCCCGAAGCGAACGCATGCGCCCAAGAGTGCCATCCTCGCCCTTCGCGCTCCCGGGCGGAGTGCGCAGCCTCACATCGCAGGCGGCCGCCCCCGTCCGGGATGATGTCCGGATGCTCAGGTTCATGTTCGTCGGCGACTCGATGACCATCGGAAGCGCCGGGGAACACACCTGGCGCTACCGGATGTGGCAGCACCTGCGCGACACCCTCGGCCCCGAGGGCGTCGCGGTGGTCGGCCCGCGCACGACGCTCCACGACAAGGCGACGGGAGAACCCCTCTCCCACGACTACGCCCCCGACGTGCCCCCGGACTTCCCCCGCCACCACCTCGCGGGCTGGGGCGAGGGCTGGCTGCACATGGCCCCGCACATAGCCGGCGCCCTGCACCGGGACCCCGCCGACATCCTCCTCATCTCCCTGGGCCTGATCGACCTCGGCTTCTACACGAACGCGGCCCAGACGACGGACAACGTCCGCGCCTTCATCACAGCGGCCCGCGCGACGAACCCCGGCATCCGGATGGTCCTGCTCCCCGTGATCCCGAACATCCGCGCGACCTCGGACGCCCCGTTCGCGACGGAGGTCTCCCACTTCAACGACCTCCTCGCGAAGACGGTCGCAGACCTGGACACGCCGACTTCCCCCCTGCTCCTGGCGTCCCCGCCTCCTTCGTACGACATCCACGTGGACACGTACGACGGCACGCACCCGAACACGAGCGGCGAACACAAACTGGCGTCGGCGTTCGCGACTGCCCTGTCCCAGGGGTGGGGCATAGGCGGCCCCTACGCCACCCTCACGGGCGATGGCACTCCGCCGCCCCTCGAAGTAGCTTCCAACCCATGAGTCACGGCCACTGGCGGCACACGGTGGAGGCTCACGCGGACCCGGATCTGCTGGCGGCGCTGACCCGCGACCACGGCGTGGTCTGACGCGGGCCGGACCGCCCGTCACGCCCTCGCGCTCGCCAGGCGGTCGCGCCAGGGCAGTGGTTGCGCACGGCGGTCGTCCTCCGTGCCGGAGGTGGCCCCTTCCGCCCGGCATCGGCCGCACCGGGTCTCCTCCCCCACCGGCCGGAACACGTGCTCTGCCCCCGGCCCCGCGCAGGTCACGAGACCGGGCCTCAGCGCATCGCTCGAAGAGGGCGTCGGCACCGCACGGTCCGGCAGCTTCTGCACCAGCCGGTGGCGTACGAACCCGACCGCCGACCGGACCCCGCCCGAAGGCAGCCCCGCAGTCAGCGCCTTGCGGAGGTCACCCGTCGAGACACCTCGCCGCAGCCACTCCGCCGCCGTCCCCGCCAGGGCTCGCGCCTCTCGTACGCCGAGCAGCAGGTCCCGGTTCACGTGGCGGAGTGACAGCAACACGCGCTCAGCCTCGGCCAGTTCCGCATCGGCTGCGGGTTCTGACTCTTCGGGTGGGGGGTGGGGAAGATTCTTCTCCCGTTGTTCTTCTGGGTAAGAGCCACCGGGTTCCCGCGCCCCCGGCCCGCCGACCGTCGGCGTGTGCGCACTCGGAGGCGGGCCGTCACCGACCCGGGCCCGCCCCGCCTCCTCACCCGTCAGGGTGACGTTCGCCAGGAGCTGTTCCGTGACCCAGCGGCCCCGCTCGCCCTGCCACCGCCACGCGTGCAAGTAGCCGGATTCAGTGAGGAGTTGCTTGGCCCGCTGGTAGGCACGGCCCTTGATGCCGAGCCGCGCCGCGTGTTCGCCGAGCGATCTGGCGGAGACGTCCGCCTCGGAGAGCCCCTGCACGTACAGGAGCAGAATCTTCGCGTCGCTGTTCAGGCACTGATGCCGTACGACGTCGTGCGAAGCCTTCGTGTAGCGCCGGGTGGGCGCGATAGCATGCCGAAGCATCCCGGTGGACCTCTGATCCATTCGGTGGTGAAGGTCCTCGGGCGGTGTTGTCAGCACCTCCGGGGACCGCTCCATGCACGGTGCACACAGAGAGTAATTACGCGGTCACCGTACCGCACGTTTAGTCGTCTCGTGCAACAAATCACCCTCCACGAACGCGACTTCACCCGTGGGGCGTGACCTCCAGTCCAGCGGCCACGTGTAGCCGTCCAGCGCGGGCACGCCGACGTACGCGAGGTTCCCCGCGCGCCGGCTCAGCGCACGCGCGCCGCTCGGCCAGGCGTACGACTCCGCTGTCTGCGGGGACAGCAGGAAGTAGAGGTAGCGCCCGCCCGTCGCCTCGCGGACGATCGGGCCCGCGCGGAACTCCGTGAACTGCATCAGGTCGTACGCGACCTGCTCGCCCAGCGCGCCCTCGATCCGTACCGCGTCGAAGTGAATGCCCGCGTGCCGCAGGGCGTGGCCCGTCGCCGGAATCCAGTCGTGGACCCTGAGTGATGAGGTTTCCGAGTTCATGCAGCAGATGCTGTCGGGCGCTCACATACTGTGACCAGAGATTCGTAGGCGTCGTGCTGCGCTGTGCACTTGGGGAGGACGTTGTGCACTCCGGTGAGCAGAACTCAGGGAACCTGGAGATGTTCGGCTCGTTGCTGCGGTTCTTCCGCGAACGGGCCGGGATGACACAGGAGAAGCTGGGCGGGTACGTCGGGTACTCCAAGTCGCAAGTGGCAATGGTGGAGCGGGGTGAGCGACCCCCAAAGGGCAAGCTGGTCGAGATCGCGGACGAAGTACTCGATGCACAAGGTGCACTTATTGCAGCCGGCAAGAAACTTCAGGTCAGCCGGTTCCCGTCATGGTTCGAGGATTACGCCGAGCTTGAGGCGGAGGCCGTCGCCATCTACATGTACGCGAACCACGTGATCCCCGGCCTGCTCCAGACCGAGGCGTATGCGCGGGCGATCTTCAACTGCCATTGCCCACCCCTGGAGGACGAGGACGTCGAGTCACGCGTAGCGGCCCGGCTCGACCGGCAACAGGTGCTGCAGCGCAAGCCCGCTCCGCTCGTCGGCTTCGTGCTGGAGGAACACACATTGACTCGTCCACTTGGCAGCCGCCAGGCGCTCAGGGAGCAGTTGGCCCACGTTCTCGACGTGGGGCAGCGGCGCAACGTCGAGATCCAAGTGATGCCGCACGACCGACAGACTCACGCCGGGCTGAACGGTCCGATGATCCTGCTGGAGACAGTCGATCGGGACCGTGTCGCTTACGTCGAGGGACCGAGCGGCGGCTACTTCGTACGCCAACACCCCGACTTGGGAGACCTGTTCGCGCAGTATGGCATTCTGCGGGCTCAGGCTCTCAACCCCGAAGAGTCCGCGAAATGGATCGGACAGGTGGCACAGGCGCAATGAACACCGAGCTGATGTGGTTCAAGTCCAGCTACAGCGGCGACCAGGGCGGCGAATGCGTAGAGGTGGCCCTCGTCTGGACCAAGTCCAGCTACAGCGGCAGCCAGGGCGGCGAATGCCTGGAGATGGCCGCCACCCCCACCACCATCCACATCCGCGACTCAAAGCTGAACCCCGCCGGCCCCACCCTCCACATATCCCCCGCCACCTGGACCGCCTTCCTCAGCGCGCCTGCGCGCTCCGCGCCCGGTCGGACATGAGCTGCGTGGCGAACTGGAGGTCGTCGCTGCCGTAGCTGCGGCTCTCCGTGTCCTTGCCGCCCACGACCGTCAGTACCGTCCCCGTGCGTACCAGCGTGTAGTCGGTGGTCTCGGAGACGTACCCGTCACCCCGGCTCTCCGTCTGGGAGAACGCGATGAGTTCGTCGCCGATGGCCGGCATGGTCAGCCGCTGTGCGCCCTCCCCCGCCGCCTCTCGGCTCTTCTCCGTGAAGGCTGCCTTCGCCTTCTTCTCGGTCGGGTACGCGTAGACGAGGAACTGGGTGTCCATGCCGTAGCTCGGGTAGTACTCGGCCGACCCCTCGAACGTCGAGCCGTCGTCCAGTGAGGAGACGTCGGCGGTGGGCGGGCTGCTCTGGGTCCAGCCGGACGAGAGGCTGGTCGGGTCGGGCAGGATGCTCAGGACCGCGTCGGCGTCGGCCAGCGGCACCGGCTTCTCCGCTCCGTCCACCTCCTCCGCTCCGGTTCCCGCACCAGGTCCCGCTCCGGGTTCCGCGTCGCTTCCGCCGCCGGTCGCCGCCTCGTCCTGCTGGGACCGGGCGCCGGGGACGGACGCCCGGTCGGAGCCCGGCGAGTCCTCGCCGCTGAACGCCTGGGTGCCGCCGTAGACCGCCAGGACCACGAGGACGAGGAGTACGGCCAGCGACGCCACCAGTGCCGTACGCCCCGCGGGGGTGTTGTTGAAGGTCACGGGGCCCAGCGACAGGGTGCTGCCCCGCACCTTCGCGCCGCCGTCGATGACGATGCTGCCCGTGTACTCCCGAGGAGGCTCCGAGGGCTCGGCCGGCGGTGGATCAGCCGTGGGAGGGCCCGCCGGGGGAGGACCGGCCGGAGGCGGGCCCGCGAGCGCCTCCGCGAGCCGGGCGGCGAACTCCGGGTCCGCCGCGACCCGCTCCCGCACCGCTTCCCGCAACGCGGCCAGCGCCTCCGGATCCTGCGGCCTCTCCTCCACGACGTCCAGCACCGCCCGCCCGGAGGGACTCCCGCCGATGCGCTGTCGTACGAGTTCGGAGACGGTCTGCCCCACCTCCGCCCCGACCGCGCCCGCCGCGCCACCGGCGAACCCCGTCATCACGCGCACCGCTTCCGCGACCACGTCCACGGACCCCACGCCACCACCCCCGAGTCATGGGCATGCCATCCGGCTCATGCCGAGCTTCCCATTGTCGGCCAACACATCGTGTTTGTAAGGGCGTTGGCCACCCCGGGGCCGGCATTCCGGCGCCCGCATCCGCATCCGCATCCGCCACATCCTCTTCGGCTACGGCATGACGCAGCTCTACCTTCGCCACCTGATGTACCGGAGTCGGTGAACCCGCGCTCAGGCCGTCGCCCGCGTCAGCCGATTCGCCAGCGTCGACATCGTGTACGCGCCGATGCCCATGACGACTTCGAGGGCGTTGCGCTCGGTATAGCCGTGGGCGAAGAACTCCTTCAGTGCGGCGTCGTCGACCCCACCCGCCGTCGCGAGGACGGTCAGCGTGAACTGGCGTACCGCTTCGAGGCGTTCGTCGGAGAGAGCCCGTCCCTCACGGAGGGCCGCGACCAGCTCGGGCGACGCGCCCAGCTTGCGCAGCTTGCCCGTGTGCAGCGTGACGCAGATGTGGCAGTCGTTGCGCGTCGCGACCGTCATGATGACGACCTCGCGGGCGACCGGGTCGAGGGTCGTGCGCTCGAAGGCCGCGCTCAGCTCCAGGAAGCCGTTGAGGAGTTCGGGTGACTCGGCGAGGCGGGCGACGGCGTTCGGGACCTGTCCGAAGGCGGCGGCGGTGCGCTCCATGGCCGCGCGTGAGGCGGGCGGCGCGGTTTCCAGTGTGTGCTCGGTGAACATCCGTACCCCCTGCGGGCCTGCCCGACCCTACGATGGACAACATGGTTGACGATAAGAAGGTAAACCAGGTTGACGATGAGGGCAAGGGAAATGAGGGGGGCAAGGAGTATGAGGGGGGCAAGGGATATGAGCTGCCCCTGCTCCTCTTCGCCGGGTTCCGCACCCTCATCGACCGCCTGCACGCCGAGCTCGCCCGCCAGGGCCACCCCGACCTCCGCCCCGCGCACGGGTTCGCGATGCAGGCCATCGGGGCGGGCGGCGCCACCGCCAGCGAGGTCGGGCGGCGGCTCGGCGTCTCCAAGCAGGCCGCGGGCAAGACGGTCGACCGCCTCGTCGCCCTCGGCTACGCCGCCCGCACCGACGACCCCGCCGACGCCCGCCGCAAACTGGTCGAGCTCACCCCGCGCGGGTTCGACGCGCTGCGCCGGTCGGCGGCGGTCTTCGACGAGTTGCGGGCGGAGTGGGCGGAGGCCCTCGGGGAGCGTCGGCTCGGCGAGCTGGAATCCGGCCTTCGTACGGTCGTTCCCCCGGACGCGTTCCGGCTCGACGCGGCGGGGTGGCTGGGCGGCTCGTGACCGGACGTGACCACGGCTCCGTGCGTATCGTTGTACTGCGCGGCTGCCCGTCCCAAGCGGCAGCCGGGGAGGAGCGCCACGATGACTCTTGTGGACGACAGGATCAAGATGGCCGACAACAACACCGAGCGCTTGGACGAGATGTTCGAGGCGCTTGAGCGGGGGCCCTTCCTCGAGGGATACAAGATCGACATCATCGAGGGGGCCGTCTACATGACGCCGCAGCGGGCCAACCACTGGGACATCATCGCGGGTGTCTACGACCAGTTGAGGACCAAGTACCCGCGTCAGCGCACGCTGTCCGACGTCCGTATCGACTACCCCGGGGAGCTCAACGCCTTCTGCAGCGACGTGGCCCTGGTCGCCGAGGGTGCCAAACGCACCAAGCGGGGCGGTTTCCTGTGCAGCGACGTCGAGTTCGTCGCCGAAGTGACCTCCCGGGGCACAGGCCCGAACGACTACGGCCCCAAGAAGACCGGTTACGCCACCGCCGGAGTCGCCGTCTACCTCATCGTCGATCCCTACCAGGGCAAGTGCCACGTCTACACCCGGCCCGGGGACGACGACTACCACGTCCACACGACCGTCGACTTCGGCGAGAAGATCGACCTGACCCACACCTTCCTCGGCCTGGCCCTCGACACCTCCGACTTCTCCCGCGACTGACCGAGCCCCCCTTGCCTAGAGCCCACTCCACCCCGTTGGCTAGGACCTCATGAGGTACACGCAGCTGGGACGCACAGGGCTCAAGGTCAGCCGGCTCACGCTCGGCACCATGAACTTCGGGCCGCTCACCAACGAACCCGACAGTCACACACTCATGGACGCCGCCCTCGACGCGGGCGTCAACTTCTTCGACACCGCCAACACCTACGGCCAGAGCGCGGGCAAGGGCCGCACCGAGGAGATCCTCGGCACCTGGTTCACGCAGGGCGGTGGCCGGCGCGACAAGGTCGTGCTCGCCACCAAGGTGTACGGGAACATGGCCCCGGACGGCGAAGCCTCCTGGCCCAACCACGACCGGATCTCCGCACTCAGCATCCGCCGCGCCGTGGACGCGTCGCTCAAGCGGCTGCAGACCGACCACATCGATCTCTACCAGTTCCACCACATCGACCGGCTGACCCCGTTCGAAGAGATCTGGCAGGCCATCGACGTACTGGTCGGGCAGGGCAAGATCCTCTACGCCGGGTCCTCCAACTTCCCCGGCTACAAGATCGTCCAGGCCAACGAGACCGCCCGCCGCCTCGGCAGCTACGGCCTCGTCAGCGAGCAGTGCCTCTACAACCTCGCCTCGCGTGACGCCGAGATGGAGGTCATCCCGGCCGCCCAGGACTACGGCCTCGGCGTCATCCCGTGGTCGCCGCTGCACGGCGGGCTGCTCGGCGGCGTGCTGAAGAAGGAGGGCGAGGGCTCACGCCGCACCGGGGGGCGCGCCGCCGCCGAGCTCGCCAAGCCGGAGGTCCGCGCACGGGTCCAGGCGTACGAGGAACTGCTCGACAAACACGGCCTGGAACCCGGCGAGGTCGCGCTGGCCTGGCTGCTGACCCGGCCCGGCATCACCGCGCCGATCGTCGGCCCGCGCACGGCGGAGCAGCTCGACTCCGCGCTGCGCGCCGTCGATCTTGAGGTGCCCGCGGAGGTCCTCGACGCGCTCGAAGAGATCTTCCCCGGACCCGGACCGTCGCCGGAGTCCTTCGCCTGGTGAGCCAGGACGGACGATGAACGGACGATGAGGGGCGGTGGTGTCCGCGTCGGCCCTAACCGCCGACCGCGGCCGCCACCGCCACCACGACGAACATCAGCACGAGCACACCGGCCATGATCCGGTTTCTGGTCTTCGGGTCCACACCGTCGAGGTTAACCGGCGCCGCCCGGCACCCGGACGCCGCCTCCCAGAATCCAGCGCCCGACCGCCTCGTACCGCGGCCGCTCCCCCGGCACTCCGCTCCGCGGCAGATTGCTGCGTACGAGAGTCAGCTCACGGACGGTCCACGCCGTGCCCTCGAAGGAGCCGAGCGCGTCGGCGTACGGCCCGAGGGCCGTCTCGCCGCGGCCGCGCGCCACCGTGAGGTGCGGGCGGTAGTGCCGGTGCTGCTCCTCCATCGGGACGCCCGCCTTGCGGGCCGCCGCGTCCGCCCGCGCGGCCAGCAGCCGCAGCGCGGCCACGTCGCCCGTGGCGCCCGCCCACAGTGCCCGGTCCCCGAAGTGCCCGCCGCCCCGCAGCGCGAGGGAGAACGGCGGCGTGCGGTGCGCGGCCCGCTCCAGGCGGGTGGTCAGGTCCGGCACCGTCGCCTCGTCGACCTCCGCCATGAAGGCGAGGGTGAAGTGCCAGCCGTCGGGAGCCGTCCAGCGCAGCCGGTCGGCACCGGGCAGTTCCCGCAACGCGCCCGTCGCGGCGGCCAGTTCGGCGGTCGCGGAGTCCGGCGGGAGGACAGCGGCGAAGAGTCTCATGAGGCTGCACGCTAGCTCCCGTGCACGCCGGGCCACCCGCCCGGATCCGGGGCTGGATGCCCGGCTTCGGTGCCGGCGGCTACACCGCGGTCGCCGGCGCCGGACCACCCTGGTCACGAACTGCACGACTGCACGCTCTGCCGACGCAGGTCCGCCTTCGGCCGAAGGTTCGGGGCACGCTGCGGCATCAGTCCAGGCCGACACCGACACGGCCGCGCCAAGCTCTCGCCCGGCGCGGCCGAACCCCTCGGGCGCCCCACACGCCGCACGGGCGTCACGCCGCTGTCGCCAGCTCCCGCTCCCGATCCCTGGGCACGAACTGGACATGCTGCCTGCCCCGGCGCAGGTCCACCTTCAGGCGCAGGTTCGCCGCGCGGGCCAGCATCAGGCCGACGCCGATCGCGGCGAGCGCGCAGACGACGCCGCCGACGGCCATGCTGATCCGGACGCCGTACGCGTCGGCGAGCCAGCCGAAGAGCGGGCCGCCGAGCGGTGTGCCGCCGGTGAAGACCATCATGAACAGCGACATGACGCGGCCCCGCATCTCCGGGTCCGTGGCCATCTGCACCGAGGAGTTGGCGGTGACGTTCACCGTCAGGCCGAGGATGCCGATCGGCACGATCAGCGCGACGAACATCCACAGGTCGGGCGCGAACGCGGCCGCGATCTGGAGGACGCCGAAGGCCACCGCCGCGCCCGCGAGCAGCCGCAGCCGCGAGGTGCCCCGGCGGGCTGCGAGCAGCGCGCCGGCCAGCGAACCGATCGCCATCAGGGTGTTGAACAGCCCGTACATCCCCACGCCGCCGTGGAAGATGTCGTCCGCGAAGGCGCTCAGCCAGATCGGGAAGTTGAAGCCGAAGGTGCCGATGAAGCCGACGAGGACGATCGGCCAGATCAGCTCGGGGTGCTTCGAGACGTAGTTCAGGCCCTCCCGCAGCTGTCCCTTGCCGCGTGCCTTGCGCGGGGTGTGCTGCAGCTCGGCGGTGCGCATCAGGAGCAGGCCGGTGAGCGGCGCGAGGAAGGACAGGCCGTTGGCGAGGAACGCCCAGCCGGGTCCCACGGCGGCGGTCAGCGCGCTCGCCACGGCGGGGCCGATGAGGCGGGCGGACTGGAAGTTGGCGGAGTTCAGCGATACGGCGTTGCGGACCTGGTCGGGGCCGACCATCTCGGACACGAAGGACTGCCGCGTCGGGTTGTCGACGACGGTGACGAGGCCGGTGAAGAAGGCCGCGAAGTAGACGTGCCAGACCTGGACGTGGCCGCTCAGGGTCAGCGCCGCGAGGAAGAGCCCGCTGAGGCTCATCGCGCCCTGGGTGACGAAGAGCAGGTTCCGCTTGGCGAAGCGGTCGGCGATCACGCCGCCGTACAGGCCGAAGAGGAGCATCGGCAGGAACTGCATCGCCGTGGTGATGCCGACGGCCGCGGAGGAGCCTGTGAGGCTCAGCACCAGCCAGTCCTGGGTGATGCGGGCCATCCAGGTGCCGGTGTTGGAGACCACCGCGCCGGTCGCGAAGAGCCGGTAGTTGCGGATCTTCAGCGAGCTGAACATCGAGGTCTTGTGGGGGCCATCATTACGGCGCCTGCGAAGCAGGTTCCTTGAGGGGCGGTGGTCGGGTGACGGGCGGGCTTTGTCGAGGGTGGTTGGTGCGGGGGCGGAGTTTGCTCCGGGTCCCGAACTCAAACTGGGTTCGCCTCCTTGGCGTACGTAACGTGACATCTCTCGCAGGTTGCGGGAGTACCCACTGGGCGCGGGGATACCCGCGGGTCGCGTGAGTACCCGCGGGTCGTCACAGGGCTGACAGGGCTGACAGGACTACAGGTGCGCGAGCTTCTCCAGGACGGGCGCGGCGGCGCGCAGCCGCTCCCACTCGTCCTGGTCGAGGTGCTCGACCAGACCCGCGAGCCAGGCGTTCCGCTTGCGGCGGCTCTCTTCGAGCATCGCCTCGGCGGTCTCCGTCTGGGTCACCACCTTCTGGCGGCGGTCCTCGGGGTGAGGTTCGAGCCGGACCAGCCCCTTGGCCTCCAGCAGGGCCACGATGCGGGTCATCGAGGGCGGCTGCACGTGCTCCTTGCGGGCGAGCTCGCCCGGGGTGGCGGAGCCGCAGCGGGCGAGGGTGCCGAGCACCGACATTTCGGTGGGGCTCAGCGACTCGTCGACCCGCTGGTGCTTGAGTCGACGGGACAGGCGCATCACAGCGGAGCGCAAGGCGTTCACGGCGACGGCGTCGTCACCATGGGAGAGGTCCGGCATGTTTGTTAGCGTAACTCATTACCCTAGCTAAGGACCACTTGGTTTTCCCCACTTCCCACGCCGAACCATTTCGTCACCCGAACGAGTGAGGTGACTTCGGAAAGCGACGTGCGGGCCGCCGGGCGCCCGGGACGCTGTCCCGCATGGGATCGCCAGTGCTCAGCCTGCGCATAGACGGTGAGCTGCTCGACCGGCTCCGACAGCACGCGGCCAAAAGAGGAATGAGCGTCCAGGACTATGTGGTCCGGACGCTCATTCGGGACGACTTCGACGAACGGTTCAAGACGTCCGTCGAGGAGACGGAGAAGTTCTACGGGGCGGCGTGAGCCCCCTGGCCGGCTCGGGTCAGGTCAGGTCAGGTCCAGCGCCGGCATCAGGTAGTAGAAGGCGAACACCGCCGACACCGCGTACATCGCGACCGGCACCTCGCGGCCGCGCCCAGAGGCGAGCCGCAGCACGGTGAAGGTGATGAAGCCCATGCCGATGCCGTTCGTGATCGAGTACGTGAACGGCATCATCAGCATCGTCACGAACGCGGGGATCGCGATCGTGTGGTCCGCCCAGTCGATCTGCCGGATGGACCCGGACAGGATCAGGAAGCCGACCGCGAGCAGCGCGGGCGTGGCCGCCTGGGACGGGACCATCGTGGCGAGCGGCGTGAGGAACAGCGCGACGGCGAAGAGCCCGCCGGTGACGACGTTCGCGAAGCCGGTGCGCGCCCCCTCGCCGACGCCCGCCGTGGACTCCACGAAGCAGGTGGTGGCGGAGGAGGACGAGGCGCCGCCCGCGGCGACGGCGATGCCGTCGACGAAGAGGACCTTGTTGATGCCGGGCATGTTGCCGTTGGCGTCGGTGAGCTTGGCCTCGTCGCCGACGCCCATGATCGTGCCCATCGCGTCGAAGAAGCACGAGAGCAGCACGGTGAAGACGAAGAGGACGCCGGTCAGGATGCCGACCTTCTCGAACCCGCCGAACAGGCTGATCTCGCCGACGAGCCCGAAGTCCGGCGTCGAGACGGGGTTGCCGGGCCACTCCGGGCTGGTCAGGCCCCAGGAGGGGATGTCCGCGAGCGAGTTGATGATCATCGCGACGATCGTCATGACCACGATGCTGATGAGGATCGCGCCCGGCACCTTGCGTACCAGCAGGGCCAGGGTGAGCAGCACGCCGAGCACGAAGACGAGGACGGGCCAGCCGTTGAGGTGGCCGTCGCCGCCGAGCTGCAGCGGGACGGTGGTGTGCGCGGCGTCCGGCATGCGCGAGACGAAGCCGGAGTCGACGAGGCCGATCAGCATGATGAAGAGGCCGATGCCGATCGCGATGCCCTTGCGCAGGCCCAGCGGCACGGCGCTCATCACGCGTTCCCGCAGCCCTGTCGCGACCAGCAGCATCACCACGAAGCCGGCGAGGACGACCATGCCCATCGCGTCGGGCCACGACATGCGGGGCGCGAGCTGCAGGGCGACGACGGTGTTCACGCCGAGGCCCGCGGCGAGCGCGATCGGGACGTTGCCGATGACGCCCATGAGCAGCGTGGTGAAGGCGGCGGTGAGCACGGTCGCGGTGACCAGCTGCTTGTTGTCGAGCTGGTGCCCGTACATGTCCTTCGCGCTGCCCAGGATGATCGGGTTCAGCACGATGATGTAGGCCATCGCGAAGAAGGTGGCGAGACCGCCGCGGACCTCGCGGGCGAGGGTCGAGCCCCGCTCGGAGATCTTGAAGTACGCGTCGAGCCCGTTCTTCGGGGGCTGCGGCGGTTCTTTGCTGGCGTCGACCGGGGCAGTGGCCGAGGAAGGCATGCGGGACCTCGTGGACTCAGAGACGGGGGGAAATCGGGAAGATCGTTGCGCGATGGCTTCTGATCGAATTGGCTTTTCATACGAAAGCAATCGGCCATTAACGAGCCGTTTCAGTATGAATACATGAGAGCGAAATCGCTATCTCCGCGCGTAGACCCTTGCGGGGCAACGGGTGTACGGGACGTGCGCGGGCCGACGAGCGGGCCTCGTAAGGTGTACCCATGGCGAAGTGGACCCCTAAGCACGAGGCGCCGGAGCCCCTTGAGGGCCCCGTGGTCGCCACCATCACGGGCGGCACGATCCTCTGGTTCGTCCTCTTCCTGGTCCAGCTGCCGTTCTACGGCTGGTTCGACGACCGCGACGCGACGTGGTGGGTGTGGACCTGCCTGGCCGGCGCGGGCCTCGGCCTCATCGGCATCTGGTACGTGCGGGGCCGCGACGCGGCGATCAAGCGGGCGAAGGCGGCACAGCCGCAGCCCTGACGCGTACAACCACAGGACGGGTCACGTCCTACCCTGGTCGGATCTTTGGGGCATTCAAGGGGTGAAGCCCCAGGACCACCCTTACCGTCGAATGCATGACGCATATCGACGCGGGCGCCGAGCTCGACCCGGTCCACCCGGTGCCGCCACCCAAAGGGCGGGCCACCGGCCTGACCACCGCGGAGGTCGCCGAGCGGGTCGCCCGCGGCGAGGTCAACGACGTACCGGTCCGCAGCTCCCGCTCCCTGGGCGAGATCATCCGGGCCAACGTCTTCACCCGCTTCAACGCGATCATCGGCGTGCTCTGGGTGATCATGCTCTTCGTGGCGCCGATCCAGGACAGCCTCTTCGGCTTCGTCATCGTCGCCAACACCGGCATCGGCATCATCCAGGAGTGGCGCGCCAAGAAGACCCTGGACTCGCTCGCCGTCATCGGCGAGGCGAAACCCACCGTCCGGCGCGACGGCAGGGCCGCGGAGATCTCCACCTCCGAGATCGTCCTCGGCGACGTGGTGGAGCTCGGCCCCGGCGACAAGATCCCGGTGGACGGCGAGGCCGTCGAGACCGACAGCCTGGAGGTCGACGAGTCGCTCCTCACCGGTGAGGCCGACCCGGTCGTCAAGAAGCCCGGCGACAGGATGATGTCCGGCTCGTTCGTGGTCGCGGGCGGCGGCGCCTTCACCGCCACCAAGGTCGGCCGCGAGGCGTACGCCGCACAGCTCGCCGAAGAGGCCAGCCGCTTCACGCTCGTCCACTCCGAGCTGCGCTCCGGCATCTCCACGATCCTCAAGTACGTGACGTGGCTGATGGTCCCCACCTCCATCGGCCTGGTGATCTCCCAGCTCGTCGTCAAGGACGACAACTTCAAGGAGTCCATCGCGTACACCGTGGGCGGGATCGTCCCCATGATCCCCGAGGGACTCGTCCTCCTCACCTCCGTGGCCTTCGCGATCGGCGTGATCCGCCTCGGCCGCCAGCAGTGCCTCGTGCAGGAACTCCCCGCCATCGAGGGCCTGGCCCGCGTCGACACGGTCTGCCTCGACAAGACCGGCACCCTCACCGAGGGCGGCATGGACGTCACAGAGCTGCGCCCCCTGAACGGCAGCGACGAGGCGTACGTCCGCAAGGTCCTCGGCGCCCTCGGCGAGTCCGACCCGCGGCCCAACGCCTCGCTCCAGGCGGTCATCGACGCCTACCCGGACGCCGAGGAATGGCGCTGCACGGAGTCCCTGCCCTTTTCCTCCGCCCGCAAGTACAGCGGCGCCTCCTTCAGCGAGGGCGACGGCACCGACTCGACCTGGCTGCTCGGCGCGCCCGACGTCCTGCTGCCCGACGGCGACGCGTCCCTCGCCGAGATCGAGGAGCTCAACCAGCAGGGCCTGCGCGTCCTGCTCCTCGCCCGCGCGAGCGGCGCCCTCGACGACCCCGACGTCGCCTCCGGGGCCCGGGCCACCGCGCTCGTCGTCCTCGAACAGCGCCTTCGCCCCGACGCCGCCGACACCCTGCGCTACTTCGAGGAGCAGGACGTCGCCGCCAAGGTCATCTCCGGTGACAACGCCGTCTCGGTGAGCGCGGTCGCCGGCAAGCTCGGCCTGCCCGGCGCGGAGAACACCGTGGACGCGCGCAAGCTGCCCACCGAGCGGGACGAGATGGGGCAGGCCCTCGACGACAACTCCGTCTTCGGCCGCGTCACCCCGCAGCAGAAGCGCGACATGGTGGGCGCGCTCCAGTCACGCGGCCACACGGTCGCGATGACCGGCGACGGCGTCAACGACGTCCTGGCCCTGAAGGACGCCGACATCGGTGTGAGCATGGGTTCGGGCTCGGAGGCCACGCGGGCGGTCGCCCAGATCGTGCTCCTCAACAACAGCTTCGCGACGCTGCCGTCCGTCGTCGCCGAGGGCCGCCGCGTCATCGGCAACATCACCCGCGTCGCCACGCTGTTCCTGGTCAAGACCGTCTATTCGGTGATCATCGCGCTGCTGGTGGTCTGCTCGCAGGTCGAGTACCTCTTCCTGCCGCGCCACCTGACGCTGCTCTCCACCCTGACGATCGGCGTCCCCGCCTTCTTCCTCGCCCTCGCCCCCAACAAGGAGCGCGCGAAGCCGCACTTCGTCCGCAGGGTCATGCGGTACGCGATCCCGGGCGGCGTCATCGCGGGCGTCGCCACCTTCGCGACGTATCTGCTCGCCCGGCACCACTACGAGGGCGCGGGCGCGCGGGAAGCCGAGACCAGCGCGGCGACCCTGGCGCTGTTCCTGATCGCCATGTGGGTGCTCGCCATCATCGCCCGCCCCTACACGTGGTGGCGGATCGGCCTCATCGGCGCGATGGGTCTCGGCTTCCTGCTCGTCCTGACCGTGCCCTGGCTCCAGGACTTCTTCCAGCTGAAGCTGGTGGGCACGACGATGCCGTGGGCGGCGGTCGCGATCGCGGCGGTGGCCTCACTGGCTGTCGAGGTCGTCTACCGCGTGGTGGACCGCCGCTTCCCCGCCTGACGGCGGGCGGCTACTGCTCGGCGTCGACTACTGGACGTCGACGAAGTCGCTGGCGGACGTCACGGACGGGGTCGTGGAGGTGCCCGCGAAGACGTAGCGGTAGTAGCCGTCGGCGGAGGCCGTCACCGTGGTCTTCAGGTTGCCCTTGGTGTCGGACTTGACCGTCTTGAGCGTCGTGTAGCTGGTGGCGCCCTTCTTCTTGTACTGCAGCTTCACGTCCTGCTTGGTGTAGCCGGCGTACTTGTAGGTCTCCCAGTTGGCGCGGGTCAGGGCGCCGGTGACCGTGAGGGTCTTGCCCTTCTTGATGGGCTCGGGGGAGGCGTTGGTGGTGAGCTTGGCGGCGCGCAGGACGCTGGCGTCGGACTTGTACGAGTCGCCCTCGACCGAGTCGCCGTCGTTGGCGACCACGGAGGCGTAGACCTTCCAGCCGCCGCCGGCGGCGGTGTTCGAGAAGATGTCCACCTTCGGGTCGGCGACGACGGTGACGGTGCAGGTCGAGGTGGTCGCGTTCACGACCGTGCACTTGCCCTCGAAGTCGTCCGGGGAGAGGACGGCGTCAGCGGACTGCGAGTCCGGGCCGTGCCACAGGAAGGCGCTGCCCGCCGCGATGCCCTCCGGGTCGGTCGCGGTGACGGCGACGGTGAACTTCTTCTTCTCGGTGGTGCCGATCGTGACGTCCTTGCCACCGTTGACGGTGACCTTGGTGATCTTGGTGTCGCCGTCGGTGCCGACGCTCGCGACCTTGGCGACGGAAGCGGCGAACTTCGGGGCGTCCGGGCCGTCGGCGGCCTGGGCAGCCGGGACAGCGAGTGCGGACAGGGCCAGGGTGCCGGACAGTGCGGCCACGGTGGCACGGATGCGCATGTGTTTCCCCAGTTGGAGAAGGGGGCCTCGCGGTGCATTGCCGTCACGCGAGGCCCGAGTGATCTAGGAGTCTGTTGACTCGCAAGATCAGACTCGCCACTGAAGCGAACGGTTGTACGACGAGTAAAGAAAATGTGACCGAGTTGTGGAATGCCCTGTTCCGCCCCTATGTGCCAGGGCGGAACAAGGTGGCGGAACAAGACATTCCGGAATAAGGCATTCCGGAGGATGGCGCGTCAGTCGAACCAGCGGTCCCGTGCCAACTCCGCCGTCCGTGACGGATCTTCGAGGAGGGCCGCCACCTCGAAGCGGCGCGGCCACTGACCCGCCGCCCAGGCGAGACCCGCCGCGACACCCTCCACGGTCGCCGCGTGCACGACCCCGTCCGGGGTGCGCCGCCAGTCCAGCTCCACGCCACCGGCGACCAGTTCGTCGTACTCGACGTACGTGTGCGGGGTCGCGGAACCCAGCAGGGTCCGCACGGGCTCGGGCACCTCGTGCTCGACACCCTCCCCCACCGGCTCCACGGCCGCCGTCTCGCTCAGCCGCCGCACCTGGAACAGATCTGCCAGGTCGCCCGCCTTGCGCGGCTCCACCGGCAGCAACGCCACACCGCCGGCCAGCGGCAGCAGGTCCGGGGCGTCGGCGACGACCGCGTCCGCCGCGTCGACCACCACGACCTCGCCGTCCACCACCGCGCGCAGCTCGTCCGGGAGGGTCACCTGCTCCGGGTCGAGATCGGCCAGCGCCCCGTACAGGGCATGCAGTTGGGCGGTGGAGACGGGCCTGTCCGGGTCCGCGAGCCGGTCGAGCAGTTCGGCCGCGCCGCCCGGCTCCGCCAGGAGGGCGGCCACGGACGTCCGTACGCCCAGCGCCCGCAGCACCTGCTCGTCGCCGAACCCGGACGCGTCCGCCGCGTCGTAGAGCCCGGCGAGCAGCGGATCACCGCCCGCCGCGCGCAGCCCGGCGGGCCGGCGGCCGCCGAGGACCGGGTGGCCGCGCAGCCACCACGCGGTGTACGAACGGACCGTCTCCGTCGTCCCGTCCGGCAGCAGCACCCGCAGCGGCTGCGTCAGCGCGTCCCGCAGCGGCGGCTGCGACAGCATCGCCAGCGCCTGCGGCCAGCAGTCGTCGTCGACCAGGTCGAGATCCCGTACGGCGACGATCTCCGTGGCCACCGGCGGCACCGGAGTGTCCGGCAACCGGTCGAGGACGTCCTCGCACCACACGTCCACGGCGTCGAGCAGACCCGCGTCGTCCGGCTCGGCGAAGTCGCCGTCGCGGGGCTCCAGTTCGTCGGGGTCGAGGACGACATCGGTGGCGCGTACGAGAGCGAACGTGGCGAGCACACCACAGGCGGCAAGCGGCTGCTCCCCCCACCGCTCCGCCACCTCCTCATCCACGAGCGCCAGTTCGTCCTCCCGCATGACCTGCGCGAAAGGACTGCCCGGCAGCACGAGCTCGCCCGCCGGGGAGAGCTCACCGTCCTCGTCGGGCAGCGCGAGGGCGGCAAGCCACGGCTCGTCGCCCGGGGCCAGGTTCGCGTCCCGGACGAGCGCGAGCACGACGTCCGCCAACTCCTCGGCGTCCAGCGCGTCCTCGTCCCACGTGTCGTCGTCGAGGGACGCGGCCACGGCGGCCCGGACCTGCGGCGTCGTGAGGACGGCGCGCGGCGTCGCGGGCAGCGCGCCGAGCTTCTCCAGGAGCGGGTGGACGGCGTCCGGATGGGCGACCTTAAGGCCGAGGCGGGCCAGGGACGCCGGATCGCGCTCGTCCCCGGCGGCGGGAAGCAGAACCTGCCGGGGCCCGATCGTCGTACGCCCTCCCCCAGAGCCGAAAGCCTGGGAGGTGCCCCCAGCCAACGGCACCGGCAGCCCGGACAGCCGGTCCGGGTCGACCCCCGCCAACGTCTCGTACAACCGCCGCCACCAGCCCGGCTCCCGCTCCAGACCCGCGAGACGGTCGACCGCCTCGGTCAGCGGAACACGCGCGACCCCGAGCGTGCGCAGCTCCGCGCGGCGCTCCAGACCCGCCGGCAGCAGGCTCGGCAGCACCTCGGCGAGCACCCGGACGGTCTCGGCGCCGGCGCCCTCCACGACCTCCGCGTCCCGCGGCCGCAGAACCTCCGGCAGCTCGTCCTCGTCGTCCTCGGCGCGGGGCAGGGCCGGCGGCAGGAAGGCGGTGCGCGGCAGCCGGTCCAGGATGGCCTGCCGCAGCGCGCCGTCCAGCTCGCTCCGCCCGAGCGGACCCGGCACGAGCGAGATGATCTCCTCCGTGACCGGCCGCCAGTCGGCGAGCAGCTCCACATACGCCTCCGCGGCCCGCTCCACCAGGAAGTCGGTCAACGGCCCCGGAGCCGCGTGCCGCCGCGCGGTGTCCAGCGGGAACGACGCGAGGAGCAGCGCCGGTACGCCCAACGGCTCGTCGCTCGGCGTCGGCGCGTGCACGACGGGGCTCGTCCTGGGCCGCTCCGGAGCACCGTCACCGTCCGCCGGCACGGCCCACGTCACGGACCAGTGCGGGCGCAGCCGCTCCTCGACGGGCCGGTCCTTCAGCAGGGCGGCGTCGAGCGGCCCCTGCCGGCTGACGGTGCGCCAGCGGGTCGTGCCCTCCCGGCTGTCCTCGACGACCGTGTACGGGGCCTCGGTCCGGCGGCGCAGGGTGCGGGTCGCCCCGTCCGGCGTCTCGACGCTGACCTCCTCCAGGCCCGGCAGGGCGAGGAGCAGCGCGTCGTCGACCCCGTCGAGCAGCCGCGCCACGAGGTCCTCCGCGGCGGCGTCGCGCAGCGGCAGGATGACGACCGTGTCATAGCCGGCGGGGGCGGTGCCCTCGGCGGCGAACGGGAGCCGGAGCAGCGGGACGTGGCCGTCCCGCCGCCGTACCTCGTCCCCGAGGCCCGGGCTGAACCTGGCCGTCTCCGCGGCGAGTTCCCGCGCCTCGTCGAGCGACCAGCGGACACCGCCGGTACGCCCGACGACGGCGGGCTCGTCGCTGACGGCGAGCACGGCGGCGAATCCGACGCCGAACCGTCCGACGCTCTGCGCCTGTCCCTGCGCCTGCGCCGGGGTCTCCTCCCGCTTCGCGGAGGCGCGGAGGGTGGAGAGCGACTCGACCCCGGCGGCGTCGAGCGGCGCGCCGGTGTTCGCCGCGGCGAGGACCCCGCCGCGCAACGTCAGCGCCAGCCGCCCCGGCACGCCCGCGCGGGCGGCGGCGTCCGAGGCGTTCTGGGCGAGCTCCACGACGAGCCGGTCGCGGTAGCCGCCGAGGGCGAGGTCCTCCTCGGCGTTGGCGTCCTCACGGAAACGGGCCGGCGCCGCCGCCCACGCGTCGAGGACTCCGCGGCGGAGGCGGGCGGTGCCAAAGGGATCAGTACCCTCGGCCGCCGGCCGCACGGTCTTGCTCACGGTCGACTGTCTCCTCTTGTGGTGGCTTTCGGCGCGTGCTTTGTGCTTTGCCTCGGCGTCTGCCTTGGCGCCTGGCGCTTGGCCTGCGGGTGGTGCTTGGTGCTTGGCCTGCGGGCGAACGGTACCGCGTCTCGCCGGGGGCGTCGGGGGATGGAGGGGGGCCGGGGGCTGCCTCTCCGCCGCCGCTTCGCCGCTCCGCTCCGCGGGGTACGCGTGTTGCGCCGCTTCGCGGCGAGCTTTCCCACCCACCCACCCACCCACCCGTTTGCCCCGCACCGCAGCGTGGACGTATGGCGCCGCTGCGCGACGGAGGGGTGGGCCGGCTTCCCGCAGCCCGTGCGGC
>NZ_JBFAHP010000039.1:0-82800 GCF_040654255.1 Streptomyces sp. NPDC050732
GGCAGGGGCGAGTGGGTGGGGGGGGCGGCCTGCGACGTCCTGCGGGGGCAGGGGCGAGTGGGTGGGGGGCGCGGCCTGCGACGTCCTGCGGGGGCAGGGGCGAGTGGGTGGGGGGCGCGGCCTGCGACGTCCTGCGGGGGCAGGGGCGAGTGGGTGGGGGTGGCCTGCGACGTCCCGCAGGAGCAGGGGTGGGTGGGTGGGGGGGACCTGCGACGTCCCGCGGGAGCAGGGGGCCGGGTGCCCTGCGACGATCAGCCGGAGGTGAGGCCAGAGGGCGGGTGCGCCCTGCGACGATCAGCCGGAGTTGAGGCGGCTAGGCGGGAGGGGTGCCCTGCGACGTGCAGCGGGGGCAGGGGCCAGGGGTGCCCTGCGACGATCATTTAGGGCAGGGGCCGGGGGATGCATGCCCTGCGACGATCAGCCTGAGGCCCGAGGGGGGAGCCCGGTGGGAACCCCCACCGGGCCGCAGGCGCAAGCGCTCCCGAGGGGACGTGGGGGTATGTGCGAACGGAGCACCGAGGAAACATCGGCGCCTTTGTCCGTGTGCCGCGGCGCAGGGATGGCGAGTACGCACATACCCCCGCGGCCCCGCCCCACAGACGGGCAGAAGGCGCACCGCCCCAGACAGCCCTGCCCCCCAGCGCCTCCCCGCTCCCCCCCCAAGAAGGGCAGAAGCGCGCCGACCCACACAGACCTAGCCCCGCAGCGCCTCCTCCACCCCCCGAGCCACCCCCGCAGCCCGCTCCCCCGTCAAGGGAGCCCCCTCCACACCCGTCACATAGAACGCGTCCACCGCATTCGCCCCCAGCGTCGACACATGCGCACTCCGCACCACCACCCCCGCCTCCTCCAGCGCGCGGCCGATCCGGTGCAGGAGGCCGGGGGCGTCCTGGGCGCGGACCTCGATCACCGTCGCGAGGCGGGAGCCCGCCGCAGCGACCGTCACCCGGGGCGGCGGCGCGACGGTGCCCCGGCGCCGCGGGTACGCCGCCTCCCGTTCCGCGAGCCGCGCCTCGATGTGCAGCGAGCCGTCCAGTGCCCGTACGAGATCGGCCCGCAGCCGCGCCGCCTGCGGCAGCGACCCGTACTCCGCGGCGACCCGCCAGCTGAGCAGCAGCACGGAGGACCCCATGCCCGCCGGCAACGTCACCTCCCGCAGCTCCGCCGTGCGTACGGCGAGCCGATGCAGCGCCAGCACCCCGGCCACCGATGACAGCACCCCGGGCTGGTCCGGCACCGCGACCACCAGCTCCACACCCAACAGCTCCGGCCCGTCGGCAGACTCTCCCGCCCCCTCCCCTGCCTCCCCTGCCTCCGCCCCCTCCGCCCGCGTACGCAGCGAAAGCACCGGCCCGCCCGTCCGGAACGCCTCCACCGCCAGCCGCTCCTGCTCAGCCGTGGGCACCGCCTCGCCATCGGCCGCCTGCTCAGTCACCTCCCCGGCCAGCACCGCCGCCACCCGCTTCACGAGGTCGGCGACCAACGCGCCCCGCCAGGCCGACCAGGCCGCGGGCCCGGTGGCCAGCGCGTCCGCCTCGGTCAGCGCGTGCAGCAGTTCCAGCGTCCCCTCGGACCGCACCGCCTCGGCGACGCCCCGTACCGTCGCCGGGTCGTCGAGGTCGCGCCGCGTGGCCGTCTCGACGAGGAGCAGGTGGTGGCGGACCAGGCACGCGATGACCGCCACGTCCGCCGTGTCGAAGCCGATCCGTGCCGCGACGTCCCGGGCGATGGTCTCGCCGGCCACGGAGTGGTCCCCGGGCCAGCCCTTCCCGATGTCGTGCAGCAGCGCGGCGACGAGCAGCAGGTCGGGCCGCCCCACCCGCCGGGTGAGCGCGGCCGCCCGCACCGCCGTCTCGACCAGGTGCCGGTCGACCGTCCACGTGTGGACGGCGTTGCGCTGGGGCCGGCACCGCACTCGCTCCCAGTCGGGCAGGAGCCGGTTGATGAGCCCTTCCGCCTCCAGTGCCTCCCACACGGGGACCGTCGGCCGTCCCGCGCCGAGCAGCGTCACGAGTTGCTCGCGCGCCTCGGCGGGCCACGGCGTGGGCAGGTTCCCCGCTGTGGCGGCCAGTCGCCGCACGGCGTGCAGGGAGAGGGGAAGTCCGGCCTGGGCGGCTGCCGCGGCGGCGCGCAGCGGCAGCACGGGGTCCCGTTCGGGCCGGGCGGCGCGTGCGAGCACGGCCTCACCGTCGTGCTCCACGACCCCTTCGGCCAGCGGCGACCGCTCGGCCGCGGTCCCCCGGCCGTCGCCGCGGCCACCTCCTCGACCCGCCCCGCGCCCTCCGAGCATCGCCCGCAGCCGCGGCCGTCCGGACCGCGCCCGCAGCACGCGCCCCACCTCGCGCCAGGTGACGTCACTGGCGTACGAGACGACGCGCGCGGACTCGTACACCTGCCGCAGCAGGGTGTCCGCGTCGAGGAGGCCCAGTTCGGCGGCGACCTGGTCCTGTTCCTGGAGGGCGAGCCGGTCGGTGGCGCGGCCTGTCGCCAGGTGCAGGGCGTCGCGCACGTCGAGGAGGCGTCGCCGGGCGTCGGCGAGTCCCTCGCGGGGCGCGTCCGCCAGCCACGACGCGGCGACGGCCCGCAGCGCGGTCACGTCGCGCAGCCCGCCCCTGGCCTCCTTCAGGTCGGGTTCGAGCAGATGGCCCAACTCGCCCTGCCGCTCGGCCCGTTCCTCGCAGAGTTCGCGCAGCTCGGGCAGTCGTTTCGGTGCCTGGTTGCGCCAGTCGGCGAGCACGGCCGTGCGGAGCGCGGCGGTCAGGCCGAGGTCTCCGGCGACATGCCGCGCGTCGAGGAGGCCGAGGTGCACCTTGAGGTCTTCGCCGGCGGTCTTCCTGGCCTCCGCGGGTGTGCGCACGGAGTGGTCGAGGGCGAGCCCGAGGTCCCAGACGGGGTACCAGAGGCGGTCGGCGAGCGCGGCCACCTCGGCCGGGTCCGCGCTGCCGTCGTGCAGGAGCAGCAGGTCGAGGTCGCTGCGCGGTGACAGCTCACCGCGGCCGTAGCCGCCCACCGCGACGAGTGCGGCGCCCCGCGGCACCCCGGAGGGGCCGCCGCCGACCCGGAAGAGCCCCGCCAGCCAGTCGTCCGTCAGCTCCGCGAGGGCGGAACGGCGCGGCGGCCCGGACCGCGACTCCTCCTGGAGGAGCCGCAGCCGGGCCGCCGCGTAGCCGCTGGGTCCGGAGTCTTCCTGTTCTGAAGCGGTATCCACGTCCACACTCGTCACCCAGCAGCTCCTGTTCAGTCCCGCATGCTTCCGTTCAGTCCCGCCCGGTCGGCCCCCCGGCCCCGCACGCGTGCCTCACAGCGCGTCGGGCCCGCGCTCCCCCGTCCGCACCCGGACAGCCGTCTCGACCGGCACGCTCCAGACCTTGCCGTCCCCGATCTTGCCGGTGCGGGCGGCCTTCACGACGACCTCCACGAGCTCTTCGGCGTCGTCGTCCTCGACGAGCACCTCGATGCGGATCTTCGGCACGAGGTCGACCGTGTACTCGGCGCCCCGGTAGACCTCGGTGTGTCCGCGCTGCCGTCCGTAGCCGCTGGCCTCGGTGACCGTCAGGCCCTGGACACCGAAGGCGTGCAGCGCTTCCTTGATCTCGTCGAGCCGGTGCGGCTTGACGACCGCGGTGATGAGCTTCATGCGTCCACCTTCTTGTTCTTCTGAGCCTGTGCTGCCGCCGTGCCCGGGAGCGGTCCCGGGACGGGGGTACGCGGGGCCGTACCGCCGCCCGCCCCGCTGAAGTCGTACGCGGTCTCGGCGTGTTCGACCTGGTCGATGCCCCCGACCTCATCGTCCTCGCTGACCCGCATGCCGATCGTCTTGTCCAGGAGGAAGGCAAGCACGGCGGAGGCGATCAGGGAGTACGCGAAGACCGCGCCGACGCCCGCGAGCTGCTTCCACAGCTGTTCGAGGCCGCCTCCGTAGAACAGGCCCTGCGCCTTCGACTGGCCGCCGCCGGTGGCGAAGAAGCCGACGAGGACCGAGCCGGCGACGCCGCCGACCAGGTGGACGCCGACGACGTCGAGGGAGTCGTCGTAGCCGAATTTGAACTTGAGTCCGACGGCCATGGCGCACAGCAGACCGGCGATGGCGCCGATGGCGATGGCGCCGAGCGGCGAGCAGGAGCCGCCGGACGGGGTGATGGCGACGAGGCCGGCGACGGCACCCGACGCGGCGCCCAGCGTGGTGAACGCGCCGTGCCGGATCTTCTCGTAGACGAGCCAGGCGAGCATCGCCGCGGCGGTGGCGACCTGTGTGTTGACGAACATGAGCGCGCCGACGCCGTCGTCGTTGCCGAGCCACGAGCCGGCGTTGAAGCCGAACCAGCCGAACCAGAGCAGGGCCGCGCCGAGCATCACGAGCGGCAGCGAGTGGGGCCGCATCGGGTCCTTCTTGAAGCCGACGCGCTTGCCGATGACGAGGATCACGCCGAGCGCCGCGGCTCCGGCGTTGATGTGCACGGCCGTGCCGCCCGCGAAGTCGATGACGCCGAGCTCGAAGGCCCAGCCGCCGGTGCCCCACACCCAGTGCGCGACCGGGAAGTACACGACGGTGGCCCAGAGGGCGACGAACAGCGCCCAGGCCGTGAACTTGACGCGGTCCGCGAGGGCGCCGCTGATCAGTGCCGGCGTGATGATCGCGAACATCAGCTGGAAGACGGCGAAGACGTAGACCGGGATGGTGTAGCCGTCCCAGAGCTGGTTGATGCCGAGGCCGCTGAGCCCGACGTAGTCGCTCTCCCAGCCGAAGAGGCTGCCGTGGTCGGTGCCAAACGCGACGGAGAAGCCGTACAGCACCCAGAGGATGGTGACGATCCCCAGGCTGATGAAGCTCATCATCAGCATGTTCAGGGTGCTTTTGACGCGGACCATGCCTCCGTAGAAGAAGGCGAGTCCGGGCGTCATGAGCATCACCAGGGCGGAGCAGATGAGCATGAACCCGGTATTGGCGGCAGACAGCTCGGGGGCGTCTGCGGCGATCGTGATGCCTGGGGGCATCGGCGTCTCCTCGCTGTGGGGCCGGTTGTGCGCCAGACATTGGCGCAGCGCGGTTTCGGCGGGGGCGCCTCGGTGTTTCACGGCAGTGACGAAGAGGTCGTACGTGTTACGCGTCCATGAACTGCCGGGTCGCGCGGGGTGCGGTTTCCTACCCTGCGCGGAGCGTGAGAACCGGCCGCGGCGGCCATCCGGCTGACCTGGCATGGGGGGAGCCGAGTCGGGCTGTAAGGGATGGTCCGGCCGCGGCCGGGGCCGGTCGTGCCGGGCTTCAGACCGCCTCCGCGGTCTCCGGCATCTCGATGGCGAGCCGTTCGGTGAGCTGGACGACCTCGGCGACGTCTCCGAAGTCGCGGACGGCCGTGTCGACGGTTTTGCGCAGGCGGGTGTTGACCCGCTCGGAGCGGACCTTCTTGGCGATGTCGAGGGCCCGTCCGGCGAGGACCGTGCTCTGCTCGGGCTCGCGTTGGAGCAGGTGGACGGTGGCTTTGCCGATGAGGTTCAGCGCGTACGAACGCTGGTGCTCGGCGTCCGACTCGAAGAGCTCGACCGCGCGGTCCATGACGGGCTCGGCGAGCGAGGCGTAGGTGGGGCTGCGGCCCGCCACGTAGGCCAGGTCGCGGTACGAGTGGGCGTTCTCGCCGTTGAGCTCGGCTTCGGAGAAGAAGCGGATCCAGTCCGGCTCGGGCTCGGTGAAGTCCTCGGCGTCGGCGAAGGTGTCCTCGGCCATCCGCACGGCCCGCTTGCACTTGCCGGGCTGCCCCATGCTGGCGTACGCCCGGGCCTCCATCGCATACAGCATGGCCTGGGTGCGCGGACCCGCGCAGTCCCGGCTGCCGTACTGCGCGAGGTGGATCAGTTCGAGTGCGTCCTCAGGGCGGCCGAGGTGGATCATCTGGCGGCTCATGCTGGAGAGGATGTACGACCCGAGGGGCTTCTCGCCCGCTTCCTTGGCGGCGTGCAGGGCGAGGACGAAGTACTTCTGGGCGGTGGGCTGGAGCCCTACGTCGTAGCTCATCCAGCCGGCCAGCTCGGCGAGCTCGCCCGCGACCTTGAAGAGGCGCTTGGAGGTGGCTTCGGGCTGGGGCTCCTGCAACAGGTCCGTCACTTCGTGCAGCTGTCCGACGACGGCCTTGCGCCGGAGCCCTCCCCCGCACTGGGCGTCCCACTGGCGGAACATCACCGTCGTGGACTCCAGGAGGTCGAGCTCCGGCTTGGAGAGCCGGGCCGGGCGGCGCGACACGGCGGGCTCGGGGTCCTGGCGCGGGGACGAGGGCGAGGGCACGAGCCAGCGCTGCATGGGCTCGATGAGGGCGGGGCCCGCGGAGAGCGCCAGCGAGGTGCCGAGGAAGCCGCGGCGGGCGAGCATCAGGTCGCTGCGGGAGAACTCACTGATGAGGGCGACCGTCTGCGGGCCGGTCCAGGGCAGGTCGACCCCGGAGGAGGCGGGCGTGCGGTGGGCCGCGCGCAGGCCCAGGTCCTCGACGGCGACGACGCAGCCGAACCGCTCGGAGAACAGCTCGGAAAGGATGCGGGGAATCGGCTCGCGGGGATTCTCGCCGTCCAGCCAGCGGCGCACCCGCGAGGTGTCGGTGGAAATGTGGTGAGCACCCAACTGCCGTGCCCTGCGGTTCACTTGCCGGGCCAGCTCGCCCTTCGACCAGCCGCTGCGCACGAACCAGGACGTGAGCATCTCGTTGGGGCGCTTCTCGGCGCTCGTGGCGTGCGTGCCGCCTCCACCGTTGCCGCTCACTGGAACGCCCCCATCCCTCATGACACTTGTGCGCTGTCCACGCCAAGCCCTAACAGAATGCCGCGCCTTACGGCCGCCCGTCCGGAGAATGTCACCCGTCGAACAGGAAACCGACTTGCCTCCGGCATACCCGCGAGTGCTCGAACTCCCAGGGTCATGTACCGAAAGTAATCCCACGATCACGCGCCCGGCGAGGGCGATTGCAGAAACGCCACCATTCGCCACCCCTTCGAATGAACTCCCGTGCGGCGGCAAGCGATTCACTTGACATAGGTCGACGGAAAGTGGGCGGAGCGGAGTGCACCGGCGCGCGCAACGACCGGCGCACCACCGCGAATGCTTCGAGCGCCGCCTCAAGAACAGACGGTCACGAACCGATTCCGTCTCGTAACCGCTGCACGCGCGACACGTTGGAGGGGGCATGGGCTTCACGATCGGCGGCATCCGGGGAACCGACAGGCCCCGGACCGGATCACGGCGGCGCGGCCGCACATCGGACTGCACCGCGGTGGCGGAGTACACCGGCCTGTGGGGCTGGGCCGCGGTGCCCGGCGCCCGCGCCCTGGACGGCGCCTGCTCGTGCGGAGCCACCGCCTGCCCCGCCCCCGGCGCCCACCCGCTGGGCTTCGCGCCCGAGGTCCCGGCCGGGGCCACCCTCGACGAAGTGGCGGACGCCTGGGCGGAGTTCCCCGGCGCCGCCGTGTTATTGCCGGTGGGCCGCGCCTTCGACGTGATCGAGGTGGCGGAGACCGCGGGGCGGCGCGCCCTGGTCAGGCTGGAGCGGATGGGCATCCCGCTCGGCCCCGTGGCGGTCACGCCCGACGGGCGGGCGCAGTTCTTCGTCGCCCCCGGCGCCGCGGCCGGGCTCCCCCAGCTGCTCTACCGCATGGGCTGGGACGGCGCCGACCTGGACCTGCACGGTCTCGGCAGGGGCGACCACATCACGGCGCCGCCGTCCGACCGCGGCGGCCTCGGCCCGGTCCGCTGGCTCCGCTCCCCGGCCCTCGACACGGCGACGAACCCGCCCGAGGCCCGGCTCCTCCTCGGAACCCTGGCGTACGTGGCACACCGCTCCCCCGCGTAGCGCCGCACGGCGAAGACACGGCGGAACAGAGACCGAAGGGCCCCCTCGCATCTGCACCGTGCGAGGGGGCCCTTCACCTGCGTACGAAAGCGGGACCTCAGTCCCCGATGAGCGCGTCCACGAACGCCTCCGGCTCGAACGGCGCGAGGTCGTCCGCGCCCTCGCCGAGGCCGATCAGCTTGACCGGCACGCCCAGTTCCCGCTGCACGGCGACGACGATGCCGCCCTTGGCGGTGCCGTCCAGCTTGGTGAGGACGATGCCCGTGATGTCGACGACCTCGGCGAAGACCCGGGCCTGCACCAGGCCGTTCTGCCCGGTCGTGGCGTCGAGGACGAGCAGCACCTCGTCGAGCGGGGCGTGCTTCTCGACGACGCGCTTGACCTTGCCGAGCTCGTCCATGAGGCCCGTCTTGGTGTGCAGCCGGCCCGCGGTGTCGATGAGGACGACGTCCGCTCCCTCGGCGATGCCCTCCTTGACCGCGTCGAAGGCGATGGAGGCCGGGTCGCCGCCCTCGGGGCCGCGGACCGTGCGGGCGCCGACGCGCTCGCCCCAGGTCTGCAGCTGGTCGGCGGCGGCGGCGCGGAAGGTGTCGGCGGCGCCGAGGACGACCGAGCGGCCGTCGGCGACGAGGACGCGCGCGAGCTTGCCGGTGGTGGTGGTCTTGCCGGTGCCGTTGACCCCGACGACCATCACGATGCCCGGCGTCTCCAGGCCGGACTCGGTCTTCACGGTGCGGTCGAAGTCCGTGCCCGCCCCCGTGCCGAGGAGCGCGATGAGCTCCTCGCGCAGGAGGGTGCGCAGCTCGTCCGGGGTGCGGGTGCCGAGGACGCGGACGCGCTCGCGCAGCCGCTCCACGAGCTCCTGGGTGGGCGCGACACCGACGTCCGCGGTGAGCAGGGTGTCCTCGATCTCCTCCCAGGTGTCCTCGTCGAGGTGCTCACGGGACAGCAGCGTGAGCAGTCCCTTGCCGAGCGCGTTCTGCGAGCGGGAGAGCCGGGCGCGCAGCCGGACCAGGCGTCCCGCGGTGGGCTCGGGGGTCTCGATCTCCGGCGCGGCCGGCTCCTCGACGACGACCGGGGCCGGGGCCGTCGGCTCGACGAGGGGAAGATCCACCTCCTCGATCGTGCGGCGCGGTTCGTCGCGCGGCGTCTCGGCCTCGTCGCCGACCTTCGGTTCGGCGGGAGGGGCGGTGATGGTGGGCGCGGAGGGCGGGGCCTGCGGCGGCAGCTGCTTCTTCTTGCGGCTGCCGATCACGAGCCCGCCGAGCGCGCCGATCACGACCACGGCGATGACTACAGCAAGGATGACGATTTCCATAACCCGTCCAGTATCGGCCATGGCCCCCGCAGAGGCCCAGATTGTGTTTTCCTCCAAAGAACATATGCCCCGGGAGGGCACTACTCGGATTAAAGTACGATGGAGCTCTCTGCATCAACGCGCGTAGAGTCCATCGCGATCAACCCCACCGACGGATCGCGACGTTGCGAGCCGAGCGAGAGGCACGGACCCACCCCCATGAGCACCACCGCCGAATCCGAAGGCGCCCTTGAGACGCGCGGCCTTGAGCCCGTCCCGGACGCCGAGCGCACGGGCAAGACCCGCGAACTGTTCCCCACCTGGGTCGCGGCCAACATCAGTGTCCTGCTGCTCACCATGGGTGCGGGTCTGATCGTGTCCAACGGCCTGAACTTCTGGCAGGTCCTGGTCGTCGCGCTCGTCTCGCCCCTGCTGAGCTACGGCATGGTCGGTCTGATCTCCGTCGCCGGCAAGCGCGGCGGCTCGCCGGGCATGACGCTCTCGCGCGCGGTCTTCGGCCAGCGCGGCAACCTCTTCCCGGGCGCCCTGATCTGGGTCGCCCGCTGGGGCTGGGAGACGATCAACGCGGTCACGGGCGCGTACGCGATCATCACGGTCCTGGACATCTGCTTCGGTGTGAAGTCGAGCACCTGGCTGACCGTCGTCACGCTCGTCGCCTTCGTCACCTGCACGTTCCTGATCAGCGGTCTCGGCCGGAAGATCCTGCACATCTGCAGCACCTGGTCGACGTACGCCTTCGGCGCGTTCAGCGTGCTCGTGCTCGTCTACCTCCTCGCCGAGACCGACTGGTCCGCCGTCTTCGACAAGCCCGCGGGCTCCACGGCGATGATGGTCGCGGGCGTCGGCACCATCGCGGCGGGCGGCATCAGCTGGGTGCCCACCGGCCCCGACTTCACCCGCTACCTGCCGCGCAACGCCTCCAACAAGCCGCTGGTCGGCCACGCCATCGGCGGCGCCGCGATCGTCGTCGTGCCGATGGTCCTGATGGGTGCCGTCATGGCGGTCTCCGACCCCAAGCTCTCCTCGGCGCAGGACCCGGTCTCCTTCCTCGGTGAGCTGCTGCCGATGTGGATCGCCGTGCCGTACCTGCTGATGGCCCTCATCGGCATGCTGCTGATCAACTCGATGTCGATGTACTCCGCGGGCTTCACCGCCATGACGCTCGGCATCAAGGTCCCGCGCGCATGGGCCGTCAGCGTGAACGCGATCATCAGCCTGATCTTCGGCTACATCCTGATGAACGTGGCGACGAGCTTCATGGGCTCGTTCATCTCCTTCCTCACCCTCCTCGCGGTCGCGTTCTCCGCCTGGATCGGCGTCTTCGGCATCGACATGCTGCGCCGCAAGACGTACGACGGCGAGGCCCTGATGGACACCAAGCGCACCAGCGCCTACTGGTACAAGGCCGGCTTCGCCTGGCAGGCCATGACGGCGTGGGCGATCGCCCTGGTGGTGGGCCTGCTCTTCACCAAGGTCGACTGGTTCAGCGGCCCGCTCGCCACGTCCTGGCTCGGCCGGCACGGCCTGGGCTGGCTGATCACGATCGTCGTCGCGGCCGTGCTGTACGCGGTCCTGCCGAAGACGCCGCTGGTGGAGCAGGACGCGGTGGCCGGCAAGGGCGGGGACGACACCGAGCTGGTCTCCGCCTGATCCTCGCCAACTTCCCCGCGGGGCCATCCCACTCCCGTACGAGGGTATCCATCTGATTTCACGTCAGCTAACGTCCCCCTTCGCCGCCCACGCACGGTGAAGGGGGACGTTTCCATGCCCGCCACAGTCGTACGTTTCAACCTCGTCGATCCCGCGGCGACGCCCGCCTCGCTGAGTGAGCGCTACCGGACCGCCCTGGAGATGGCCACCTACGCGGACGACCGCGGCATCGCCACGGTCCAGACGGAGGAGCACCACGGCGCGGAGAACAACTGGATCTCCTCGCCCTTCACGTTCGCGGGCGCCGTCTTCGGCGCCACCCGGCGCATCACGGTGACGGTGTCCGCGGTCATCGGGCCGCTGCACGACCCGCTGCGGCTCGCCGAGGACATCGCCGTGCTCGACCTGCTGAGCGCGGGCCGCCTGGTCACGGTGGCGGGGATCGGCTACCGGCCGGAGGAGTACGAGCAGGCGGGGGTCGACTGGAAGAGCCGCGGGAAGCTCCAGGACGAGCTGCTGGAGACGCTGCTCAAGGCGTGGACCGGCGAGCCCTTCGAGTTCCGCGGCCGCACGGTGCGCGTCACGCCGCGCCCCTTCACCCGGCCGCACCCGCTGCTGCTTGTCGGCGGCTCGTCGAAGGCGGCGGCCCGGCGGGCGGCCCGGCTCGGCCTGCCGTTCTTCCCGAGCGCCCATCTGCCGGAGCTGGAGGCGTACTACACCGAACAGCTCGCGGCGCACGGCACCGAGGGCTGGACGATGATGCCCGCCGCCGAGACCCACCTGCTGCACATCGCCGACGACCCGGACCACGCCTGGGCCAAGCACGGCGAGCACTTCCTGCACGAGGCCCGCACGTACGCCTCCTGGCAGTCGAAAGACATCCGCTCGGCGGTGAAGTCGGCGGCCACCACGGTGGAGGAGCTGCGCGCCGAGGGCGTCTACCGGATCCTGACGCCCGACGAGTGCGTGGCGTACGCGAAGGGCGGCACCGGCAGCCTCATCCTGCATCCGCTCTCCGGCGGCATGCCCGTCGACGAGGGCTGGCGCAGCCTGCACCACTTCTGCGAAAACGTACTGCCCCGGCTGAAGGACAAGTGAGCACGAGTCCTTCGGCCGGGGCAGCTTCCTGAAGAGGAGGGGGCAGCGGGGGTTTAGCCCATCTCCTCCAGGGCCTTGCCCTTCGTCTCCTTGACGAACTTCATGACGAAGGGGATCGAGATCGCGGCGAAGGCGCCGTAGATGATGTACGAGCCGGTCAGGGACCACTCGGACATGCTCGGGAAGGTCTTGGTGATCGCGAAGTTGGCGAGCCACTGGGCGGACGCGGCCACACCGAGCGCGGCGGCACGGATCCGGTTCGGGAAGATCTCGCCGAGCAGCACCCAGACGACCACGCCCCAGGACAGGGCGAAGAAGAGCACGAAGGCGTTGGCGGCGATGATCGCGGTCAGGCCCTGCGCGTTCGGCAGCGAGACGTTGTCACCGGAGCCGGTCTTGTACGAGAACGCCCACGCCATGGTGAACAGGGCCGCGGCCATGCCCGCGGAGCCGATGATGGCGAGGGGCTTGCGGCCGATGCGGTCGACGAAGATCATCGCGATGACCGTGCCGATGATGTTCACGATCGACGTCTCGAACGAGTACAGGAACGAGCTGGACGGGTCCTTGCCGATCGACTGCCACAGCTGGTTCGAGTAGTAGAAGATCACGTTGATGCCGACGAGCTGCTGGAAGACCGAGAGCCCGATGCCGATCCAGACGATCGGCAGGAAGCCGACCTTGCCGAGCAGGTCCTTGAAGGACGGCTTGTGCTCGCGGTGCAGGCCCTTCTCGATCTCGTCGACGCGCGCGTCCAGGTCGATGGAGGTGCCCTCGACCTCGCCGAGCACCTTCTTGGCCTCGGTGTGCCGTCCCGCCGAGATCAGGAAGCGCGGCGACTCCGGGATGATGAAGGACAGCAGGCCGTAGAGCAGCGCCGGGATGACCATGACGCCGAGCATCCACTGCCAGGCCTCAAGGCCCGCCAGCTTGCCGCGCTGGTCGCCGTCGGCCATGTTCAGGATGCCCCAGTTGACCAGCTGGGAGACGGCGATGCCGATGACGATGGCCGCCTGCTGGAACGAGGCGAGTCGGCCGCGGTAGGCGGGCGGCGCGACCTCGGCGATGTACGCCGGGCCGATCACCGAGGCCATGCCGATGCCGATGCCGCCGATGAGGCGCCACATCGTGAGGTCCCAGGCCGCGAAGGGCAGGGCGGAGCCGACGGCGCTGGCCGCGAAGAGGACGGCGGCGATCTGCATGCAGCGGATGCGGCCGATGCGGTCGGCGATGCGTCCGGCGACCGCGGCACCGACGGCACAGCCCAGCAGCGCGGTGGCGATGATCCAGCCGAGCATGTTGGCGTCGACGTCGAAGCGGTGCTGGATGGCGACGGTCGCGCCATTGATCACCGAACTGTCGTAGCCGAAGAGGAAGCCACCCATCGCGGCAGCCGCCGTAATGAAGATGACATGGCCGAGATGGTCCGGGTGGGCCTCTCTGGCTCCGGACTGGGGCGCCTGCGATGTGCTGGTCACGTGTACTCCTCGGGCCACCGGCAGCGCTGCCGGGGGTGGGGGCGAGCTCTTCAAGTGGCGCACAACTTCGTGCCGCCCACCACCTGAAGGTAAAAGCAACGTTGCAGAGACTATGCCTTCAAGTTTCGAAGTCAATAGGTGGGCCGCTGTGAAATTGAGGGCACTCTGAGGCCGCTTGTGTTCAAGCCTTGAAGTTGTGAAGGGGGGCTAGCGGAGGCGCTGGCTGATGACCTTGGAGACGCCGTCACCCTGCATCGAGACGCCGTACAGCGCGTCGGCGACCTCCATCGTGCGCTTCTGGTGCGTGATCACGATGAGCTGCGAGGCCTCCTGCAGCTCCTGCATGATGCGGATGAGCCGCTGCAGGTTGGTGTCGTCGAGCGCCGCCTCGACCTCGTCCATCACGTAGAACGGACTGGGCCGCGCCTTGAAGATCGAGACGAGCAGCGCCACGGCCGTCAGCGAGCGCTCGCCGCCGGACAGCAGCGAGAGCCTCTTGACCTTCTTGCCCGGCGGCCGGGCCTCGACGTCGATGCCTGTGGTGAGCATGTTGCCGGGATCGGTCAGGACGAGCCGCCCCTCGCCGCCCGGGAAGAGCCGCGAGAAGACACCCTCGAACTCCCGCGCCGTGTCGTAGTAGGCCTCCGTGAAGACCTGCTCGACGCGTTCGTCGACTTCCTTCACCACCTGGAGGAGGTCGGTCCGGGTCTTCTTCAGGTCTTCGAGCTGCTCGCTCAGGAACTTGTGGCGCTCCTCCAGCGCCGCGAACTCCTCAAGGGCCAGCGGATTCACTTTTCCGAGCTGCTGATACGCCCGTTCGGCTGACCTGAGCCGCTTCTCCTGCTCCTCGCGGACGAACGGCACCGGCTGGTTGCGCGGGTGCCGCGGGTCGTCGGGCAGCTCCTCCCCGTCGGCGGGGGGCGAGGGCGGCACGGGCTGACCGGGGCCGTAGTCGGCGACGAGCCCCGCCGGTTCCACACCGAGTTCCTCCAGCGCCTTGGTCTCCAGCTGCTCGATCCGCAGCCTCTTCTCGGCACCGAGTACCTCGCCGCGGTGAACGTAATCCGTCAGTTTGTCGAGTTCGGCCTTGAGGTCGCGGCCCCGGCCGCGCTCCGCGACCAGATCCCGCTCCCGCACCTCCTTGGCGCGCTCGGCGGCCGTCCGCTCCTCCTGCGCGCGTACGAGGGAGACCTCGACGTGGGCGAGCAGCTGCCGCCCGCCGGACGCGACGGCCTCGGCGACCGCGGCCTCGTGGCGCAGCCGCGCCCTGCGCTGCTCGGCACGCGCGCGTGCCTCGCGTTCGGCGCGCGCGGCGCGGTCCAGGGAGTCGGCGCGGCCCGCGAGGGCCTTCACCCGCTCCTCGTGCGTGCGGGCCTGGAGCCTGGCCTCCATCTCGGTCTGCCGGGCGTTGGCACCGTCGGCGGCGAGGCGGTCGCGGACGGAGGTGTCGGGCTCCTCCTCGGCGCCGGAAGGGGACGCCTCCTCGGCGACGGCCAGCCGCTCGGCGAGCTCCTCGGCCTCCTCGACCGCTTTGTCCAGCGCGTCCTGGGCCTTCGCCGCGGCCGCGGCACTGCGCTCGGCCTCGCCCGCGGCGCCCCGCGCCTGCCCGGCGAGCCTCCCCAACTGCTGTGCCACGGAGGACTTCTCCCGGTCGGCGGCCCTGCGCCGCTCCCCCAACTCCTCGACGAGCGCGGCACATTCCTTGCGCCGCTCCCCCGCGCTCCGCTGAGCCTCCGCCAACTCCTCGCACCGCACGGCCAGTTGTTCCAGCTCAGCGGCGGCCTCGTCGACGGACGCCTGTACTTCGAGCAGGCTGGGCGCGCCGGCGGACCCGCCCTGCGCGAAGTGCGCCCCGAGCAGGTCACCTTCGGCGGTGACGGCGGTCAGCTCCGGGTGCGCGTAGACCAGATCCTCGGCGTCCTCCAACGTGCCGACGGCGACGATCCCGCGCAGCAGCCGCCGCACCGCGGGCATCAGCTCGTCGGGTCCCCGCACGAGATCGGCGACGTACGGCGGCCCGCCGGGGCGCTCCGGGCGTACGTCGTCGGGGGCGCCCCCGAGCAGCAGCGCCGCCCGGCCCGCGTCCTGCTTGCGGAGCAGCCGGATGGCCTCGGCGGCCGTGCCGGGCCCGTGCACGGCGATGGCGTCGGCCCCGGCGCCGAGCGCGGCCGCGACGGGCACCTCGTAGCCGGGGGCGACGGTGAGCAGGGTGGCGGCGGGGCCGAGCAGACCGGTGAGCTGGTCCTTGGCGGCGAGCAGCGTGCCGGTGCCGTCCTTGCGGCGCAGGCCGAGCGCGAGCGCGTCGTGCCGGGCGGCGACCGCGGCCCGCTTGCGCTCGGCGCCGGTCGCCGCCTCCCGCGCGGCGGTGAGCGCGGCCTCGGCCTCGGCGAGCTCCCGCTTCGCCGCGTCGTGCCGCTCGCCGAGCTCCGCGTCGTCCGCGTCGAGCCCGTCGACCTCGGCCTTGAGCTGCTCGTACTCCTCCTGGGCCGCGACCGCGCGCTCCGCGGCTTCGTCCCGCGCCACGGCGAGCCGGTCGATCTCGGCCTGGGCGGACGCGGCACGCGAGCGGGCCGCGTTGACCTGTCCGGTCAGCCGTGCGAGGCCCTCGCGCCGGTCGGCGATGGCGCGCGCCACGTCCTTGAGGCGGCGCTCCTCGGCGGCCAGCTGCCGTTCCAGTTCGGCCCGGTGGGCGACCGTGTCCTCCAGGGCGTGCTCGGCTGCCTCCAGGGCGGCTTCGAGTTCGGCCTCCTGTTCGCGGAT
This sequence comes from Streptomyces sp. NPDC050732, assembly GCF_040654255.1. NCBI lineage: Bacteria > Bacillati > Actinomycetota > Actinomycetes > Kitasatosporales > Streptomycetaceae > Streptomyces > Streptomyces sp. NPDC050732. The sequence goes on from NZ_JBFAHP010000039.1 coordinate 16,134, forward strand.
GCGGGCGGCCTCGCGCTCCATGTCCTCGGGGTCGCGGCCGCGCCGCTCCTCGGGGGGCGCTGCGGTGGCGCTCTTGACCCGGGCCTCGGCCAGGGAGACGGTGCCGCGCACGCGCTCGGCCAGCTGGGACAGTTCGTACCAGGTCTGCTGGGCCCGCTGCAGTCGCGGTGTGAGGCGCCGCACCTCTTCTTCCAGCTGGGCCTCGCGCTGCACGGCGGCCTTCAGCTCGGCCTCCGCGCTGTCCTTGCGTTCCTTGAGCGCGGCCTCGTCGGCGACCTCGGCGTTCAGCGCTTCGCGCAGCCGTACGAGGTCGTCGGCGAGCAGGCGCAGCCGGGCGTCGCGCAGGTCGGCCTGGATGACGGCGGCCCTGCGGGCGACGGCGGCCTGCCGGCCGAGCGGTTTGAGCTGGCGCCGCAGCTCGTCGGTGAGGTCCTGCACGCGCGCGAGGTTGGCCTGCATCGCGTCGAGCTTGCGCAGGGCCTTCTCCTTGCGCTTGCGGTGCTTGAGGACGCCCGCGGCCTCCTCGATGAACGCGCGGCGCCCCATCGGGTCGGCGTGCAGCACCCCGTCGAGCTGGCCCTGGCCGACGATGACGTGCATCTCCCGGCCGATGCCGGAGTCGGAGAGCAGTTCCTGGATGTCGAGGAGGCGGCAGGTGTCGCCGTTGATCTGGTACTCGCTGCCGCCGTTGCGGAACATGATCCGCGTGATGGTGACCTCGGCGTACTCGATGGGCAGGGCGCCGTCGGAGTTGTCGATGGTGAGGGAGACCTCGGCGCGGCCGAGCGGGGGCCGCCCGGTGGTGCCGGCGAAGATGACGTCCTCCATCTTGCCGCCGCGCAGGGATTTGGCGCCCTGCTCGCCCATGACCCAGCTGAGCGCATCCACGACGTTGGACTTGCCGGAGCCGTTGGGTCCGACGACACAGGTGATGCCCGGTTCGAACTTCAGCGTCGTCGCCGACGCGAAGGACTTGAAGCCGCGCAGGGTCAGGGCCTTGAGATGCACGCCGTCGGACTCTACCTTTCGCTGACAGTTTCACCGATGAAGGTGCAGGGCACATCAGACGGTAAAGAGGCCAAGGTAAAGAGAGCAGCGTACGCCGGAGCAAGGCGGGGCCGAGCCGGGCTCCCGGGCCGGGGAAAGAAAGAAGGGACGCCGAAGCGTCCCTTGCAGATCTGGACAAGCGGCTGACACGACAGCCTGACCACTTGCTTAGTACGGGCCGTTACGACAAGGCAAGGCCCATGTGTTCGTCATCGGATAGGGATCAGGTGAGCGCAGGCTCCGCCTGGGGTACGTCGATGCTCTCCAGGAGCGATTCGTGAGAAGCGGCAGCCGCCAGCGCGTCGTTCTCCGCCTGGATCCGAGTGAGCTCGGATTCCAGGTCCTGGACGCGCTGCTGGAGCCGTCGCATCTCGGCGAGGAGTCGCGGGTCGCTGCCGCCGACGTAACCGAGAAGCGCCTTTGCCATGATGGATGGTCCTCCACACTGAGTGACCGACCGAAGCGGTGTGGGTCGTGAGGGATTCGCACCCGCGGTGCTTGGCACTTGTTGTTTCGCTGGGTCTTGCTGGCCGTTCTCACATGCCAAACAGCTAAGGTGCGCGGGGCTTCCAGAGTCTCACCAAAAAGTTTGACGGTCAACACGATCACGCCCCGTATTGGCGGGCGACCCGGGGGCGCGCGGCCTCTGAACGGGCGGCGCAGCTACTCCTTCGGGGCCCTGGGGGCGTGGAGATCATCCTTACCCGGGGAGCCTGCCACGACAAGCCCTTCTTGGCAACCACCAGGCTTTTTCTGCCCCGGACAGTTGCCCAGGACACACGTCCGGCGCCATGGCACTCCCTCCTCACCGCGTTCGCGCGGGTCACCTCAGCGGATGGCGAAGGTCTCGTATATGCCGCGCGGTGTGTCCCAGATCTCGGTGACGCCGTCCACTCGCCCGGGTGTGTCGCCCTCACGGAGCCAGTCGAGCAAATTCTGGCAGCCCGCCCGGGGCCCTTCGGCGACGACCTGCACGCGGCCGTCCTCCAGATTGAGAGCAAAACCACTCAGGCCGCCGATCTCCAGCGCCTTGGCCCGCGTGAACCAGCGGAAACCCACGGCCTGCACGCGTCCCCGCACCCAGGCGGTGAGTCGCACGTCATCGTTCATGGGAGCACGCTAACCGGCCAATTGCTCTGGGAGCACTTCGTCCCCATGCGTCATCGCGTACAGTCCCGAATCGATGAGCCTCACTCATACGAGTGAGTCACGTTGCTCGCAGGACGAAAGGCACAGGAGATGGGACGCCACCGACGCTCCGGCGCTGGACAGGCCGCCGCCACCCCTGAGGACCACCCGGGGACGGGGTCCCACCGCCGCAAGCGCCGCGCCGCCCCGGTGCGTACGGGGCTGCTCGGGGTCTCCGCCGCCGTCGCGATGGGCGCCGTCGCGGTCGCCGCGGGCGTGCTGCCGGGCAGCGACAACTATCGGCTGGGCGGCGGGGGCGAGCCCGGCGAGGTGCGGTCCGCGGCCGTTCCGACCGAGGTGGACGCGCAGGGCGGCTCGGGCGCCGAGGCCGGCCGCGGTGAGCCGTCGCCGAGCCGTGGCACCCACCGCTCCGAGACGCCGCGCCCCACCCCCTCCAAGGCCGACCCGAAGCCCTCGAAGAAGCCGTCCGAGAAACCGTCGAGGCAGGCCCCGAAGAAGCCGGACCCCGCCGAGAAGCCGACGCCGCCCCCGTCCCGTACGCCCGAGGAGAAGCCCGAGGCTCCCCCGGCGAGCTCGCAGTCGTCGTCCGACGAAAGCGCCGCGGAGGCCGCGGTGCTCACACTGGTCAATCAGGAGCGGGCCAAGGTCGGCTGCCGGCCGGTGCGGACCGACGACCGGCTCGCGGCGCTGGCCGGCGACTTCAGCTCGGACATGGCGGAGCGGGACTTCTTCGACCACACGGACCCGGACGGCGCGACGCCGTGGGACCGCGCCGAGAAGGCCGGCATAGCGGACCTGGGCGGGGAGAACATCGCCCGCGGCCAGGCCGACGCCCGAGCCGTGATGGACGCCTGGATGAACAGCGAGGGCCACCGCGCCAACATCCTCAACTGCGACTACAAGACCCTGGGCGTCGGCGCGCACTTCGCGCCGGGCGGCCCGTGGTGGACGCAGGACTTCGGCTTCTGAGCCCACCCCGCCACCCGACCGGCGCTAACTATTCGAAAGCGCTGTGCGGGCGTATCGTGTCGGCATGGAATCCTCCGACCTGGCGTACGACGTGTTCTCCCGGCAGTGTCCGTCGCGGGGCACCCTGGAGCACGTCACGGGACGCTGGGGCGCGCTCACTCTCGGAGCGCTGCACGACGGCACGTTCCGCTTCAACGAACTGCGCCGCCGCGTCGACGGCGTGAGCGAGAAGATGCTCTCCCAGACCCTGCAGGCGCTGGAGCGCGACGGTCTCGTCCACCGCGACGCGCAGCCGACCAACCCGCCGCGCGTGGACTACCGGCTCACCCCGCTGGGCCGCGAGGTCGCCGAGCGCCTGCTGGCCCTGATCCGCTGCGTGGAGGGCCGGCAGGACGACGTGCTGCGGGCCCGGGAGCGCTACGACGCGACGCGCGGCGGCCGCTGACAGCGCGGGCAGAAGTAGCTGGACCGGTTCATCCAGGGGCGCCGGCGGATCGGGGTGCCGCAGCGGCGGCACGGCTCGTTCTCCCGGCCGTAGGCGTCCAGCGAGCGGTCGAAATAGCCCGATTCACCGTTCACGTTGACGTAGAGGCTGTCGAAGCTGGTGCCGCCGACGGCGAGGGCCGCGTGCATCACGTCCCGCACGTGGGCGAGGAGTTCGGCGGTGCGCGGGCGCGTGAGGGTGCCGGTGGGGCGCTCGTAGTGCAGCTTCGCGCGCCAGAGCGCCTCGTCCGCGTAGATGTTGCCGACGCCGCTGATCAGCGACTGGTCGAGCAGCGCCCGCTTGATCGTCGTACGGCGGCGGCGCAGCGCGACGTGGAAGGCGTCGTCGTCGAACGCGTCGTCCAGCGGGTCCCGCGCGATGTGCGCGATGACGTCCGGGAGCCCGTCGGGGGTGTTGTCGTGGAGCGAGAGCCCGCCGAAGGTGCGCTGGTCGACGAAGCGGAGCTCGGTGCCCTGCGTATCGTCGAAGCGGACGCGGATCCGCAGGTGCTTCTCGTCGGCGGCGTCGTGCGGCTGCACCAGCAGCTGGCCGCTCATGCCCAGATGGGCGAGGACCGACTGCGCGGAGTCGGCGAGCGGCAGCCACAGATACTTGCCGCGCCGCTGCGCGAGCCCGATCCGGTGCCCCGCCAGCCGGTCGCCGAAGTCGGTGCCCCCGGCCACGTGCCGCCGGACCGCACGGGGATGCAGCACCTGCACGTCCGAGACGACCCGTCCGCTGACCCAGCGCTCAAGGCCGCGCCGGACGACTTCGACTTCGGGCAGCTCGGGCACGGGGCTCCTCTACTGGTGCGCGGGGGCGGGAACCGGCAGCGTATCGCGTGACCTGCGCGTGAGCCCCCGCGGGACCGAGGTCCCGCGGGGGCTCACAAGGAAAGAAGGTGTCAGGCCGGAGCGGCGTCCGAAGCCGAGGGGGTGTCGGCGGTCCCCTCCGCTTCCGCTGCGGCCTCGGCAGCCTTGGCGCGTTCGTCCGCTGCCGCGCGGATGGCGCGCCAGGCGGACTCGGCGGCCTGCTGCTCCGCTTCCTTTTTGCTGCGGCCGGTGCCGGTGCCGTACGAGACGCCTCCGACGCGGGCGGCAGCAGTGAAGGTCTTCTCGTGGTCGGGGCCGCTCTCCGTGACGAGGTACTCGGGCACGCCGAGGCTCTCCGTCGCGGTGAGCTCCTGGAGGCTGGTCTTCCAGTCCAGGCCCGCGCCCAGGTTCGAGGACTTCTCGATCAGCGGGTCGAAGAGCCGGTGGACCAGCTCACCCGCAGCGTCCAGACCCTGGTCCAGATAGACCGCGCCGATCACCGCTTCAAGGGTGTCGGCGAGGATGGATGCCTTGTCCCGGCCTCCCGTGCCCTCTTCGCCCCGGCCGAGCCGGATGAAGGAGCCGAGTTCGAGGCCGCGGCTGACCTCCGCCAGCGCACGCGAATTGACCACCGCGGCCCGCAACTTGGCCAGCTGGCCTTCGGGCAGGTCGGGGTGGGTGCGGTACAGCGTGTCCGTGACGACGAGGCCGAGCACGGAGTCACCGAGGAACTCCAGACGCTCGTTCGTCGGCAGGCCGCCGTTCTCGTACGCGTACGAACGGTGGGTCAGCGCGCGCACCAGAAGGGCGGACTCGAGCTTGTACCCGAGCCGCCCTTCCAGAAGCGTGTGGGACGAGGCCGTTGTCTCCGCCAATTTCTTGGCGTCTTCCGCCTTCTTGGGGCTAGACACGGTGCCTCTCACCAGCCGCTCAGACCTCGAGGACCTGGCGCTTGTTGTAGGTGCCGCAGCTCGGGCACGCGATGTGCTGCTGCTTGGGCTCCTGGCAACGCTCACACGAAACCAGGGTGGGGACCGCAGCCTTCCACTGCGACCGGCGGTGGCGCGTGTTGCTGCGCGACATCTTCCGCTTCGGAACAGCCACGGCTACTTCTCCTGCTTCTCGTCGACGCCCGCTTCCGCTTCGGCGCCGCTCATCTCGTCCTTCTCGCCGTCCTGGATGGTGCCAGCGAGTCCCTGCAATGCCGCCCAACGGATGTCGACGGCGTCATGGTGGTGGTCCGGGTCGTCCGCGAGCCGCACTCCGCACTGGGAGCACAGGCCCGGACAGTCTTCCTGGCACACCGGCTGCATCGGCAGTGCGAGCACCACCGCATCACGCAGCACAGGCTCGAGGTCGAACATGCCGTCCTCAAGAAAGAGCCTGCTCTCGTCTTCCTCGGCGTCGTCGGCCGGTTCCGCGGTGCGGCCCCGGTCGTCGGCGTCAGGGTACGAGAACATCTCCTGGAAGTCCGCGTCGAGCTCCAGCTCAAGCGGCTCCAGACACCTTACGCACTCCCCCTCGGCCGTTGCACGGGCGGTGCCTGTGACAAGCACCCCTTCCATGACCGACTCAAGACGGACCTCCAGCTGGACCGGGGCGCCCTGCGGCACTCCGATGACCCCTTCGATACCGAAGGCGCTCGGCGGACCGGGCGCATCGATCTCGCGGGTCACCCGCTGCATGGCACCAGGACGCCGACCCAGCTCGTGTGTGTCGAACACGAGGGGGTTTCGGTGGTCGAGGCGCGTGCTCAGGGCTTCTCCTGCTTTCGAATCCGGGGAGTTCAAAGGGGGCCACCGCACTGACGCCCCACGGCCGAGGCTCGGGTGGGCAGCCTGGGTCGCGGACGTATGCGCGACTGAAGAGCCAGGATACTTGACCTTTCGCTCTCGGCCCAATCCGGTACCGACGGTCCGCTAGCGGCCCTGTTCGTACTGGCGCAGCTGCTCGGCGCTGATCATGGTCGTGTCGAAGAGGCTGGCCTCTTCGAGCGCGGTGGGTGCCTGCGCCGCCGGCGCCTCGTACGGGGGCTGCTCGTAGCCCTGCTGCGGATAGCCGTACTGATCGTGCTGCTGGTACGCGTACGGGTCCTGCTGGCCGTACGGCTGCTGGTACGCGTACTGGTCCTGCTGCTGGTACCCGTACGGGTCGGGCTGCTGCTGCGGGGGCGCGTAGGGCTGCTGGGGCGGGACCGGCGGGGCCTGGACCGGTGGGGCCTGGGCGGGCTGCGGTGGTACGGGCTTCGCGGCGGTCGCGGGGCCCGCGAGGTCCGCCAGGTACTCCGCGTCGGTGGTGTGGCCCTGGGTGGCGGTGCCCTCGCCCAGCGTGCCGAGCTCGTCGGCGGGCGCCCGGCCGTGCAGGGTCTGGCGGCCGCGGCCGACGGCTTCGAGGGTCTTGGCGAGGACGGCCTCGAAGGCGCCGAGCTTCGCGTCCACGTACGCGTCGGCGTTGCGGCGCAGCGTCTCGGGGTCGTGGCTGCGCTCGGGGGCGTCCTCGTCCTCGTATCCCTGCTCGTCGAGGCCGGGTCCGGTGCCGAGGAGCTTCTCGCGGCCGCGGCCCACCGAGCCGAGGGTCTTGGTGAGGACGACCTCGAAGTTGGCGAGCTTGCTGTCCACGTAGTCGTCGGCCTCGGCGCGGACCTCCTCGGCGGCCTGGCGGGCCTCGGCGAGGATGCGGTCGGCCTCGCCCTGGGAGCGGCGGGCGACCTCGGTGTCGGAGATCAGGGAGCCGCGCTCGGCGTGCGCGCTCTCGATGATCCGCTCGGCCTCCTGGCGGGCCTGCTCGACCAGCTGCTCGCGGCCGCCGATGAGCTCCTGGGCCTGGGCGAGGGAGCCCGGCAGTGCCTGGCGCACCTCTTCGAGCATCGAGAGCAGATCGGCGCGGTTGACCACGCACGAGGCCGACATCGGCATGGACCGGGCGCTGCCGATCGCCTGGACGATCTCGTCGATCTTCTTCTGCACGTCCACCGTGTGCTCGCCACTCTCTACAGCTGGTTGGGAGACGGACGGGACGACTGTAAGGCCAGTGGACGCCCGCCCGACACCGGGTGACGAACTGTCAGCGCTCGTGCGGGTGGGTCACTTCTTGCCCAGGCGTTCGACCAGGGCGTCGTGGACGATCGGCGGCAGCAGGTGCGCCACGTCGCCGCCCCAGGCCGCGACCTCCTTGACCAGCGAGGAGGAGAGGAAGCTGTAGGTGGGGTTGGTCGGGACGAACAGGGTCTCGACGCCCGAGAGGCCGTTGTTCATCTGGGCCATCTGGAGTTCGTAGTCGAAGTCGCTGACCGCGCGGAGTCCCTTGACGATGGCGGGGATGTCGCGCTGCTTGCAGAAGTCGACGAGGAGGCCGTGGAAGGACTCCACCTCGACGTTGCCGAAGTCGGCGGTGACCTGGCGGATCAGCTCGATCCGCTCCTCGATCTCGAAGAGGCCCTTCTTCGACTGGTTGATCATCACCGCGACGTGCACCACGTCGTACAGCTTGGAGGCGCGGGCGATGATGTCGAGGTGTCCATTGGTGATGGGGTCGAAAGACCCCGGACAGACGGCGCGGCGCATCGTGAGTCCCTCGCTCTCCGGTCCGGTCATGGCGCGATCACTGAGTCGTCGCACGTAGAGGCGGCGCGACCGTACCAAAACGTCCCTTCGCCGTAGCGACGGGACCTGAGGGCCTCGAAACCCTCCGGCCAGCCGAAGACACCGCCTCTTGTACTGCGTTCAACGGTGACGAGCGCGTCGGCCGTGAGCCAGCGTTCCGAGCGGAGTGTGAGCAGGATCTCCCGAAGATCGTCATCGGTGACGGCGTACGGAGGGTCGAGGAACACCAGGTCGTACGGGGTGGTGGGGGCGCCGCCCCGGACGATCTGGGCGGCTTTGCCCGCCCGCACCTCGGCGCCGGGCAGGCCCACCGCCTTCACGTTCTCCCGGATGGTGCGGGCCGCCCGGGCGTCGGCCTCGACGAGCAGGGTGTGGGCGGCGCCTCGGGACAGCGCCTCCAGGCCGACGGCTCCGGAGCCCGCGTACAGGTCGAGGACGCGGGCCCCGTCGAGCGTGCCCTGGAGGGCCTGCCAGGTGGAGAAGAGGCCCTCGCGCGCGCGGTCGGACGTGGGGCGGGTGCCGTTGCCCGGCGGGACGGCCAGGCGGCGTCCGCCGGCCGTGCCGGCGATCACGCGGGTCATCTGATTCCTTCTGGCTGGACGGTGGTCATCCCACGATATGGCGTACGCCGGCGTCAGCCCTTGTCGAGGTACTGCTCGCGCTCCGCGTCGAGGAGGGCGTCCAGTGCGGTGCGCAGCGCGGGCAGCCGCTCAAGATCGGGGTCGTCGGCGACCACGGTGACCGCTTCCTCGCGGGCGGCGGCGATGACCTCCTCGTCCTCGATGACGGCGAGCATGCGCAAGGAGGAGCGGACGCCGGACTGGGCCTGGCCGAGCACGTCGCCCTCGCGGCGCTGCTCCAGGTCGATGCGGGACAGCTCGAAGCCGTCGAGCGTGGAGGCGACGGCGCCGAGGCGGCCGCGGGCGGGGCTGGCCTCGGGCATGTCGGTGACCAGGAGGCAGAGGCCGGGGGCCGAGCCGCGGCCGACGCGGCCGCGGAGCTGGTGCAGCTGGGAGACGCCGAAGCGGTCGGCGTCCATGATCACCATGGCGGTGGCGTTCGGGACGTTCACCCCGACTTCGATGACCGTGGTCGCGACCAGGACCTGGGTCTCGCCCGCGGCGAAGCGGCGCATCACCGCGTCCTTGTCGTCCGGCTGCATGCGGCCGTGCAGGACCTCGATCTTCAGCCCCTGGAGGGGGCCGTTCGCCAGCTGCTCGGCGACGTCGAGGACGGCGAGCGGGGGGCGCTTCTCGGCGGTGGCCTCTTCCTCCGCCTTCTTCTTGGCCTTCTTGGGGTCGGCGGGCTCGTCGGCGTCGTCGCCGATGCGGGGGCAGACCACGTACGCCTGATGGCCGTTCTCCACCTCCTCGCGCACGCGCTCCCACGCGCGGGCGAGGAAGTGGGGCTTGTCCTGGGCGGGGACGACGTGGCTGGCGATCGGCGAGCGGCCCGCGGGGAGCTGGTCGAGGACGGACGTCTCCAGATCTCCGAAGACGGTCATCGCGACCGTGCGCGGGATGGGTGTGGCGGTCATGACCAGGAGGTGCGGGGGCTGCTTGCCCTTGCCGCGCAGGGCGTCGCGCTGCTCCACGCCGAAGCGGTGCTGCTCGTCGACGACGACCAGGCCCAGGTCGTGGAACTGCACCTTGTCCTCGATCAGGGCGTGGGTGCCGATGACGATGCCGGCCTCGCCGGTGACCAGGTCGAGCAGGGCCTGCCTCCGGCCGGCCGCGCCCATGGAGCCGGTGAGCAGCGTGACTTTGGTGGCCTGCTCGGATCCGCCCAGCATGCCGCCCTCGGCCAGCTCGCCCATCATCTCCACGATGGAGCGGTGGTGCTGCTGGGCGAGGACTTCGGTGGGCGCGAGCATCGCGGCCTGCCCGCCCGCGTCGACCACGGCGAGCATGGCGCGCAGGGCGACCATCGTCTTTCCCGAGCCGACCTCTCCCTGGAGGAGGCGGTGCATCGGGTGTTCGGTCGCGAGGTCGTCGAAGATCTCCTTGGAGACCTTCTCCTGGCCCTCGGTGAGCGTGAAGGGCAGCTTGGCGTCGAAGGCGTCGAGGAGGCCGCCCGCCTTGGGCCTGCGGGCGACGGCGGGCAGCTGGGCGTCCGCGAGCCGCCGCCGGGCCAGGGCGACCTGGAGGACGAAGGCCTCGTCCCACTTGAGGCGGTCGCGGGCGGCGGCGATGTCCGCCTTCGAGTGCGGCCGGTGGATCTTCAGGAGCGCTTCGGGGAGCGGGATGAGGCCGCGGCCGTCGCGGAGGGCGGGCGGCAGCGGGTCCTCGGCCTCCTGGGCGCTGGGCAGGACCATGTCGACCGACTTGGCGATCTTCCAGGACTCCAGCTTGGCGGTGGCGGGATAGATCGGCAGGAGGGCGCCGGCCCAGGAGCCGACGGCCTCGCCGACCTCGGCGCCCTCGGCGCGCAGCAGCTCGTACGCCGGGTGGGCGAGCTGCATCTTGCGGTTGAAGACCGACACCTTGCCCGCGAACATCGCGCGGGTGCCGGGGAGCAGGTCCTTGTGCGGCTTGTGGATGCCGCGGCCGAAGAAGACGAGCTGGACCTGGCCGCTGCCGTCGGTGATGGTGACCTCCAGGCGCTGGCCCCGGCCGCCGTTGAACTTCAGGATGCGTGCGCTCGCGACCTGGGCGACCACCGTGACGTGCTCGTCCAGCGGGAGCTCGGCGAGGCGGGTGAGCTCGCCGCGCTCGGCATAGCGCCGGGGGTAGTGGTGCAGGAGGTCGCCGACCGTGTGCAGGTCGAGGTGCTCGGCCATCACCTTCGCGGTGGCGGGACCGACCACTTTCTTCAGAGGTTCTTCGAGCGCAGGCACGAGATCCATTGCACACCACGCCACTGACAATCCGCCGAACGTCCCGCCGATTCACCGGTCCCGCGCGGGGCTACTCGACGCCGATCAGCAGCAGTGCAGACTGGCGGCCGCCGCGGTAGACCACCGTGTCGACGGCGAGGTACGTCTCGCGTACGTGCTTCTCCAGTTGCTCCGCGACGGTGTCGGGCACGGATTCGCCGAGTACGAGTGTGACCATCTCGCCGCCCGCCGACAGCATGCGGTCGAGGACCGAGGTGGCGGTGCGGGCGACTTCGGAGCCGATGACCGCGACATCGCCGTCGATCAGGCCGAGCACGTCACCGGCCTGGCAGATGCCCGCCATGGTCCAGGACTGCCGCTCGGCGACGGCCAGTTCGCCGTACCGGGTCGCGCCGGCCGCCGAGGTCATGGCGACGACGTCCTCGTCGAAGCGCCGGTCCGGCTCGTGCACGGCGAGCGCCGCGATGCCCTGGACCGCGGAGCGGGTGGGGATCAGCGCGACCCGCACGCCTTCCGTGCGGGCCTGTGCCGCCGCGGCGGCCGCGGTGTGCCGCAGCTCCGCGTCGTTGGGCAGGAGGACCACTTCGCGCGCGTGGGCCCGCCGGATCGCGTCGACGAGTTCGCCGCTGGCGGGCGGCTCCCCCACGCGCGTGGGCACGGTGGTCGCCCCGGCCTCCGCGTAGAGCCCGGCGAGGCCCTCGCCGGGCACGACGGCGACGATGGCCCGCTGCGCGCGCTCCCGGGGCGGCTGGGCGGTGGTGTGCGCGTCGCCCACTCCGAAGTGGGTGATCCGGATGCGGTGGGGGCGGCCCGCCTCCACGCCCGCCTCGACGGCCGCTCCGGCGTCGTCGACATGGACGTGGACGTTCCAGAGGCCGTCGCCGCCGACCACGACGAGCGAGTCGCCGAGCCGGTCGAGCCGGGCCCGCAGCCGGGTGACGGCGGTGTCGTCCGCCTCCAGGAGGTAGATCACCTCGAAGGCGGGGCCGCCCTCCTCGCCCGCCTCGCCGGGCAGGTCCTCACACTCGACGGCCTCCACGCGCGCGTGGGCGGATGCCGTGCTCGTGGGGACGACGGTCCGGCCGGACAGGGCGCCGACCAGCGCTCCCAGGACCGCGACGAGCCCCCGGCCACCGGCGTCCACCACCCCGGCGCGGCCGAGCACCGCCAGCTGCCCGGGTGTCGCGTCCAGGGCCGCGCAGGCCCCGTCGTACGCGGCCCTGGCCACGGCCCCGCAGTCGCCGTCCGCCGAGGCGGCCGCCTCCGCCGCCGCGGTGGCCACCGTAAGGACCGTGCCCTCGACCGGGTGGGCGACCGCCTGGTAGGCGGCGTCGGCGGCCTGCCGCAGCGCGCGCTCCAGGGTCCGGCCGTCGGCGTGATCCGCGTCACCTCGCGGACCGCCCCCACCCGCCTCCGCGCCCCGCCCGTCCGCCCGCCCGTCCGCGTCGCCGCCGATGACCTGCGCCATGCCCCGCAGCAGCTGCGAGAGGATCGTGCCCGAGTTCCCGCGGGCCCCGATCAGGGCCCCGTGGGCCATCGCGCGCACGGTCTCGGCCAGCGAGGGAAGGGCCGGCTCATGGCCGGTGAAGGCCGCGTCGACGGCCTGGGAGGCGGACTCCACGGTCAGATAGAGGTTCGTTCCGGTGTCCCCGTCGGCGACCGGATAGACGTTGATGGAGTCGATCTCCTCGCGGGCCCTGCCGAGGGCGTCCAGAGCCAGCCGGCACCAGGCGCGCACCGCGACCGCGTCGAGGTTCTGCGGCACCTGTTCGCCTCCTTGACCATGCGGAATGGACGCAGCGTAGACCCACGGTGAACGAAGGGCCCGGGGCGGGGGCCGGGCCGGGCGTGATAGTTTCGTGGAACCGAAGCAGTCGTTGTATGCTGCTTCGGTTGCCCGATACGCATCGGGCCATTCCTCCTGGCAACGCCACTTCGATCATTGCACTGATCCCGGCATGCCGGGATTACCCGTAAGTGCATCTGAAGTCTTTGGAGTGACCCGTGGCTGCCAACTGCGACGTCTGTGGCAAGGGGCCGGGCTTCGGCAACAACATCTCGCACTCGCACCGCCGTACGCCCCGTCGCTGGAACCCGAACATCCAGCGTGTGCGTGCCGTGGTGAGCGGGACGCCGAAGCGCCTCAACGCTTGCACCTCGTGCATCAAGGCCGGCAAGGTCTCGCGCTGACGCCAGCGCGGCCACCTAGCTGGTTGCTGAAAGAGCCGGTCCCCTCAGGGGGGCCGGCTCTTTCGTCTGTCCATGCGTGAAGGGTCGGCCATGTCGTCCGTCCCCGCGCGCGGGGCTGCCAGAATCTGGCGGATGCGCTTCGGCATCCTCGGCCCCCTCGACGTACGCTCCCCCGACGGCACCCCCGTGGACCCCGGCGGGCCGCGCCCCCGGGCGCTGCTCACCCTGCTGCTCCTGGACCCCGGCCGCACCGTCTCGGTGGCGGCGCTCACCGACGGCCTGTACGGCGACGAGCCGCCCGCGGGGGCGGCGAACGCGCTGCAGTCCCAGATCTCCCGGCTGCGCAAGCGCCTGGGCCTCGCCATCGAGGCCACTCCCACCGGCTACCGTCTCGCCGTCCCCCCCGACGACGTCGACCTGCACCGCTTCGAGCGGCTGGCCCGTGCGGGACGCGAGGCCCTCGGCGCCGGGGACCCCGCGCGGGCGGCCGGTCTCCTGAAGGAGGCGCTCGGCCTGTGGCGCGGGACCGCTCTCGCCGATCTGCCGGACGCCCGCCCCCTCGCCGCACGCCTGGAGGAGACGCGCCTGGCCGCCGTGCAGGACCGCGTCGAGGCGGACCTCGCGCTGGGCGGCGGGGCCGAACTCGTGCCCGAGTTGCGCGAGCTGCTCGCCGGGCACCCGTTGAGCGAGCGGCTGCACGGACAGCTGATGCGGGCGCTGCACGCGGGCGGCAGGCCCGCGGAGGCGCTCACCGCCTACGAGGAGGCGCGGCGCACCCTCGCGGATGAGCTCGGCACCGACCCCTCCGCCGAGCTGTCCGCGCTCCACCTGGAGCTGCTCAAGGGCCGGGAGCCGGCGCGGCAGCGGGGCGTGCCCGCGCAGCTGACGCGGTTCATCGGGCGGGCCGACGAGCTCACGAGGATCGGCGCCCTGCTCGCGGAGGCGCGGCTCGTGACGCTCACCGGCCCCGGCGGGGCGGGCAAGACGCGGCTCGCGGTCGAAGCCGCCCGCGCGCTGCCCGACGTCTGCTTCGTGGAGCTGGCTCCGCTCGCCGACGGCGCCCGGGTGACGTACGCGATCCTCACCGCCCTCGGGGTGCGCGACGGCTTCCACAGCCAGGGCGGCGATGCCACGGAGCGGCTGCTCACCGCGTTGCGCGGCCGTGAGCTGCTTCTCGTCCTCGACAACTGCGAGCACGTCGTGGACGAGGCCGCCCGTGTCGCGGCGCTGCTGCTCGGGCACTGCTCGGGGGTGCGGGTGCTGGCCACCAGCCGGGAGGGGCTCGGGATCACGGGGGAGGTCCTGTGGCCGGTGCCGCCGCTGGCCGCCGGGCCCGCCGCCCGGCTCTTCGCGGACCGGGCGGCCGCCGTGCGGCCCGACCTCGCGGGCCCTCCCGACGCGCACGCCCGGCGGCTGACCGACGAGATCTGCGCGGCGCTCGACGGACTGCCCCTCGCGATCGAGCTGGCCGCGGCCCGCCTGCGCACCCTCACTCTGGACGAGCTCGCCGCCCGGCTCGGGGACCGCTTCCGGCTGCTCTCGCGCGGCGACCGCACGAAGGCGCCCCGGCACCGCACGCTGCACGCGGTCGTGGAGTGGAGCTGGGAGCTGCTCGACGACGAGGAGCGGGAGCTGGCCCGGCGGCTGACCGTGTTCTCCGGAGGGGCCACGTCCGACGCCGTGGAGGCCGTCTGCGGGATCCCGTATCCCGAGGATCTGCTCGCGTCCCTCGCGGAGAAGTCGTTCCTCGACGTGGCCGGGGGGCGCTACGACATGTTGCGGACCATCCGCGCGTTCTGCGCCAGGGAGCTGGCCGCGGCGGGTGAGGAGGACCGGTTGCGGGCCGCCCACGCCGGGTACTTCCTGCGCCTGGCCGAGGCCGCCGAGCCGCGGCTGCGCGGCGGTGAGCAGCTGCGCGGGCTTGCCGAGCTCGACGCCGAGCAGCTGAACCTGGACGCGGCGCTGCGCCACCTGACCCGCACCGCGCCGCGCGACGGTCTGCGGCTGATGGCCGCGCTCGCCTGGTTCTGGCTGCTGCGCGGCCGCTACGGAGAGCGCAGGGAGCTCGCCGTCGACCTCCTTGCCGCGGTGGGCCCGGAGCCGCCGGACGGCCTCTCCGAGGAGTACGTCCTGTGTCTGATCAACACGATCGCGGGTGACGGCACCGACCCGGCCGAACCGGCCCGCCTCGCGCGCGCGGACGCTCTGTTCGGCGGCCTCAAGGGGCCGCTGCGGCTGCCGTACCTGGTGGTGCTGTGGTCGATCGCGGGCGGCCCGGCGCGCGCCATGGAGGACCGGGTGCGGGAGCAGGTCGACGACCATCCGTGGGGCGTGGCCCTCCTCGATCTCGGGCTGGGTTTCCAGGATCTCTTCGCGGGCCGGGCCGAGGCCTCGGAGGCGGCCTTCGCGCGGGCGTTGGAGGGGTTCAGGACGGCCGGGGACCGCTGGGGCATGGCCAACTGCCTCGATCCGCTGGGCATGTTCGCCGACTGGCGGGGCGAGCGTGGGCGGGCCCTCGAACTGCTCGACGAAGGTCTCGCGCACGTGAGGGAGTTGGCGGCGCCCGAGGAGACCGCGGACCTGCTGCACCGGCGTGCCACGGTCCTCATGAACGGGGGTGACCTCGACGCGGCGGCCGCCCACTACACGCACTCCGCCGCGCTGGCCCGGACGGTCGGCGTCCCCGACAAGGTGGCGACCGCGCGGCGCGGGCTCGGGGACGTGGCCCGGCTCCGCGGTGACACGGCACGCGCGCGTGCACACTACGAAGCGGCTCTGGAGGCGTGCGCGGCCAACTGGTTCAGCCTCGCGGAGAGCGTGCGGATCCTGATCGGCCTGGGCCGTACCGCGCTCGCCGAGTCCCGCGCGGCGGAGGCCGCCGACTGGTTCGAGCAGGCCCGGGTACTGGCTTGCGGCTCCGACGTGCGGGCCCCGGGTGTCGCCGGCGGCGTGCCCGGCACCGGAGAACTGGCCGAGGTGGCCGAGGCGTTGGCCGCCGTCGCCCCGGGCCCCGAGGAAGCCGTGCGGCTCCTGGGCGCCGCCCACGGCCTGCGCGGCACCCTGGTAGCCGACGATCCCGACGTCGTACCCCTCGCGGAGGCGGCCAGGGCGAAGCTCTCCCCCGAGGCGTACGAGAAGGCCTTCGAGGAGGGGCGGCGCCTGCGGTCGGCGGCGGTCAGGGGTGACGGGCCGACGGTCAGGGAACGGTAGGCGGACGGTCAGCGGCCGCCCCGAGGCTGGCCGGCATGACACACACGACGCCCACGAACACCGAATCGGCCCCTGCGAAGAGCACGCGCCGGGTCGCCACCCGCAGCCTCGCCCACCTGGACGTCCTGATCTCGGGCGCCAGTGTCGCGGGCCCCGCGCTCGCCCTGTGGCTGGCCCGCTACGGAGCCCGGGTCACCGTCGTGGAGAAGGCGCCCGCCCTGCGCGAGGGCGGCTTCGCGGTCGACTTCCGGGGTGACGTGCACCGCACCGTGCTGCGGCGCATGGGCATCTGGGACGAGGTCCACCGCCGTCAGACGCACATGGGCCACCAGACCGTCGTGGAGGCCGACGACACGGAGCGGGTCGCCCTGCCCGCGTTCTTCATGAGCGGCGACGTGGAGATCTTCCGCGGCGACCTCTCCAAGATCCTCTACGAGCGCACCGCGGACCGGGTCGAGTACGTCTTCGGAGACTCCGTCGCCACGCTGACGGAGGACTCCGAAGGCGTCGACGTGACCTTCGACCACGGCGCGCCCCGCCGTTTCGACCTGGTGGTCGGCGCCGACGGGCTGCACTCGCACACCCGCCGTCTGGTCTTCGGCGACGAGTCCCGGTACCTGCGCTTCCTGGGCTACTACGTGGCGGGCTTCGGCATCCCCAACGACCTCGGCCTCGACCGCACCGCCCGCCTCTACAGCGAACCCGGCCGCACCGTCGTGATCAACAATTACGACGGTGCCCCGGACAGGGCGGGCGTCGGCCTGGTCTTCAGGTCCGACCGGCTCGACTACGACCGGCACGACACCGCGCAGCAGAAGAAGATCCTGGCGGACCGGTTCGCGGGCATGGGCTGGAAGCACGCCCCCAAGGCCCTGGAAGGCCTGGAGAGCGCCGACGACCTGTACTTCGACGCCATCGCGCAGATCCACGTCGACCGGCTCTCCAAGGGCCGTGTGGTGCTCCTGGGCGACGCGGGGTACGGCGCCACGATGGGCGGCATCGGGACGGGCACGGCGCTGGTGTCCGCGTACGTCCTGGCCGGTGAGCTCGCGGCCGCCGGGGGCGACCACCGGGCCGGCTTCGCCGCGTACGAGGCGGAGATCCGCGACTACGCCAAGGGCTGCCAGAAGAGCGCGGACAACGCCGGGCCCTTCCTCGCCCCGCCGACCGAGAAGAAGATCCGCAGCCGCGACCGTGCGTACCGCGTGCTCGGCTCCCGGCTGCTGGCGGGCCTCTTCAAGAAGCTGACGGAGAAGGCCGCGAGCGACCTCGTCCTCAAGGACTACGCCCCCGTGGACCGCCAGCCGTGATCCACCGGGCCGATCCCGCCGCCGAGGGCGAACCCGGCGGCGATCGCCCCGGTCACGTACTCCTTGGCGGCCGTGACGGCCTCCGGGACGCTGCGCCCCTTGGCCAGCTGCGCCGCGATCGCGCTGGCCAGGGTGCAGCCCGTGCCGTGCGTGTGCCGGTTGTCGTGGCGCGGGGCGCGCAGCACGTGCTCTTCGGAGCCGTCGGTCAGCAGGTCCACGGCGTCGCCGCGGAGGTGGCCGCCCTTGATGAGCACCCACTGCGGGCCGAACGCGAGGACGGCGGCGGCCGCGCGCCGCAGGCCGTCCTCCGAGTCGACGACGACACCGGTGAGTTGGGCGACCTCGTCGAGGTTGGGGGTCGCGACCGTGGCGACCGGCAGCAGTTTCGTGCGCACCGAGTCCAGCGCGGACACCGCCAGCAGCGAGTCGCCGTGCTTGGAGACGCCGACCGGGTCGACGACCGCGGGGGCGTCCGTGCCGGCGAGCAAGTCGGCGACCGCCTCGACCAGTTCGGCCGAGGCGAGCATGCCGGTCTTCACCGCCTGGACGCCGATGTCGTCGACGACGCTGCGGTACTGGGCCCGCACCGCCTCCACCGGCAGCTCCCAGAAGCCCTGCACGCCCAGGGAGTTCTGCGCGGTGACGGCCGTGACGACGCTCATGCCGTGCGTGCCGAGGGCGAGCATCGTCTTCAGGTCGGCCTGGATGCCCGCGCCGCCGCCCGAGTCGGACCCGGCGACGGTCAGGACCCTCGGCGGGGCGCTCGTCCTCGGCAGGCCGGTCACTCGGACTCCCCGTCGTCCCCGAAGTGGTCCCAGCCCTTGCTGGTCCACGGGGCGCCGTCCACGGTCACCTGGGGCAGCGCGGAGGGGTTGAGGACCTCGCCGATGACCTTCCAGCGGGCGGGCAGCTTCACGTCCGGCGGGAACGTCGCCACGATCGCGTGGTCCTCACCGCCGTTGAGCACCCACTGCAGCGGGTCGACGCCGACGGCCTGCCCGATGTCGTTCATCTGCGAGGGCACGTCGACGTCTCCGGAGCGGATGTCGATGCGTACCTTGCTGGACTCGGCGATGTGTCCGAGGTCGGCGATGAGGCCGTCGCTGACGTCCGTCATGGAGGTCGCGCCGAGGCCGGCGGCCGCGGGGCCCGCGTGGTACGGCGGTTCGGGCCTGCGGTGGGCCTCCACGAAGGCGCGCGGTGAGCGGAAGCCGCGGGAGAGCACCGCGTGCCCGGCGGCGGACCAGCCGAGCCAGCCCGTCACGGCGACGACGTCACCGGGCTGCGCGCCCGCGCGTGTGACGGGTTCGTGGTTGCGCAGATCGCCGAGCGCGGTGATCGCGACAGTGATCGTGTCGCCGCGCACGACGTCGCCGCCCACCACGGCCGCGCCCGCGACCTGGCACTCGTCCCTGAGGCCGTCCATCAGTTCGGTGGGCCAGCTCGCGGGGAGCTCCGCGGGCACGACGAGGCCGAGCAGCAGCGCGGTCGGCACGGCGCCCATGGCCGCGATGTCGGCGAGGTTCTGTGCGGCGGCCTTGCGGCCCACGTCGTACGCCGTGGACCAGTCGCGGCGGAAGTGCCGCCCCTCCAGGAGGATGTCGGTGCTCGCCACGACCCTGCGGTCCGGAGCGGACACGACCGCGGCGTCATCGCCCGGGCCGAGCCGTACGGCCGGTGTGGTGGTGAGCCGCGAGGTGAGCTCTCTGATGAGCCCGAACTCCCCCAACTCGCCCACGGATCCCTTCACCGAGTCTCACCATGCCCTTTCACGCTGCTCGGCCCCCGGTCGCGAGCCGTCTCTGTCATCGGTACGGTCGACGTGACCGTCGACTTCTGCTGTCCGTCCACCACGATGTGCACGCCACAGGTCACGCGGGTCTCCCCGTGACGAGCGGCGACGCGGTACCGTGGCGTCCCTTTCTCCCCCCACATGATCCTCGTGGCCGCCCTGGAGGTTCCGTGGTACAGGCGTACATCCTGATCCAAACAGAGGTCGGCAAGGCGTCGACCGTCGCCGAGCTGATCGGCAAGATCCCGGGAGTGATCCAGGCCGAGGACGTGACCGGACCCTACGATGTCATCGTGCGCGCGCAGGCGGACACGGTCGACGAACTCGGCCGCATGGTGGTCGCCAAGGTCCAGCAAGTGGATGGCATCACTCGGACCCTGACCTGCCCGGTCGTGCACTTGTAGCCCCCGTCTACCCTGGCCCGGTGAACTTCCCCCGTCTCCGGCGCCGCTGCCTCACAGGAACGTCCGCCCTCGCCCTGTTGATCACGACGGCGGCCTGCTCATCTTCGGACGACGAGGCGTCAGTGGTGGTTCCGTCCCCGGCCGCGAAGGCCGCGGGACTCTGCCGGGACCTGCACGAGAAGCTCCCGGAGAAGGTCGACGGTCTCGGGCGGACCGACCCCGGTCCGAGGTCCGAGCTGACCGCGGGGTGGGGAGACCCGGCGATCATACTGCGCTGCGGTGTCGAGCGGCCCCCCGAGATGATCGACCCCTCGTACGCCGAGCAGAACAGCGTGAACGTGAACGGCGTCGCCTGGCTGCTGCAGAAGCACGACGACGGCTCGTACACCTTCACCACCGGGGCGCGCCTCGCCTACGTGGAGGTGACGCTGCCCGCGGAGCGGGCGGGGGGCGGCCTGAGCCCGCTCACGGACTTCGCCGCCCCCATCAAGAAGACGATCCCCAAGGGGATCGCCTGACGGCTAGCGCAGGCCCGTGGAGCGGTTGAGGGCCGCCTGGATGAGGCGGTCCACGAGCTCCGGGTAGCTGACGCCGCTCTTCTCCCACATCTGCGGGTACATCGAGATGGGCGTGAAGCCCGGCATCGTGTTGATCTCGTTGATCACGAACCGGCCGTCCTCGGTGAGGAAGAAGTCCGCGCGCACCAGGCCCTCGCAGGACGCCGCCTCGAACGCCTCGACGGCGAGCCGCTGGATCTCCGCGGTCTGCTCGGGCGTCAGCGGCGCGGGCACGATGCCGGGCGTCGAGTCGATGTACTTCGCCTCGAAGTCGTAGTAGTCGTGCGTCTGCACCGGCGGGATCTCGGCGGGGACGCTCGCGCGGGGGCCGTCCTCGAACTCCAGGACGCCGCACTCGATCTCGCGGCCGCGCAGCAGCGCCTCGACGATGATCTTGGGGTCGTGGCGCTGCGCCTCGGCGATGGCCTCGTCGAGGCCCTCGAAGGACTCGACCTTGGTGATGCCGATGGAGGAGCCCGCGCGCGCGGGCTTGATGAACAGCGGCCAGCCGTGCTCGCCGGCGAAGTCGGCGATGCGCTGCCGGGCGCCCGCCTCGTCCTGCCGCCACTCGCGCGGGCGGATCACCAGGTACGGGCCGACGTTCAGCCCGAAGGAGGCGAACACCCGCTTCATGTAGTCCTTGTCCTGGCCGACGGCCGAGGCGAGGACTCCGGAGCCCACGTAGGGCACTCCGGAGAGTTCGAGCAGGCCCTGGAGGGTGCCGTCCTCTCCGTAGGGACCGTGCAGCATCGGGAAGACGACGTCGACCTCGCCGAGCGCCTTGGGCACGGAGCCGGGCTCGCTGTAGACGACCTCGCGGTTGCCGGGGTCGACCGGGAGCACGACGCCGCCTTCTACGGAGTCGGCGATCTCGGCGACGTTCGGCATCCGGCGGTCGGCGATGGCCATCCGCTCCGGCTCGTCGGCGGTCAGCGCCCAACGGCCGTCCGTGGTGATGCCGATCGGCAGGACGTCGTACTTGGAGCGGTCGATCGCGCGCAGTACGGCGCCGGCCGTGACGACGGAGATGCCGTGCTCCGAGCTGCGGCCGCCGAACACGACGGCCACACGCGGCTTGCGGAGCGGCTGCTCAGGGCTCTGGGGGAGGTTCTCGCTGCTCATATCGCGTTGAGAGTACCCGCTGGCCCCGGAGTAGTCAGGCGACGCCCGTCAGCGGCGCTCGGGCTTGGCGCTGCGCGACATGAGGTCCTTGAGGGCGACCACCGGGGGCGTGCCCTCGTGCACGATGCCCACGACCGTCTCCGTGATGGGCATGTCGACGCCGTGCCTGCGGGCCAGATCGAGCACGGACTCGCAGGACTTGACGCCCTCGGCGGTCTGCTTGGTGACCGCGATGGTCTCCTGCAGGGTCATGCCCTTGCCGAGGTTGGTGCCGAAGGTGTGGTTGCGCGACAGCGGCGAGGAGCAGGTGGCCACCAGGTCGCCGAGGCCCGCGAGTCCGGAGAACGTCAGCGGGTCGGCGCCCATGGCGAGTCCGAGCCGGGTGGTCTCCGCGAGGCCCCGCGTGATGAGGGAGCCCTTGGCGTTGTCGCCCAGGCCCATGCCGTCCGCGATGCCCACGGCGAGACCGATGACGTTCTTCACGGCGCCGCCGAGCTCGCAGCCGACGACGTCGGTGTTCGTGTACGGGCGGAAGTACGGCGTGTGGCAGGCCGTCTGGAGGCGCTGCGCGACGGCTTCGTCCCGGCAGGCGACCACGGCGGCGGCGGGCTGCCGCGCGGCGATCTCACGGGCGAGGTTGGGTCCCGTGACGACGGCGATCCGGTCCGTGGGGACCTTCGTGACGTCCTCGACGACCTCGCTCATCCGCATGGCGGAGCCCAGTTCGACGCCCTTCATGAGGGAGACGAGGACGGTCCCGGGGGCGAGCAGCGGCGCCCACTCGGCGAGGTTGGCGCGCAGGGTCTGCGACGGCACGGCGAGGACCGTGAAGTCGGCGCCCGCGGCGGCCTCGGCCGGGTCGGTGGTCGCCCGCAGGTTCTCCGGGAGCCGCACGCCGGGGAGGTAGTCCGGGTTGGTCCGCGTGGAGTTGACCGCGTCGGCGAGTTCGGCGCGGCGGCCCCACAGGGTGACGTCACAGCCCGCGTCGGCGAGCACCATGCCGAAGGCCGTGCCCCAGGAGCCCGTTCCGAAGACGGCGGCCTTCACGGGCCCTGCCGCGTTCACGGGGGTCACGGGGTTCGTCACTTGCTGTCCTCCGAGGTGCTCTCTGTGGTGCCCTGCGCGGCGCCGCGGCGCGCTGCCGCCTTGCGTCGTTGTTCCTGCCGCGCCCTGCGCGGGTCGTACGGCGTCTCAGGGGCCTTCTCGCCCCGGAGGTCCTCCAGGAGTTCGGTGATCGCGGCCATGATGGTCTCGGTCACCTCGCGCAGCACCTCGGGCGTCGGCTCCTTGTCGTAGAAGCGCGACAGGTCGACGGGCGCTCCGGCCTTCACCTGGAGGGTCTTGCGCGGGAAGAAGGCGGGCTTCTTGCTGTACGGCGGAAGAGCGAGGTTGGCGCCCCACTGCGCGACGGGGATCACCGGGCACTTGGTCTCCAGGGCGACCCGTGCGGCACCGGACTTGGCGGTCATCGGCCACATGTCGGGGTCCCGGGTGAGGGTGCCTTCGGGGTAGAAGGCGACGCACTCGCCGCGCGCGATGGCGTCGACGGCGGCGCGGAAGGCGTCGAGCGCGTTCGTGGTCTCGCGGTAGACCGGGATCTGGCCCGTGCCCTTCATCACCTTGGCGACAAAGCCACCCTTGAAAAGGGCATCCTTTGCCAGGAATCGCGGCACCCGCCCCGTGTTGTACTGGAAGTGTGCGTACGAGAACGGGTCGATATGCGAGTTGTGATTCACCGCGGTGATGAATCCACCGTCGGCGGGAATGTGCTCCATTCCACGCCAGTCCCGCTTGAACAGAACCACGAGCGGCGGTTTAGCGATGACCGCCGCAAGGCGGTACCAGAAGCCGATTCTGCGGCGGGACACTCGGACACCTTCCTCCATGAACCTGGTCGGCCGCACAAGTGTCGCCCCGAGCTGCCGGTCTGTCGAGAACACCGTACGCCCACCCGTCTGCGGCCACCGCCCCTCGTCCGTCGGCAGGTCACAATGGGCGCGACGTGAAGGACGGAGCGCCCGTGCAGTGGACCCTGGTCATACCCCTGAAATCGCTGGCGCGCGCCAAAAGCAGGCTCGCCGCCGCCTCCGGGGACGGTCTGCGCCCGGGTCTCGCCCTGGCATTCGCGCAGGACACCGTGGCCGCCGCGGTGGCGTGCCCGGCCGTACGGGATGTGGCGGTCGTCACGGACGACGCCCTGGCGGGCCGGGAGCTCGCCGCGCTGGGCGCCCGGGTCCTCGCCGACGAGCCCGGCGGGGGCCTGAACGCCGCGCTGGCGCACGGGGCGGCCCGGGTGCGCGCCGAGCGGCCCGACGCGGCCGTCGCGGCCCTGAACGCCGACCTGCCGGCGCTGCGCCCATTGGAATTGGCCCGTGCTCTCGGCAGTGCCGCCGCATTTCCCCGCGCATTCATGCCGGATGCCGCAGGAATCGGGACGACGCTGCTGTGCGCGACGGCGGGAACGCAATTGCGTCCCGCTTTCGGGGTGGCCTCAAGGGCCCGGCATTCGGCGTCCGGGGCCGTGGAACTTGCGCTCGACGGCGTCGATTCCGTACGCCAGGACGTGGACACCGGAGAGGACCTGCGGGCCGCCCTCGCACTCGGCGTGGGGCCGCGCACCGCCGCGGCCGCGGCGCGCCTGCTCATCGCCGACTGAGTACGCTGCTTTCCATGCAGGCGACCGCGTACACGTACGACTCCGAGACCCGCAGCGGCAGCGTGCTGCTCGACGACGGGACTCCCGTGCCCTTCGAGGCGCCCGCCTTCGACGCGGGCGGGCTGCGGCTGCTGCGGCCGGGGCAGCGCGTGCGCATCGAGGTGGACGGCGACGGTGACGCGCGCCGCATCACCCTGGTGACGCTGCAGACGTTCTGAACCCGGCGCGGACGTGCCGCGGACGTGTCTAGGGGCGTTCCGGGCCGTACGGACGCACGACGCGGGCCGGGCTCCCCCGTGGGAGCCCGGCCCGGCGCGTGAGTGCCCTCGTGCCCCTACTTCTTGCGGGCCGTGGTCTTCTTGGCGGTCGTCTTGCGCGTCGTGGCCTTCTTGGCGGGCGCGGTCTTCTTCGCCGTGGCCTTCTTGGCGGCGGGCGCGGTCTTCTTCGCCGTCGTCTTCTTGGCGGCCGGCGTGGCCTTCTTGGCAGTGGCGGTGGCCTTCTTCGCCGGCGTGGCCTTCTTGGCCGTCGCCTTCGTGGCGGTCTTCTTCGCCGTCGCCTTCTTGGCGGTCGCCGTGGCCTTCTTGGCGGTGGCCGTCGTCTTCTTCGCGGTGGCCTTCTTCGCCGTCGCCGTGGTCTTCTTGGCGGCCGGCGTGGCCTTCTTGGCGGTGGTGGCCTTCTTGGCCGCGGCCTTCTTGACCGTCGCCGAAGCGCCGCCGGTCAGGCTGCCCTTGGGCGCCTTCTTGACCGCGACATCGTTCTTCGGGAGCTTCTTCGAGCCGCTCACCAGGTCCTTGAAGCCCTGACCGGCGCGGAAGCGCGGCACCGAGGTCTTCTTGACGCGCACGCGCTCCCCGGTCTGGGGGTTGCGGGCGTAACGGGCCGGGCGGTCGACCTTCTCGAACGAGCCGAAGCCGGTGACCGAAACGCGGTCCCCGCCGACAACGGCACGGACGACGGCGTCCAGGACCGCGTCGACGGCGTCGGCGGCCTGCTGGCGGCCTCCGACCTTGTCGGCAATCGCTTCTACGAGCTGCGCCTTGTTCACGTCTTCCCCTTCGGAGACATTGCCGGGAGCGAAATACTCCGGCTTTTTCGCACGTTAGGCAGATATATACCGCAAATCAAACACGAAACGGGCTAATCACCCTTGTGCCGCAACGAAGTGGCCCATCTCGGAGTTCCCCGAAGGCCCGTTGAGGCTGCGACTCAGGGGTCTTGGGGGAATCGGCCCTCGTCTGCTTCGTCGAGGGACGCCATCAATCGCTCCAGACGCCTTGCCGCATCGGCGAGATCGTGTTTGGCCGCGGCCGTAATGACCAGCAGCTTCCGGGTCAGCGCCATCCGTACGCCCTCCGGGACTTGCAGTGCGCGCACTCGGGAGTGCGCTTCCTTCAGTTGGTCCGCGACGAGCCCGTAGAGCTCGAGTTGGCTGTCACGTCCCATGCACCGATTGTGCCATCTGGGGCGAGTTGTCGCCTCCGCAGGGGGTAACTGCCGCCGTCCGCTGCCTTCCTGAGGGTACCCCGTCGCGCCGAGTGCAAGGGGATTTCCAGCCTCTTCTTCCTTCCCGGCCAAGGGAGTTGAGTCCACCCGTTCAGGTCATCGGACCCCTGTCGGGAGGCGCACACAGATGTACCCCCAACCGTCCACGATTGGGGGTACATCAGGCTGTTGCGAGGTGTTGCGGGCTGTCAGACCCGCACGGTCCGCGGCTTGTACGAGGGGCGTCCGGTCTCGTACGCGGCGATGTCCGGCTCGTTCCGCAGCGTGATGCTGATGTCGTCCAGACCGTTCAGGAGCCGCCAGCGGGCGTTCTCGTCGAGTTCGAAGTCGGCGGTGACACCCTCGGCGCGGACCTGGCGGTCCTCCAGGTCGACGGTGATCTCGGCCTGCGGGTCCCGCTCCGTCAGCTCCTGGAGCGCGTCCACGACCTTCTGGTCGAGCACGACGGTGAGCAGGCCGTTCTTCAGCGAGTTGCCGCGGAAGATGTCGGCGAAGCGGGACGAGATGACGGCCTTGAAGCCGAAGTTCTGCAGCGCCCACACGGCGTGCTCGCGGGAGGATCCGGTGCCGAAGTCGGGTCCGGCGACCAGGACCGTGGCGCCCTGCCGCTCGGGCCGGTTGAGGACGAACTCGGGGTCCTTGCGCCAGGCCTCGAAGAGCCCGTCCTCGAAGCCGTCCCTGGTGACCTTCTTGAGCCAGTGGGCGGGGATGATCTGGTCGGTGTCGACGTTGCTGCGGCGCAGCGGGACGGCCCGGCCTGTGTGCTTGGTGAATGCTTCCATGGTTATCGGACTCCGGCGGTCACGGGGGCGTCGGACAGGTCGGCGGGCGAGGCGAGGTGGCCGGTGACCGCGGTGGCGGCGGCGACCTGCGGGGAGACCAGATGGGTGCGTCCGCCCTTGCCCTGCCTGCCTTCGAAGTTGCGGTTCGAGGTGGAGGCCGAGCGCTCGCCGGGCGCCAGTTGGTCGGGGTTCATGCCCAGACACATCGAGCAGCCCGCGTGCCGCCATTCGGCCCCCGCGGCGACGAAGACCTTGTCCAGGCCCTCCTCGACGGCCTGCAGGGAGACCCGGACGGAGCCGGGGACGACCAGCATCCGCACGCCGTCGGCGACTTTGCGGCCCTCGACGACGGAGGCGGCCGCGCGCAGGTCCTCGATGCGGCCGTTGGTGCAGGAGCCTACGAAGACGGTGTCGACCTTGATGTCGCGCAGCGGCTGGCCCGCGGTCAACCCCATGTACTCCAGGGCCTTTTCGGCGGCGTGGCGCTCCGAAGCGTCTTCGTACGAAGCCGGGTCGGGGACGTTCGCCGAAAGCGGCGCTCCCTGGCCCGGGTTGGTGCCCCAGGTGACGAACGGCGCCAGCGAGGTGGCGTCGATGTACACCTCGGCGTCGAAGACCGCGTCGTCGTCGGTCCTCAGCGTCTTCCAGTACGCGACCGCGGCGTCCCAGTCCTCGCCCTGTGGCGCGTGGGCGCGGCCCTTGATGTAGTCGAAGGTGGTCTCGTCCGGGGCGATCATCCCGGCGCGGGCGCCCGCCTCGATGGACATGTTGCAGATGGTCATGCGGGCCTCCATCGAGAGCTTCTCGATGGCGGAGCCGCGGTACTCCAGGATGTAGCCCTGGCCGCCGCCGGTGCCGATCTTCGTGATGACGGCGAGGATCAGGTCCTTGGCCGTGACGTCGTCGGGCAGTTCGCCGTCGACGGTGATGGCCATGGTCTTGGGGCGGGCCATCGGCAGCGTCTGGGTGGCGAGGACGTGCTCGACCTGGGAGGTGCCGATGCCGAACGCCAGCGCGCCGAACGCGCCGTGGGTGGAGGTGTGCGAGTCGCCGCAGACGACGGTGGTGCCGGGCTGGGTCAGTCCCAGCTGCGGTCCCACCACGTGGACGACGCCCTGCTCGACGTCGCCCAGCGGGTGCAGGCGCACGCCGAAGTCGGCGCAGTTCTTGCGCAGCGTCTCCAGCTGGGCCCGCGAGACCGGGTCGGCGATGGGCTTGTCGATGTCGAGGGTCGGGGTGTTGTGATCCTCGGTGGCGATGGTGAGGTCGAGCCGCCGCACCTGACGGCCGGCCTGGCGGAGGCCGTCGAAGGCCTGGGGGCTGGTCACCTCGTGCAGCAGGTGCAGATCGATGTAGAGGAGGTCGGGCTCGCCCTCGGCGCGCCGGACGACGTGGTCGTCCCAGACCTTCTCCGCGAGTGTCCTACCCATCGCTTTCCCTCCGACCGGCCGCTTCTGCCGGCCTCACTAGAGATCTGTTCGCCGACGCGCGTACCCCTCGTGCCGCACGTCGGCTGCGAAATCCGTTGGTCCGCGGATCGCTCGTACAGAGTGGCGCGTCTCGCAGAAAATTGAACTTGCGTTTCACAGAGTGAGACGCGAGTATCGACGCATGGACAACTCTAGCGGCGTAGGCGTTCTGGACAAGGCGGCCCTTGTCCTGAGCGCTCTGGAGTCCGGTCCGGCCACCCTCGCGGGCTTGGTCGCGGCCACCGGGCTCGCACGACCCACGGCCCACCGACTGGCCGTGGCACTGGAACACCACCGGATGGTGGCCCGGGACATGCAGGGCCGCTTCATCCTCGGCCCGCGCCTCGCGGAGCTCGCGGCGGCGGCGGGCGAGGACCGCCTGCTCGCCACCGCGGGCCCGGTCCTCACGCACCTGCGCGACGTCACGGGCGAGAGCGCGCAGCTCTACCGCAGGCAGGGCGACATGCGCATCTGTGTGGCCGCGGCCGAGCGCCTCTCGGGCCTCAGGGACACCGTCCCCGTCGGCTCGACGCTCACGATGAAAGCGGGCTCGTCGGCCCAGATCCTGATGGCCTGGGAGGAGCCGGAGCGCCTGCACCGCGGCCTCCAGGGCGCCCGCTTCACGGCCACGGCCCTTTCAGGCGTACGCCGCCGGGGCTGGGCCCAGTCGATCGGCGAGCGCGAGCCGGGCGTCGCGTCCGTCTCGGCGCCGGTGCGCGGTCCCTCGAACCGCGTGGTGGCCGCCGTCTCGGTCTCCGGGCCGATCGAGCGCCTGACCCGCCACCCCGGCCGCATGCACGCGCAGGCGGTCATCGACGCGGCGGGACGCCTCTCCGAGGCCCTGCGCCGCTCCGGCTGACGCTCACCCGGCGCCCCCGGCGCCGAGGAACACCCGACGCACGCACACAGCGCCGGAAGGGACCGCCCCAACGCCGCGGCAGCCCCTTCCGGCGCTTCCCTGTTCCCCTCTTCTCTTCTCCCGCGGGGCCTCAGGCCGCCTTCAGCCGGTCGGCGGCCCGGTCCCCGCGGCGGCCGACCGGGACGACGCCGATGGCCCCGCCCAGGCCGAACGCCGGCATGTTGACGTACACCGCCTCATGGGCACCGGCCGGCACGACGTACGTCTCGTGCCAGAAGCCGACCTTGCCCCTGCCCTCCCTGAGGCGACGGTTCCACGCCGCCCACGCGGGCCGGTGCTCCTTGCCCTGAGCGACCGAGTACGCCAGCAGCTTCTCCTGCGACTCCCAGTACTGGACGATGTACACCAGGCGCGGGCCGCCGATGAGCAGCCGGTACCCCAGCGGTCCGCTCCCCCGGTCCCGCGACAGTTCCTTGAGCATGCGCGGCATCGCCATGGCCATGGGCCACCAGCTCCGCACCGCGCGGAAGCTGTTGATGCGCATCCCGATGTGGAAGACGACGACGCCTCCCTGCGCGTCCGCGGTCATGCGCCCTTCGATCGGCTTGCTGCTCACGATGCTTCCCCTCCCTGTAGCCCTGCCCAAGCTTTGGATAGTTCCGCTATCCATGCTTGGATAGTGCCACTCCCCAAAGGGGGGCGCAAGAGGAGGGCACCATCCGATGAAACTGGCGGAGCTCAGCAGACTCAGCGGGATCCCCACGGCGACGATCAAGTACTACCTGCGCGAGGGGCTGCTGCCGCCCGGCCACCGGGTGACGGCGACGCAGGCCGAGTACGGCGACGCGCATCTGCAGCGGCTCCGGCTGGTGCGTGCGCTGATCCAGGTGGGGCGGGTTCCGGTCGCGTCGGCGCGCGAGGTCCTGACCGCCCTGGAGGACGAGTCGCTCGACCACAACTCCCGCCTGGGCACGGCGGTCTCGGCCCTGCCGCACGGCCGGGAGGCGGACGAGGACGACGCGGCGGCGCGGGAGGCGCGCGCCACGGTCGACCTGCTGCTGGCACGGCTCGACTGGGAACACGCCCGTGACCGCCCGGACGATTCGCCGGCCTACCGGGTGCTGGTGACCGCCGTCGCCACCCTGGCCCGGCTCGGATACCCGTGCGGCGTCGACGACTTGGCGCCCTACGCGCACGCGGGACGCCAACTCGCCGTGACCGACCTGGACTTGATCGAGCGGTACGAGACGCCCGACCGGCAGCTGGAGGCGGCCGTGGCGCTCACGGTGCTGTACGAGCCGGTGCTGCTGAGCCTGCGCCGCATCGCGCAGGCGGAGGAGTCCACGAGCCGCTACGGGCAGCGGCGTACGGAGGAATGACGAAGGGGCCCTCCCTCACGGGAAGGCCCCTTGCCGTTTCTGTACCCCCGACCGGATTCGAACCGGCGCTACCGCCTTGAGAGGGCGGCGTGCTAGGCCGCTACACAACGGGGGCGAGGATCTTGCATCTCTGCGCGATCCAGCTGGGCTACCAGGACTCGAACCTAAACTAACGGAACCAGAAACCGTCGTGCTGCCAATTACACCATAGCCCAATGTGGTCTAGACCATGTCTAGTACCTACAGTACCCCCGACCGGATTCGAACCGGCGCTACCGCCTTGAGAGGGCGGCGTGCTAGGCCGCTACACAACGGGGGCCCTAGCGATCCTGCATCAGTGACAGTGGGTGCGACCCGATCTGTCCCCGCGGGAAGGATCTGTACCCCCGACCGGATTCGAACCGGCGCTACCGCCTTGAGAGGGCGGCGTGCTAGGCCGCTACACAACGGGGGCATTGTGGATGAGATCCACAGGTTGCAGATGAGCTCTGCGAGCTGGCCTACCAGGACTCGAACCTAGACTAACGGAACCAGAAACCGTCGTGCTGCCAATTACACCATAGGCCATCAAAGCGCCACCCCCGGAAGGGGTTTTGTTTGACTTGCGCTTCCCGGCCGGACCTTTCGGCCCTCTCGGGCGGCGCAGGAAGAACATTACCCGAAGGTGGACGGCGCTCCAAAACGGGTATCCGCACGCAGCAGCGCGGGGAGCTCCGAGAGGTCCCTGATGCGGTGTACGCCGGTCGGGCCGTCCCCCGCCGTGCCGCTGCGGTCGAGCCAGATCCCGACGAGGCCGGCGTCCCTGGCGCCCCTGGCATCGATCTCCGGCTGGTCGCCGACATAGGCGATCTCGGCGGGCGCCAGGCCCAGGTGTGCGCAGACCGCGAGGAAGGCCTCGGCGGCGGGCTTGGAGACGCCCAGGTCGGCGGCGCACAGCACGGCCTCGAAGCGGTCGCGGACGCCGAGGAGGCGCAGCTTGCGGTCCTGGACGAACAGGGCGGAGTTGGAGAGCACCGCGTGGCGGTAGTCGCCGGCGAGGGCGTCCAGGGTGGGGACGGTGTCGGGGAAGAGGGACCAGGCCGATTCGTAGTGACCGACGTAACGGTCGAACCAGGCGTCGGCGTCGGTGTCGCTCAGCCCGGGGGCGTCGAGGAAGTCCCGCACCCGGTCGCGGCGCTGCTCCTCGAAGGTCACCCCGCCGGCACCGAAGCGGGCCCAGTGCCGCTCGGTGAGCTCCCGCCACCGCCCGAGGGCCCGCTCGGCGGACTCGTACCGCTCCAGGAGTCCCTCGGCGGTGAGATGCGCGTGCATGCCGGCGCTGTCGGCGCGCGCGTAGTCGAAGATGGTGTCGTCGATGTCCCAGACCACGGCTTTGATCGGCATACGGCCGACGGTAGCCGCAGTCGCCGCTCCCGGCTGGGGGTTCGGGGGTTATCCCCCGATGAACGCAGTGTCGATGTCCCAGACCACGGCTTTGATCGGCATGCTTCGACCGTATGCGAAGGACCCGGGAGCCGTGGTGGCTTCCGGGTCCTTCGGCTGCGTATGCGCCGTTACGCGGTGAGCTTCGCCAGGGCCGCGTCAATGCGGGTCAGGGTCTTCTCCTTGCCCAGGATCTCCAGGGACTCGAAGAGGGGCAGGCCGATCGTGCGGCCGGTGACGGCCACGCGGACCGGGGCCTGGGCCTTGCCGAGCTTCAGGCCGTGCTCCTCGCCGGCGGCCAGGACGGCCTCCTTGAGGGACTCGGGGGAGGTCCAGTCGGCCGCCTCCAGCTTGGCGCGGGCCGTGCGCAGGAGGGCGTCGGAGCCCTCCTTCATGGCCTTCGTCCAGCTCGGCTCGTCGAAGACCGGCTCCGGGAGGAAGAGGAAGTCGACGTTGGCCGTGATCTCGGAGAGGACCTTCAGGCGGGTCTGGGCGTGCGGCGCGATGGCCGCCCAGGCCGCCTCGTCGAAGTCCTCGGGCGCCCAGTTGGCGTGCGGGGCCTTCAGCCAGGGCTCGCAGGCCTCGGCGAAGGTCTTCACGTCCAGCATGCGGATGTGGTCGGCGTTGATCGCCTCGGCCTTCTTGAGGTCGAAGCGGGCCGGGTTCGCGTTCACGTCCGCGAGGTCGAACTTCGCGACCATGTCGGAGATCGAGAAGACGTCCTGGTCCGCGGAGAACGACCAGCCGAGGAGCGACAGGTAGTTCAGCAGGCCCTCGGGGAGGAAGCCGCGCTCGCGGTAGAGGTTCAGGGACGCCTGCGGGTCGCGCTTGGAGAGCTTCTTGTTGCCCTCGCCCATGACGTACGGGAGGTGGCCGAACTCGGGGATCGCCTTCGCGACGCCGAGCTCGATCAGCGCCTTGTAGAGGGCGATCTGGCGCGGGGTGGAGGAGAGCAGGTCCTCGCCGCGCAGGACGTGGGTGATCTCCATCAGCGCGTCGTCGACCGGGTTGACCAGCGTGTACAGCGGGGCCCCGTTGGCACGCACGATGCCGTAGTCGGTGACGTTCTCCGCCTGGACGGTGATCTCGCCGCGGACCAGGTCGGTGAAGGTGGTGGCCTCGTCCGGCATCCGGAAGCGGACGATGTGGCTGCGGCCCTCGGTCTCGTACGCCTGCTTCTGCTCGGCGGTGAGGTCGCGGCAGTGGCCGTCGTAACCGGACGGCTTGCCGGCGGCGCGGGCGGCCTCGCGGCGGGCGTCCAGCTCCTCGGTGGTGCAGTAGCAGGGGTAGGCGTAGCCGCCGTCCAGGAGCTTGGCCGCGACGTCCTTGTAGATGTCCATGCGCTGCGACTGGCGGTACGGCGCGTGCGGGCCGCCGATCTCGGGGCCCTCGTCCCAGTCGAAGCCGAGCCAGCGCATCGAGTCGAGGAGCTGCTCGTACGACTCCTCGGAGTCGCGCGCGGCGTCGGTGTCCTCGATGCGGAAGACCAGGGTGCCCTCGTTGTGCCGGGCGTAGGCCCAGTTGAAGAGGGCGGTGCGGACCAGGCCCACGTGGGGGTTGCCGGTCGGCGAGGGACAGAACCGTACGCGTACGGGGGTCGCGTTAGCCACGCTTGATCACCTTGTTGGTGAGAGTGCCGATGCCTTCGATGGTGACGGCGACCTCGTCGCCGACGTTGAGCGGCCCGACGCCTGCCGGGGTGCCCGTGAGGATGACGTCGCCGGGGAGCAGCGTCATGGCCTCGGAGATGTGCACGATCAGGTCCTCGACGGAGCGGACCATCTCAGCCGTACGCCCCAGCTGGCGCTGTTCGCCGTTGACCGTGCACTGGATGGTGAGGTCGGAGGGGTCGAGGTCGGTCTCCACCCAGGGGCCGAGCGGGCAGGCGGTGTCGAAGCCCTTGGCCCTGGCCCACTGCTTCTCGCGCTTCTGCACGTCGCGCGCGGTGACGTCGTTCGCGCAGGTGTAGCCGAGGATGACGTCGCGGGCGCGCTCGCGCGGGACCTCGCGGCACATGCGGCCGATGACCACGGCCAGCTCGGCCTCGTGGTGCACTTCCTGCGAGAAGGACGGGTACACGATGGCGTCGCCGGGGCCCGCCACCGAGGTGGACGGCTTGAAGAAGGCGACCGGGACGTCCGGGACCTCGTTGCCGAGCTCCGCCGCGTGGTCCGCGTAGTTGCGGCCGATGCCCACGACCTTGTTGGGGAGCACCGGGGGCAGCAGCCTGACCTTGCTCAGCGGGACCTTCGTGCCGGAGAGCTCGAAGTCCGCGAACGGGATGCCCTTGATGATGTCGAGGACGAGCCCATCGGTCGTTCCGGGGGGACTTTCGCCCTCGACCGCGCCGAAGGCGACGTTGCCGTCGATGGAGAACCTGGCGATGCGCACGTGTGCCTTGGCCCCTTGCTGGAATGGGTGGAGTCTGACACTCCAGGCTAACGCGGCACGGGGGCCCGACCTCCCGTATTAACCCGCTGCGGGGGCGGGCTGCTCCGGCGCGTCCATCAGGATCGTGCGCTTCGGGTTGGCGGTCTGCGTCGGCAGTTCGACGGCGTGCTCCGGCTGCTCGGGCGCGGCCTGGACGTCGTCCGCGTCCTTGAGGTGCGCGAGAGTGGTGCGGCGCGGGTTGGCTATGTTGCGGAACATCGTCGACTTCACAGTCTTCATCTGCTGTTCGGACCTTGTCGGTTGAGGCGTCACGCGGTGGACGCGGCTTGTCGGATTCGCCATCCCTGTAAAGCGTCAGGCTAAACATCCAATTCCCGGCCAAAGTCCGGAAGACGCCTTGATCTTCATGTGAGTTTGCTCACGAGGGAGCGGACAAATGGTTCAATCCGGGCCAGGGGTCGACCCCTTGGAAACGGACATTGCGCCACTGAAGGCACCATTCCGCTCCTGATCATGAAGACTGGGACACCCCCCACCGGTAGGAGCTTTGTGGGGATCAGTCCGTTTTTTACTAGATCACTTTCTACGTCTGGTGACCCCCCACTCACAACGCGTCACGTAGGCCGTGGCGCGACACACGGGCCTTGTTGGAGATCCGGCACTGTGCTGGAATTCCCGGGACCGCCGCGGGATCGAACCGGCGCGCAGGGGCGCAACGCAGCGCCGAGTGGCGGCGGGGAGGGGGAGCAAGCGCCGGTCACTCACGACCACATAGGGGCGCTTGCCGCCCCACGACGCCGACACCGTCCCGCCGTTATCCGGCAGGACGCCTGGTCCAGAGGTTGCGACGCTAGTGCAGGGACGTTTCAAGAGGGATGGCAAGGGGTCTCCCCAGGCCGACCGCGGCCGAGGGGATGCTCCGGCGGAGCCGGGCGGCTCCTCGCCCCAGCACGCCCAGAACCCCGGACCGGGTACGCCCGGCGACAGCGGCCCCGGGGCCGCCCGCCAGGGCACCGTCGGCAGCGGCGCGACGGCCGCCCCGGCCAAGAGCAAGGGCAAAGGGCCGGCCGGCACCAAGACGCCCGGCCCCGGCTCGCGAATAGCCCTGCGCAACTGGCGCATCTCCACCCGTCTGGTCTCGCTGCTCGCGCTCCCCGTGATCACCGCGACCTCGCTCGGCGCGCTCCGCATCAACTCGTCCCTGGACGAGATCCAGCAGCTCGACAACATGAAGCTGCTGACCGAGATGACCAAGCAGGCCACGGAGCTGGCCGCGGCGCTCCAGGAGGAGCGCGACAAGTCGGCGGGCCCCCTCGCGCACGGCGCGAAGGCCTCGGACTACACGGTCAAGGGCGCTCGCGAGAAGACCGACCGGGTCTACCGGAACTTCCTCCAGGGCACCCAGGACCTCAACGACACCGACGGCGAAAAGGGCCTCCTCGGCGTCCGGCACAGCGCCGTCCAGATCACCCAGCAGCTGCAGGGCATCAACGACGTCCGCAAGAAGGCCTTCGCCGACAAGGGCTCCACCTCGCAGACCGTCGAGGCGTACAGCCAGCTCGTCGAGCAGCTGCTCAAGCTGTCGCAGGACATGGCGCAGGCCACGAGCAACCCGGACATGATCCAGCGCACGCGCTCGCTGGCCGCCTTCTCGTCGGCCAAGGAGTACGCGTCCGTACAGCGCGCGATCATCGCCGCGGCCCTGCCGGCGAACGACAGCGAGTACGGCAAGATCTCCGAGACCGACCGCACCTTCGGCCTCAGCGCCAATGAGAAGGAGCGCTCGGAGCTCCAGACGTTCAGCAAGATCTACGCGGGCAACGCCGGTGAGCTGACCAAGCCCATCGACGGCGGCAACCCCGCGGTCAAGGCCGCCAACGAGTACGCCAAGCGCGTCCTTGAGCAGGAGGGCGGCATCAAGCTCCAGGACAAGCGGTCGTACAAGGACTGGGTCGACGCCGACACCACCAAGATCGACGCGATGTCCAAGATCGAGATCACGCTGCTCAACGAGATGGAGCAGAAGGCCCGCGAGCTGCGCAACGAGTCGGAGCAGTCGGCCATCCTCAACGGTGCGCTGATCCTGCTCGTGCTCGGCGTCTCGCTCGTCGGCGCGTTCGTCGTGGCCCGGTCCATGATCCGCTCTCTGCGCCGGCTCCAGGACACCGCGACCAAGGTCGCCCAGGACCGCCTGCCCGAGCTGGTCAAGCAGCTCTCGGAGTCGGACCCGCAGGACGTCGACACCTCCGTCGAGTCCGTCGGTGTGCACTCCAGGGACGAGATCGGCCAGGTGGCCGCGGCCTTCGACGACGTGCACCGCGAGGCCGTCCGCCTCGCCGCCGAGCAGGCCCTCCTCCGGGGCAACGTCAACGCGATGTTCACCAACCTGTCGCGCCGTTCGCAGGGCCTCATCCAGCGCCAGCTCTCGCTCATCTCCGAGCTGGAGTCGCGCGAGGCCGACCCGGACCAGCTGTCCTCGCTCTTCAAGCTCGACCACCTCGCGACCCGCATGCGCCGTAACGGCGAGAACCTGCTGGTCCTTGCCGGTGAAGAGCCCGGCCGCCGCTGGACCCGCCCCGTCCCCCTCGTCGACGTGCTGCGTGCCGCCGCGTCCGAGGTGGAGCAGTACGAGCGCATCGAGCTCTCCTCGGTGCCCGCGACCGAGGTCGC
Source organism: Streptomyces sp. NPDC050732 (assembly GCF_040654255.1). Taxonomy (NCBI): domain Bacteria; kingdom Bacillati; phylum Actinomycetota; class Actinomycetes; order Kitasatosporales; family Streptomycetaceae; genus Streptomyces; species Streptomyces sp. NPDC050732. The sequence continues at coordinate 52,749 of NZ_JBFAHP010000039.1, forward strand.
CGGACGCGTCGTCAACGACCTCGTGCACCTCCTCGCCGAGCTGCTCGAAAACGCGACGTCGTTCTCCTCGCCGCAGACCAAGGTCAAGGTCACCGGTCACGCGCTGCCCGACGGCCGTGTGCTCATCGAGATCCACGACACCGGCATCGGCCTCTCGCCCGAGGACCTCGCGGCGATCAACGAGCGGCTCGCGTCGCCGCCCACCGTGGACGTCTCCGTCTCCCGCCGCATGGGTCTGTTCGTGGTCGGCCGCCTTTCGCAGCGCCACGGCATCCGCATCCAGCTCCGCCCGTCCGACTCCGGTGGTACGACCGCGCTGGTCATGCTGCCCGTCGACGTCGCCCAGGGCGGCAAGAAGATGCCGGGCAAGCCCGGTGCGCCCTCCCCCACCGGCGGTCCCGCCGCGGCTCAGGCCGCTGCCGGTGCCGCGGCCGCGCGACGCGGTGTCGGTGCGGGTGGCAACGGTCCCGGTCTCACCGGCGGCCCCGGCCGCGGTGGTCCCGCGCTCGGCGGTGGCCCCAGTGCGGGTGCCGGCGCCCAGGGTGGTCCCGGGCTGCTCGGCGCCGGTGCGCCGCGCCAGCAGGTGGCGGGCTCGGGCCCGCGGGCCGCGCTGCCCTCCCGGGACACGGGGCAGGGCCAGGGCCAGGGCCCGGCTCAGGGCCGGGGACAGGCGCAGGGTCCGGGCCAGGGCCAGGGCCAGGGACCGGGGCAGGGTCAGGGACCGGGACAGGGCCAGGGTCCCGGTCTGGGCCAGGGTCCCGGTCTGGGCCAGGGTCCCGGTCTGGGCCTCGGTCAGGCCCCCGGCCAGGGTCAGCGTCCGCAGGGTGCTCCGCAGGGCGGTCAGCCGCAGGCGCCGCGGCGCGGTCGCGGCGGCAACGGGCCGCAGCCTCCGGTGCCCCAGCAGCGTACGAACGCCATGAAGCCTCCGGCGAACGCCCAGGCCGACGCCGGTGACCAGGGCCGCAGGCCCCAGCTGCCGCCCCGAGTGGGGTCTCCCCTGGTCGAGCGAAGCCGAGAGCTTGGGGAAGGCCCGCGCGCCGAGCTGCCCGGGGGCAACCCGCAGCCGCGCGTGCCCAGCTGGAGCGACGAGAACGCGCAGCCGCAGGTGGCGCGTGAGCCCTTCGACACCCCGCGGGGTCACGAGGAGCACGAGGCCACCGGTCAGTTCCCGCAGGCCTCGGCGGCACCGGACGACCGGCAGGGTCCCGGCTCCACCGCGGAGTTCGCCCGTCCGGACTTCGACGCCCCGCCGCCCGGTACGCCGACGCCGCAGGACAGTGGCTCCACCGGCCAGTTCGTCCGCTCCGACGTCTTCGGCGGCCAGGGCGGCCCGCAGAACCAGGCCAGCGCCCCGGCGCAGCACGGCAATCGGGAGATGCCCGACTACACCGTGCCGCGCCCGCTGGCCCCGCGCCGCGGCCAGGGTCAGGGCCAGGGTCCGGGTCAGGCGCCGCAGCAAGGCCAGCCGCAGGGCCTGCCGCAGGCTCAGCAGAACCAGCAGGCGGCCCAGCAGCACCTGCAGCCCGCCCAGCCCCTCCAGCCCTCGGAGCCCGAGCCCCTGCCCCCGGCCGGTCCTGGCGACGGCCGTACGCCGCTGTTCGACACGCTGGAGACCAACTGGTTCCAGCAGCAGCAGAACCAGCAGGCGGCCCAGCAGCACGCGGCCCAGCAGGAGCAGCAGGAACAGCAGCACCGGCAGGCCGCGCCGCAGGAACAGCAGGGCAGGCAGGCCCCCGAGGCCGCGCCGCACCGCGCTGCCGAGCCGCCGCAGCGTCCGCTCCCCTCGCGCCCCCAGCGCCAGGACCCGAACGCCGCGCCCCCGGGTGGCGGCGGCACCAACGGCGGCGGCATGCCCAGCGGTTGGCGCTCCTCGCCCAACGACGAGCTGGGCCGCCAGGCCGAGCGCGTCCGGCAGCCCACCGCGGGCGGCGTCACCACATCCGGACTGCCGCGCCGCGTCCCGCGGGCCAACCTGGTCGCGGGCACGGCCCAGCAGCAGCAGGACAGCACAGGTCCGCAGGTCTCGCGTGCGCCCGATGACGTACGCGGCCGGCTGACGAATCTCCGTCGGGGCATCCAGCAGGGTCGCCAGGCCGGTACCGGCCAGACCGGCAGTTTCCCTCGCCCCACTCACCAGCAGGAGCGTTAGTTGAGCCCGATGAGCCAGGCGGCACAGAATCTGAACTGGTTGATCACCAACTTCGTGGACAACACCCCAGGGGTGTCCCACACAGTGGTGGTCTCCGCCGACGGACTCCTTCTGGCGATGTCCGAAGGCTTCCCCCGCGACCGCGCCGACCAGCTCGCCGCGGTCGCCTCCGGCCTGACCTCGCTGACCGCCGGGGCCTCCCGGATCTTCGAGGGCGGCACCGTCACCCAGACCGTGGTGGAGATGGAGCGGGGGTTCCTCTTCATCATGTCCGTCTCGGACGGTTCGTCCCTGGCCGTGCTCGCGCACCCCGAGTGCGACATCGGCCTCGTCGGCTACGAGATGGCCCTCCTCGTCGACCGCGCGGGCGCCGTCCTCACCCCGGACCTCCGCGCCGAGCTGCAGGGCAGCCTGCTCCACTAGCCCGGAGCACGCTCCGAAGCCTTGACCCTTCGGCCGCCCCACCGACCGAACGTACTGACCAACCGTCCGGCCGCCACACTGCCCCCACCGGCTCTGTCAGACGGCACACGCAGATGACCTGCTGTCCCGCCCGGAGGATCCATGACCCCGCCCACCGCCTCTCACAACCCGTACGGCGACGCCTCGTACGGAATGGAGGGCGACCAGCCGCTGGTGCGGCCCTACGCGATGACCGGCGGCCGGACCCGGCCCCGCTACCAGCTCGCCATCGAGGCGCTGGTGAGCACCACGGCCGACCCCGCCCAGCTGATGGGGCTGCTCCCCGAGCACCAGCGGATCTGCCACCTGTGCCGTGAGGTCAAGTCGGTGGCCGAGGTCTCCGCGCTCCTGTCGATGCCGCTCGGTGTGGCCCGGATCCTCGTGGCGGACCTGGCCGAGGCCGGGCTCGTCGCCATCCACCAGCCCGGCGGCGACGAGAGCGCCGGCGGCCAGCCAGACGTGACACTGCTCGAAAGGGTGCTCAGTGGACTTCGCCAGCTCTAGTGACTCGGGCTCGGCCCGCTCCACCACCTCCGCGAAGATCGTGGTGGCGGGCGGCTTCGGCGTGGGCAAGACCACGTTCGTCGGGGCCGTCTCCGAGATCAACCCGCTGCGCACCGAGGCCGTCATGACGTCCGCGTCCGCGGGCATCGACGACCTGACCCACACCGGGGACAAGACGACGACCACCGTCGCCATGGACTTCGGCCGCATCACCCTGGACCAGGACCTGATCCTGTACCTCTTCGGTACGCCCGGTCAGGACCGCTTCTGGTTCATGTGGGACGACCTCGTGCGTGGCGCCATCGGCGCGGTCGTGCTCGTGGACACCCGCCGGCTCGCCGACTGCTTCCCGGCCGTCGACTACTTCGAGAACAGCGGGCTGCCGTTCGTCATCGCCCTCAACGGCTTCGACGGGCACCAGCCGTACACTCCCGACGAGGTGCGCGAGGCGCTGCAGATCGGTCCGGGAACGCCGATCATCACGACGGACGCGCGACACCGTGCGGACGCAAAGAGTGGCCTGATCACGCTGGTCGAACACGCACTTATGGCACGTCTCAAGTAGGCAGGTCCGTACGGCAGTTGTCGTAGCACACCCGGAGCGGCCTGTGTCCTTTGACACGGCCGTGCGCCGTGTTCATAACGTTTCGACAGAGAATTGCAAGGTGACCGCCACGCGTCGCGGTCACCTGGTGTCGCTGTGCTCACAAGAGCCCCGCCTTTTGGCGGGGCTCGCTCTTTATGACCGATTTATCTGAGGCTTACACCACTCGGAATCAGCCCTTCCTACTGTTTGGAAGAGCAGCCCCTGACGTGCTGGAATGCGCTGAACTGCCCAGTAGCACGGGCCTTGGAGACGACAGCGGCACGACGTGAGTGCCGCCGCCGAGAGGTTGTTGGTCGAGTGAGGCGAAGCAAGCCGAGTCCCGCGGCATCCCCCACCGGGGACGCGCGGGGCAACTTCACCCCGCCGCCGCGCACAGCGGCGTCCCCCGTTGACGTGAGCGCCGCCCCCGGCAACGAGCCCCCGGCTCCCTCCGGCGGACGGATGTCGCCCCGCAACTGGCGCGTGCCGACCAGACTGAACGCGATCCTCCTCATACCCGTGCTCGTCGGTCTCGTCATGGGCGGCTTCCAGGTGAAGGGCTCCATCGACACCTGGAGCGAGGCCCAGGACGCCGAGAGCACCGCCCGCCTGGTGCGGGCGTCGCTGGACTACGGCAACCGCCTCATCGAGGAGCGCGACCTCACCGCCGCTCCCCTGCTGCGCGGCAAGCGGAACGACCCGGTCGTCGTCAAGGCCCGCAAGGCCACCGACCGGGCCGCCGCCGAGTTCAAGTCCGCGGCGGAGAGCATGCCGGACAAGGAGGGCCTCAACCGTCGTCTCGACGCCTTCCACAAGGTCGAGCCGAAGCTCGGCCCGCTGCGTCAGGCCGCGTACACCACCAGGCTTCCCGGTGTGAAGACCGAAGAGGGCTACGTCGCCATCCAGCACCCGCTGATGGAGTTCGCCAACGAGCTCGGCCTGGGCACCGGCAACATCACCAGCTACGGCCGCACCGTCTACGCGATCTCGCTCTCCAAGGCAGCGCTCTCCCTCCAGCGGTCCATCGGCACGCACCTCCTGGTCGAGCCGGGCCCCGGCACCGGCTCGTTCACGCTCCAGCGCACCTCGTTCTCCTCGTACGCCTACCTGGAGCGCATCGCCATCGAGGAGTACACCGGCGGCGGCACCCCCGAGGACGTCGCCAAGCTGGAGGAGGCCAAGAAGGAGCTGGCGGCCGCCGCCGAGAAGCAGGCCGACCCGGCGCCGTCGCAGGACAAGATGGTCGCGGCCATCGCCACCATGCCGAGCACCCAGCCGAGCGCGCGCGTCGAGCTGGCCGGCAAGGGCATCACGCCCAAGGCCTGGTGGGCCACCACCACCGCCAAGTTCGACGCCTACCGCACCATCGAGTCGGACCTCGCCGACAAGGCCGTGGACGAGGCGTCCGACATCGCCGCCACCGCCCAGCGCAACGCGTACATCACCGGCGCCATCGTCGTCCTCGCGCTGCTCGCCGCCTTCATCCTGGCCGGGATGATGGCCCGCCAGATGTCCAAGGCGATGCGCCAGCTGCGTACCGCCGCCTTCGGCATCGCCGAGCAGCGCCTTCCGATGCTGGTCGACCAGCTGTCGCGCACCGATCCGGGCCGCGTCGACACCCGCGTGCAGCCCATCCCGATCTCCTCCACGGACGAGATCGGCGAGGTCGCCCGCGCCTTCGACCAGGTGCACCGCGAGGCCGTGCGGCTCGCCGCCGAGCAGGCGCTGCTCCGCGGCAACATCAACGCGATCTTCACCAACCTGTCGCGCCGCAACCAGTCGCTGATCGAGGGCCAGCTGACCCTCATCACCGACCTGGAGAACAACGAGGCCGACCCGGACCAGCTGGAGAACCTCTTCCGCCTGGACCACCTGGCGACCCGTATGCGCCGCAACGGCGAGAACCTCCTGGTCCTCTCCGGCGAGGAGCCGGGCCGCCGCTGGGACCAGCCGGTCCCGCTGGTCGACGTGTTGCGCGCCGCCTCCTCCGAGGTGGAGCAGTACGAGCGCATCGAGCTGGAGGGCGTCCCGGAGGCCGAGATCCACGGCCTGGCCGTGACCGACCTCGTGCACCTGCTCGCCGAGCTCCTGGAGAACGCCACCACGTTCTCCTCCCCGCAGACCAAGGTCCGCGTCACCGCGACCCGTCTTCCCGACGGCCGCGTCATGGTCGAGATCCACGACAAGGGCATCGGCCTCACCGCCGAGGACTTCGCGGACATCAACCACAAGCTGGCCAACCCGCCGACCGTGGACGCCGCGATCTCGCAGCGCATGGGCCTGTTCGTGGTCGGCCGGCTCTCCGACCGGCACGGCATCCGCGTGCAGCTGCGCCCCTCGGGCGAGCAGGCGGGCACCACGTCGCTGGTCATGCTGCCGGACGCGATCACGCACGGTGGCGGTGGCGACCAGGCCGCGCAGGACGAGTTCACCGTCTCCTCGATCATCCCGGAGCAGCAGGTCCTGGAGACCGAGCCGCTGCGCACCGCCGCGGAGCTCGGCTTCGACGACAGCCGCTACCACGGCGACGGCGGCGAGGCGCAGCCCGAGCTGGACCCGGTCGGCCGTTCGCTGATGCGCGAGGAGCGCCGCGCGGCCCTGGAGGCGCAGGCCCAGCAGCCCGGCGCCCACCGCCCGCTCTTCCGCGACGAGGTCGAGCCGCAGCAGCAGGCACAGCAGCAGCAGCCGGGTGCGTACGAGCAGCAGGGCGGCTACGACCAGCAGGCTCCCGCGTACGACGAGCACCAGCAGGCGGCGTACGACCAGGGCGGCGCGTACGAGAACGAGCAGTACGCCAACGGGCAGTACGCCGAAGCGCAGTACACCGACGGGCAGTACGCCGAGAACGGCTACGGCGCCGAGCAGTACGCGCCCGGGCAGTACGCCGCCGAGCAGCCCTACCAGGACGGTTACCAGGACCCGCAGCTCCCCTATCCGGAGCGGTCGCGTCAGGACGACTGGCCCAGCGCTGACGGCTACCAGCCCGAGTACGGCCAGGAAGCGGAATCCGCACAGGTGGCCCCCGCGGCCGACGGCGAGCGCGTAGGCTTCGACCGGCCGGGACCGACTCCGTCCGTCGTCCACGAGATGACCGACGCGGGCCTCCCCCGCAGGGGCTCCACCGGTGCGAACGGGAACGAGAGTTCTCCCGCCCCGAGCGAGGGCAAGGACGACTGGCGTTCGTCCAACGACGAGCGCTGGCAGCGAGCCGAGCGCCTCAAGGAGCCGAAGGCGGGCGGGGTCACCTCGTCCGGGCTCCCGCGGCGGGTGCCCAAGGCCAATCTGGTCGAGGGCACCGCGGAACAGACCCCACAGGGCGGCCCCTCGGTCTCCCGCGACCCCGAGGACGTACGGGGCAGGCTGAGCAACCTGCGCCGCGGCGTCCAGCGGGGACGCAATTCGAGCAGTGACACGAATGGCCAGGGCTTCAGCCCTGATAGCACCTACAACCAGGAGCGTTAGTGTGAGCCCGATGAGCCAGGCGGCACAGAACCTGAACTGGTTGATCACCAACTTCGTGGACAACACCCCCGGGGTGTCCCACACAGTGGTGGTCTCCGCCGACGGACTCCTTCTGGCGATGTCCGAAGGCTTCCCCCGCGACCGCGCCGACCAGCTCGCGGCCGTCGCCTCCGGTCTGACCTCGCTGACCGCCGGGGCCTCCCGGATCTTCGAGGGCGGCTCCGTGACCCAGACCGTTGTGGAGATGGAGCGAGGATTTCTCTTCATCATGTCCATTTCCGACGGTTCCTCGCTCGCCGTCCTCGCCCACCCGGATGCGGACATCGGTCTCATTGGGTACGAGATGGCCCTTCTTGTCGACCGCGCGGGCACGGTTCTCACGCCGGACCTGCGCGCGGAGCTCCAGGGGAGCCTTCTCAACTAACAGACAGACGGTGCGTTTTCGCGTCTTGTGCCCGTAAGGTTTCGGGACGCGGCTCCACAGTGATGGGCCCGGCACAGTTGGAGGAGGAAGAAACGTGGCAACACCCCCAGACGGTTCGTCATCGGCGAACTGGTCCCCTGGTCATGGCCAGGGTGGTCAGCACGACGGCGGGCCGAACAGGTACAACTTCCCCTCCGCGCCGAGCCACCGCCGCCAGCCGTACGCGCAGCCCCAGCAGCCGGGGCCGCGCCCGTACGACCAGGGCACCCCGGCGCGCGCACCCCGCATCCAGCCGGTGCACCCCCAGCGACGCGCCCCTGAACCGGCGCCCGCCGGATCCGCGCACAACCCCCTGGTGCGCCCGTACGCCATGACGGGCGGCCGCACCAGGCCGCGCTACCAGCTCGCCATCGAGGCGCTGGTGCACACCACCGCACAACCGCACCAGTTGCAGGGCCAGTTGCCCGAGCATCAGCGCATCTGCAACCTGTGCCGGGAGATCAAGTCGGTCGCCGAGATCTCGGCGCTCCTCTCCATCCCCCTCGGCGTCGCCCGGATCCTCGTAGCCGACCTGGCGGAGGCCGGACTTGTCGCCATCCATCAGCCCGGCGGAGACGAGTCCGCCGGCGGCCAGCCAGACGTGACACTGCTCGAAAGGGTGCTCAGTGGACTTCGCAAGCTCTAGCGGCGGAGCAACAGCCCGCTCCACCACCAGCGCGAAAATCGTGGTGGCGGGCGGCTTCGGCGTGGGCAAGACCACGTTCGTCGGGGCGGTCTCTGAGATCAACCCGCTGCGCACCGAGGCCGTCATGACGTCCGCGTCCGCGGGCATCGACGACCTGACCCACACCGGAGACAAGACCACCACGACGGTGGCCATGGACTTCGGTCGCATCACCCTGGACCAGGACCTGATCCTGTACCTCTTCGGTACGCCCGGTCAGGACCGCTTCTGGTTCATGTGGGACGACTTGGTCCGTGGCGCCATCGGCGCGGTCGTCCTGGTCGACACGAGGCGGCTCGCCGACTGCTTCCCCGCCGTCGACTACTTCGAGAACTCCGGGCTGCCCTTCGTCATCGCCCTCAACGGCTTCGACGGCCACCAGCCGTACACGCCCGACGAGGTGCGCGAGGCGCTGCAGATCGGCCCGGACACCCCGATCATCACGACCGACGCGCGACACCGCGCGGACGCGAAGAGCGCGCTGATCACGCTCGTCGAGCACGCGCTGATGGCGCGGCTCCGCTGACGCTGTTCCTTGTTGCCCGTACGCGGATGACGGCCCGCACGCTTCGGCGTGCGGGCCTCTGTCAGTTCCGGCGGTAGTGGTCGAACTGCGTCACGCCCTGGTAGCCGTAGCTCTCCGGGTGCAGTTCGTGCAGGGCGACGCCGCCGCGGGCGAGCGGGCCGAGGAGCTCCGACAGGAGAGCGGCGGCCTCGGTGATGAAGGCGGCCTTCTCCGCGGCGCTGTTGGTGCCCGCTGTGATGCTGACCTCCAGGTGCGCGTCGCGGCCGCCGTCGGTCAGGGGCTTCCCTCCGACGTAGTAGCGGTCGGCGGGGACGAGGCCGAGGTGGACGACGGTGCGCTCGGCGGACTTGCCGAGCGCGGTGACGGCCAGGCCGGTCAGGCCCTCGGCGAGGGCGCGTGCGGTGGCGGCGGGCAGATCTTGACCGGTGACGGTGGCCCTGATGTGGGGCATGGCTCTCCTTGAGTCCGTTCCTTGTACCGCCTGGTGGAGCGGCACGGGAGCCACCCTCGCCCGCCCTGGCACCATTGATCCAACGCATAGCCGTCATAGACGTATGAGGCCGCCTCATGACCGTGAACCTCCCGCAGCTCAGGGCCTTTCTCGCCGTCGTCGACGCGGGCGGGTTCAGCGCGGCCGCCGCCGAGCTCGGCATGAGCCAGTCGGCGGTGTCGCACGCCGTGGCCTCCCTCGAACGTGAGCTGGCGGCCCCGCTCCTTGTCCGGTCCGGGCCGGTGCGGACGACGGCGCTCGGGGAGCGGGTCCTGCCGCACGCCCGTACCGCGCTGTCGGCGGTCGGGGCCGTGGCGGAGCTCGCCGCCGACGCCGGGGCGGTGACCGGCACCGTGCGGCTCGCCTCGACGCCCACGGTCTGCCAGGGCCTGCTGCCCGGGCTGCTGCGGCACTGGCGGCAGGACCGGCCGCGGGTCACCGTGCGCGTCTTCGAGGGCGACAGCGCCGAGGTCGCGGAGTGGCTGGAGAACGGCACGGCCGACGCCGCCGTCCTGATCGACCCGCCGCCCGGCCCCGGCACCCAGCTCGCCCTGGACGGCTACCGCGCCCTGCTCCCCCGCGATCACCCCTTGGCGGGCGAGGCGGCCGTCGACATCCGCGATCTGGAGGACGACGAGTTCCTGATCTCGCCGAACGGCTGCGAGAACCGTGTCCGGGAGCTCCATCGCCTCGCCGGGCTGCGCTTCGCCCCCGCGCATCGGGTCCGGGACCTCGCCACCCTGATCAGCATGGTGCAGGCGGGACTCGGCGTGACCGTGCTGTCCGAGGTCTCACGCTCCCTGGTCCCGCCCGACCTGGTGCTGCTGCCGGTGGAGCCGCGGGCCGCGCGGCGCCTGGTCCTGAGCGGGCCGCGGGGCCGCCCCTGGCATCCGGCGGTCGGCGCGCTGGCGGAGTCCGCCGCGGCGCGGCTGTCCTGACAGCACGAGGCCCCGCCCTCCCGGAGGAGAGCGGGGCCTCGGATGTGCCGGTGCGTCAGCCCTGCCAGCTGTGCGGGGCGCGGAAGCCCGGGGTGCGCTCCAGGCGGCGCCAGCCGGCCTTGTCGCGGCCGCGGCGGGCGGTGGGAACGGCGGGCTGGGCGGCGGCGCGGGCCAACAGGATCGCGGTGATGGCCGCGACTTCCTCGGGCTCGGCGTGGCCCTTCTCTACGCGAATGTCGGGGGGAGTCATCTGTGCAGCTTCTCCTTGTGGGCTACTGCGGGGGGTTGCCGTGCTTGCGCGAGGGCAGGTCGGCGTGCTTGTTGCGGAGCATGGCGAGGGACTTGATGAGGACCTCGCGGGTCTCGGCCGGGTCGATGACGTCGTCGACCAGGCCGCGCTCGGCGGCGTAGTAGGGGTGCATCAGCTCGGCCTTGTACTCCTTGACCATGCGCGCGCGCATCGCCTCGGGGTCCTCGGCGGCCGCGATCTGCCGCCGGAAGATCACGTTCGCGGCGCCCTCGGCACCCATCACCGCGATCTCGTTGGTCGGCCACGCGTAGGTCAGGTCGGCGCCGATGGACTGGCTGTCCATCACGATGTACGCGCCGCCGTAGGCCTTCCGCAGGATCAGCGAGATCCGCGGCACGGTCGCGTTGCAGTACGCATACAGCAGCTTCGCGCCGTGCCGGATGATGCCGCCGTGCTCCTGGTCCACGCCGGGCAGGAAGCCGGGCACGTCCAGCAGGGTCAGGATCGGGATGTTGAACGCGTCGCACATCTGCACGAAGCGGGCGGCCTTCTCCGACGCCTCGATGTCCAGCACACCGGCCAGCGCCTGCGGCTGGTTGGCGACGATGCCCACCACCTGACCGTCAAGCCGCGCCAGCGCGCAGATGATGTTGCGTGCCCAGCGCTCGTGGACTTCGAGGTAGTCGCCGTCGTCGACGAGCTCCTCGATGACCTTGGTCATGTCGTAGGGCCGGTTGCCGTCCGCCGGCACCAGGTCCAGCAGCACCTGCGAGCGGCGCCCGGCCGGGTCTTCCGAGGCGTGGGCGGGCGGGTTCTCCCGGTTGTTGGAGGGCAGCATCGAGATCAGGTAGCGGACCTCGGCCAGGCAGGTCTCTTCGTCGTCGTAGGCGAAGTGGCACACGCCCGAGGTCTCGGCGTGCACGTCCGCGCCGCCCAGCCCGTTCTGGCTGATCTCCTCACCGGTCACCGCACGCACCACGTCCGGCCCGGTGATGAACATCTGCGAGGTCTCGCGCACCATGAACACGAAGTCGGTCAGCGCCGGCGAGTAGGCCGCGCCGCCCGCGCACGGGCCCAGCATCACGCTGATCTGCGGGATGACGCCGGAGGCCCTGGTGTTGCGCTGGAAGATGCCGCCGTAGCCGGCCAGCGCCGAGACACCCTCCTGGATCCGCGCCCCGGCGCCGTCGTTCAGGGAAACCAGCGGGGCACCGGCCGCGATCGCCATGTCCATGATCTTGTGGATCTTCGTGGCGTGCGCCTCACCCAGCGCACCGCCGAAGATCCGGAAGTCGTGCGCGTAGACGAAGACCGTGCGGCCCTCCACCGTGCCCCAGCCGGTGATCACACCGTCCGTGTACGGCCTCTTCGCCTCCAGGCCGAAACCCGTGGCCCGGTGCCGCCGCAACTGCTCGACCTCGTTGAACGAACCCGGATCCAGAAGCAGCTCGATCCGCTCGCGGGCCGTCAGCTTGCCCTTGGCGTGCTGCGCCTCGGTCGCCTTCTCACTCGGCCCACGCAGCGCCTCGGCACGGATCTCGCGCAGCTCGGCCACGCGGCCGTGCGAGTCGGTGGGCTCGCCCCCGGAGGCAGCGGTCTCGTCCAAAACGGTCATGTAGCGACCTTACGGAGCGCCCCCGGGGAAACGGACCGTCGACTCTGTACAGTCTCCGGGCCGTTTTCCTGGCACCCCCGGACAGAACTCGGCCAGGGCCATGAAGAAGTGACGGCTCAGACCCTCTACTGCTGTAGGGATTCCACAAAAAAGCGCATGCGGCGCGCCTCTTCGGGGGCCTCCGTCGGCTGAGAGACACCTCACATCAGAGGCTCGCGGGGGGCTTCCCCGGTGTGAGCCGCAACCGGAGCGGCCGTTCCAGGTGGAGTCGAGGGGTCCTCCGGCGCGCGGGGGTTCACTCACGTGCACCGTAGCGCCTGCCTCCCGGACCGCCGCCGAATTGGCGGGGGCCGACAACCAGTGGTGGTCATCGGCCCGCGCTTCCGGGGCGCGGCGGGCAACCCCGGGGATCAGGACATAGCGTACGTAGCGGGTCAGCGCGTCGCGTCGCGCTTGAACAGCGAGCGCGCCCAGAGGAAGCCGAACAGGGCGATGGCGATGCCCCAGCCCACCGCGAGCGGCCCGAACTTGCCGATCTCGCCGCCGGTCAGCAGACCGCGCAGGGTCTCGGTGAAGGCGGTGTAGGGCTGCCACTCGGCGAAGTGGCGCAGCCAGCCCGGCATCGAGTCGAGCGGCACGAACACGCTGCTGAGGAAGGGCAGCAGGAACGAGAAGGGCAGGGCGACGCTGCTGGCCGCCTCCGGGGCCTTGACCAGCTGGCCGAGCGCGACGGCGAGCCAGGTGAGCGCGGTGCTCATGAGCGTGAGGAGACCGGCCGCGGCGAGCCACTCGACGGGTTCGGCGCTGGAGCGGAAGCCCACGAGGAAGGCGACGCCGGTGACGAGGACGAGGGTGATCAGGGTCTGGATGACGGCGCCGACGGCACGGCCGGTGAGCACCGAGGAGCCGTTGATCGGCATGGTCCGGAAGCGGGCCACGATCCCCTCGGTCATGTCGGTGCAGACGCCGACCGTGGTGGGCAGGACACCCGAGCCGACGGCCATCAGCAGGATGCCGGGGACGAGGTAGTCGATGTAGTCGCCGGTTCCTTCGCCGCCCATGCCCGCCGACATCGTGCCGCCGAAGACGTAGTTGAAGAGCAGCAGCATGGCGATGGGCATGCTCACCAGGCTGATCGTCATGGCCGGGTAGCGGCGGGCGTGCAGGAGGTTGCGGCGCAGCATGGTGCGGGAGTTGTGCAGCGCGGAGGGGCGGGCGGGGACCGGGCGGCCGGCGCGCGGGACGGCCGGGGTGGTGGTGACGGTGCTCATCGGGTCGTCGCTCTCTCGTGGTGGGGGCGGGCGGTCACGGCTTGGCGGGGCTGCCGGTCATGGCGAAGAAGACGTCGTCCAGGTCGGGGGTGTCGATGGCGAGTGCCTCGACCTCGATGTCGGTGGCGTCGATCCGGTCGAGTACCGCCTTGACGGATCTCAGGCTGCCGTCGCTGGGGACCTGCAGGGTCAGGGCGTCGTCGTCGCGGGTGCCGGTGCCGAGCAGCCGGGCGGCGGACTCCAGGCCCCCGAAGTCGGCGAAGCGCAGCTGGACGTGGCCGCCGGGGACGAGGCGCTTCAGCTCGGCGGGGGTGCCCTGGGCCACGAGCCTGCCGCCGCTCAGCACCGCGATGGTGTCGGCGAGTTGGTCGGCCTCCTCCAGGTACTGCGTGGTGAGGAAGATGGTCACGCCGTCGGCGACGAGTTCGCGGACGATCTCCCACATGCCGTGCCGGCTGCGCGGGTCGAGTCCGGTGGTCGGCTCGTCCAGGAAGATCACGCGCGGGCTGCCGACCAGGGTCATCGCGATGTCGAGGCGGCGCCGCATGCCGCCCGAGTACGTCGACGCGGGCTTCCCGGCCGCCTCGACGAGGTCGAACCGGTCGATGAGGTCGGCGGCGAGGTGGCGGCCCTGGCGGCGCCCGTAGCCGTACAGGTCGGCCATGAGCGTCAGGTTCTCCTCGCCGGTGAGGAGGTTGTCGACGGCGGAGAACTGACCGGTGACACCGATCGCGGCCCGCACCGCGTCCGGCTCGGCCGCCAGGTCGTGGCCCGCCACCCGCGCCTCGCCGGCGTCGGCGGAGATGAGGGTGGAGAGGATCTGCACGGCGGTCGTCTTGCCCGCGCCGTTGGGGCCGAGCAGGGAGAAGATCGTGCCCTGCGGGATGTTCAGGTCGATGCCGTCGAGGACGGTCTTGTCGCCGTAGGACTTGCGGAGACCGGCGGCGGTGATCGCCGCCGGGCGCGTCTGGGGAGGCGTGGCCATGTCCGTTCCTTTGCACAGGATGTGGGCAGCGTGGGTTTGCGCAGGAGGGCAGCTTCAATACCGGACACCAGTTCGATTCTGGTCCCGGACGGCTGCCGGTGGCAGCTGGGGGAAGGGGGTGGGGGCAGGGTCAGGCGCGGTGGACCACGATGTCGCCCATCGACGTGCGGGCCCGCACCTTCAGCGTGTCCGTGGGCTCGCCCGGCGCGTCCGACGCCTCCAGTGACTGGCGTACGTTGCCCGCCTTCGTGCGTACGTCGAGCCAGGCGGCCGTGCCCTCGGCGATGCCGATCTCGATCTTGCCGGCGGCGGTTTCGAGGACGGCCTCACCGCGCGCCAGCTCACCCACCCGGATGGGGCCGTTGGCCGTCTTGACGCTGACGTCGGCGGCGGCGCGGTCGACGGTGACGGAACCGTTGGACGCCTTCACCGTGATGCCGCCCTCGATGTCGCCGAGGCCCGTGTTGCCGTTGGAGTTCTTGACCGAGACCGTCCCCTTGGCCTCGCCGACGCGGACGTCGCCGGAGCCGGTGTGGAGGTCGGCCGGGCCGTTCGCGCGGCCTACGGAGACCTCGCCGTAGCCGGTGTTCAGACGGAGAGCGGCCGTTCGCTCCACCTGCACGTCACCCGCGGACGTCTTGAACTCGCAGTCGCCCAGGCTGCCTTCGGCGGTGAGGTGCGCCATGGCGGTCGTGGCGTGCACCTGCGAACCGGCGGGCAGCGCGATCTCCACGTCGATCGACGGGCCCTTGCCGAAGAGCGAGCGCTCCTTGGGCCCCTTGACCAGCAGCTTGCCGTTGGAGAACTCGACGCGGGTGCGGCCGGCCGCCTTGACGTCGCCGTCCTGCGCCTCGCTGCTGGGGCGCACGTCGACGACGGTGTCCGCGCGGTCCCCCGCCACGATCCTGAGGGTTCCCACGTCGAAGGTGATGGTGGCGGTGATGGGCTTGGGGGTGTCGAAAGAAGGCATGGCTGTCCCGTCCTGCGGGCTCGGCGAGCCCGCATGGCTAGATCGGTGAAGGGTGAAGCGAAGTCCTGTGAGCCTTGGGAGCCCTGTGAGTCCTGTGAGTCGCTGGTGCCCTGCGGGAGCGCCGGGCTAGCGCACCCAGCCGGTGAACCCGTTGCCGGAGCTCCGCGCCTCGCGGTTCGCCGTCATGACCGTCCGGGCGTCGGGCTGGTCCAGCGCGGCGGAGACCGCGCGGACGAGCCAGGCGTTGACCGAGAGGCCGTCGCGGCTCGCGGCCTCCTCGACGCGGGCCTTGACGTGGGCGGGCAGGCGGAGGTTGATCCGGGCGGTGCCGCCGTCCTCCGCGGCGTCGGGAGCGGCGGGGGCCGGGGGCGGTGCGGGCTGGGTGGCCATGAGGGCCGCGTACTCCGCCCGCGCGTCGAAGGCCTCCACCGCCGGCGGCGGTGTCACGACGAACTCGGGGTCGACTCCACGCAGCCGCACGTCGACCGAGCCCGGCGCGAGATCGACGGTGATCTCTTCCGCGGCGGCGGAGAGCGCGTTGAGCAGGGTGAGCCGGGCGGCCGATTCCAGCGGTGCGGTGAGGCGCTCGGCCAGGGCGCGGGCCTCGTCGCCGCCCGCTTCGGCGGCCACCGCGAGCTCCTGGCGGAGCTGGTCGACGTACTGCGTGAGGTTCATGACGCCATCATGGCACCAGACTGGCGCCACCGCAAGCCACTGCGACGCCATCAGCAGGGCGCACCTGCGGACGGACGGCCGTTTTCGCAGGTCGGCGGGCGCGGCGTGCAATCTGGCACGCAATGGCGCCACTACGAACCTGCATGGTGCCAATCAGTGCCAGGCACCGAAAACGCGCCGACTTCGCGAGAGAGGTTGAATGTTGAACAGAATCGCGCTAACGTCGTTCTCGTTGAACATTCAACAGAAGCAGTTGCAGAAGCAGGAACACGGCTCCTCCACGGAGCTCGTCCCCAAGGAGCACGTCATGGGTCTCTTCGGCCGCAAGAACGAAACCGCCACCACCACCACCACCACCCCCGCCGCTGCCGCCGCCCCCGCGCCCGTCAGCCCGGAGCTCGCCGCGCTGACCGGCGACTACACGATCGACCCGGCGCACACGACGATCGGCTTCGTCGCCCGCCACGCCATGGTCACGAACGTCAAGGGCTCCTTCCTCGACTTCACGGGCACGCTGCACCTGGACGGCACGGACCCGTCCCGCTCGACGGCCTCCCTCGACGTCACGATGGACAGCATCGACACCGGCAACGCCGACCGTGACGGCCACCTGAAAAGCGCGGACTTCTTCAAGACCGACGAATTCCCCCGGATGACCTTCCGCTCCACGAAGACGGAGGCGCTGGGCGGCGACGACTACCGCGTCACCGGCGACCTGACGATCCTGGGCACCACGAAGCCGCTCTCCATCGACCTGGAGTTCAACGGCTCGGCCAAGGACCCCTTCGGCAACGAGCGCGTCGGCTTCGAGGGCAAGGCCGAGATCCTGCGCTCGGAGTGGGGCCTCACGTGGAACGCCGCGCTGGAGACCGGCGGCATGCTCGTCTCCGACAAGATCAAGCTGAACTTCGACATCTCGGCGATCAAGGCCGGCTCCTGAGACCGGCCACACCCCTCCGGCCGCACCCCGCCGACCACAATCCTCCGATCACAACCCCCGGCCGCGC
The DNA here is from genome assembly GCF_040654255.1 of Streptomyces sp. NPDC050732. Lineage (NCBI taxonomy): Bacteria > Bacillati > Actinomycetota > Actinomycetes > Kitasatosporales > Streptomycetaceae > Streptomyces > Streptomyces sp. NPDC050732. The sequence goes on from NZ_JBFAHP010000039.1 coordinate 69,787, forward strand.
CGCCGCCCCGCGCGCTAACGTTTGGCCGTGTCGGAGTTCATACAGCAACTGCCCGCTCTCCTCGGCGTGATCGTCGGTGCGCTCGGTTCGTACGTGGCGATCACGCGGGGCGACCGCATCCGCTTCCGGCGGGAGCAGGCCGCCCGCTGGGAGGAGCGGCGGCTCGCCGTCTACACCGAGTACGCCCGGGTCCTGAAGCAGACCGTCAGCCTCACCTACCGGGTCGCCGCCCACCTCGGCAACGACCCGCACCCGCACCCCCTGTCACCCGAAGAGGCCGTGCCCCACTTCGCCCAGGCCGCCGAGGCGCGGGACCCCGCCGGGGAGGCACTGCTGATGCTCGGCTCGCCGGACGTCGTCGACGAGGCGCGGGAGTGGGTGCTCCTGGTGATCCGGATGGAACGGTTCCTGCGGGCGGACACGCACGATCCCGAGGCGTGGGCCTCGCTCCTCGAACGGCAACGGGCCGCACGCCAGGCCTACTACGCCGCGGTACGCAGGGACTTGGCGCTGCCGCCCGGGCATCCGGGGCAGTGGTCGGTGGCGCTTCCCCCGGCCGACCCGCGTACGCCATGAATCGCCGCGGCTGAAATCACCGCTCCTCCGGCACGCCCCCGCCCGTACGCCCGAGCGTGTGCTCCAGAATCGCCTTCCCCAACGGCCCGTGCACCGTCGGCGGCAGCGCATGCCCCATGCCCGGGATCTCCACCAGACGCGCGCCCGCGACGACCTGGGCGAGGTGCTGCGGATGCGGGACCGGGAAAACGGGCTCCGCCGTGGCGGAGACGACGAGCACGGGGACCCGGTTCGCGGCGAGTTCCGCCGTGCGGACCATGCCGGAGCTGTCGGCGCGAGCGTGGGCCGACGACTCCAGGTAGCCGCCCGCGTGCTGGATGACGCCCCACTCAAGCTCCCTGAAGTACGCGGCGTCGAACGGCAGTTGATCACCGTTCAGCAGACGCCAGTGCTCCACCCGCCGGTCCAGCTCGGCCTCGATGCCGTGGTCCTCCACGGGGCGCGACCACATCTCCAGGATCTCGGGCGCGATGCCGGGCAGCTCCGCGACGGGGACACTCACGCCGTCCGGCCGCACGTACGGCGTCTCGCTCAGCGCGCAGGTTCCCATCAGGGTCGCGCTCAGCACCCGCTCGGGCCGGTCGGCGAGCACCAGCTGGCAGAGCATGCCGCCCAGCGACAACCCGGCGATGTGGGCCTGCTGGACGCCGAGGCCGTCCAGGACCGCGACCGCGTCCCGCGCCAAGTCGGTGACGGCATAGGGGTGTTCGTCGAAGGGTCGGTCCGACCGGCCCGTGTCGCGGTGGTCGTAGCGGATGACGTGGTGATGCGCCGCGAGCGCCTCGATCAACGGTTCGGGCCAGCCGAGCGCGGAGGCCTGTGCGCCCATGACGAGCAGCAGCGCGGGGGCTTCGGGTGCGCCCCGCCGCTCGGTCCACACCCGGACCCCCGGCGCGACCTCGACATACTGCTCATGGACATGCTTCATACCGGTCTCCCGATCTCGGACGACGAACACGGGCACGGACACGAACCCGCAACAAGACGAACCGTATCGTCTCGTAATCCGTCGCCACGGTCAACCGGTCAGGGCACCGCGCCCCTCAGAAATTGCCCCCGCCCCCGAAATCTCCTCCCCCACCGAAGTCCCCGCCCCCGCCGAAGTCGCCTCCGCCGAAGTCCCCGGGGTCGAAGTCCGCTCCCGAGAAGTCGCCGCCCTCGAAGCCGCCGGAGTCGCCGTACCCGGGCCCGTAGTCCGCCGCGTACGCGGGGCTCATCATCATTCCGCCGAGCATCGTGCCGACGAGGAGACCCGGCAGGATGCCCCCGCCGAAGTAGCCGCCGGCCCACGGTCCGTACGCCGGTCCGGCCTCCCAGTAGGGGCGCCGCTCCCCGGCCTCCGTGGCCACCGTCCGCACCATCGGGTCCCGGCCGTCCGCGAGGCGTGCCGCGTCCGCCGCGCACACCGGGACCGAGCGTTCGGCCCCGCCCTCGGGCGCCCACGCCGCATCCTCGACCGAGGGCCCGTGCCGCGGGTCGAAGAAGCACGGGGCGCGCCGCTCCGGCAGCTCGCGGCCCTCCCGCCGTGCGGCGAGCAGGGCCAGGGAGAAGCGCCCGTCCTCCAGCGCCTGGGTGACGCCCCGCACGTCGTCGGGGCGGGTCGCGGCCGCCATGTACGCCTTCGCCTTCTCGTACGCGTCGAGCGCGCGTTCGTAGTCCGCGCGCATCGCGTCGTCCGCCCCCGGCTCCGCGGGGTGGAAGTCGAGCCGGTCCAGCTCCTCGCCGAACGCGGTGATGTCCTCGTCGACGACGACGGACAGCTTGCGCAGCGACTCGCGCTGCGCTTCCTCGTGGCGCTGCTTCTTGCGCCGGACGATCGCGTACGCCCCGCCGGCGCCGGCCACGACGACCACTCCGACCCCGATCAGGGCGCCCACCGAGACCCCGGGGCCCGGGCCGCCGCTCCACGACTCCGGGGCCCTGCCGCCCGCCTGCACGAGGGCCTGGTCGACGAAGTGGTCGAGCTGGGCCGCGGTGTCCTCGCCCCGGACCAGCGAGACGAGGTTGCCGACGGCGTTGCCGGTCAGCACGGACCGGTCGGCCTTCGCGTCGAATCCGTCGCCGAGCCGGACGGCGTACACCCCGGTCACGCCGGTCTCGGCGCGCAGCCGCCGGAAGAGGTCCTGTTGCGGGAAGTCGTCCGGCAGGACGGCCACGAACACGGGCTTGTCGGCCCGCTCGATCCGCTGGGCGAGGGCGTCGGCCTGCTCCCCCGACAGCTGGTCCGACGCCGCGGGATCGACGTACACCGGACTCTTCTCCCACGCGTCGGCCACCGCCGACACGCTGGAGGCGTCCGGGGCTCCGGGCGCGGCCACGGCTCCGGGCGCCGCGGTGAAGGACACGGCACCCAGGGCGAGCAGCAGCCCGGACAGTCCGACAGTGATCCGCTTCGCCCGATTCCTCATACTTCGAACGTAACCCAGTCGGCCCCGCGGCGACCTCCCGTGGCGGGGCGGACTACTCGACCGGTTCGACTCCGGCCCGCAGCAGGCCGTAGGTGTACGCGTCCTCCAGCGCGCCCCACGAGGCGGCGATGACGTTCTCCGCGACGCCGACGGTCGACCATTCGCCGACGCCGTCGGTGGTGGAGATCAGGACGCGCGTCGTGGAGGACGTGCCGTGCTTGCCCTCCAGGATGCGGACCTTGTAGTCGACGAGCTCCAGCTTGGCGAGCTGCGGATAGATCCGCTCCAGGCCGACCCGCAGCGCCCGGTCGAGGGCGTTGACCGGGCCGTTGCCCTCGGCGGTGGCGACGATGCGCTCGCCCTTGGCCCACAGCTTCACGGTCGCTTCGTTGGCGTGCGTGCCGTCGGGGCGGTCCTCGACGATGGCCCGCCAGGACTCGACGCGGAAGTAGCGGCGGGCCCGGCCCTCGGCCTCCTCGCGGAGCAGCAGCTCGAAGGAGGCGTCGGCGGCCTCGTACGTGTAGCCCCGGAGCTCGCGCTCCTTGACCCGGTCGACGACGCGGCCGATCAGCGCGCGGTCGCCGCCGAGGTCGACGCCGAGCTCCTTGCCCTTGAGCTCGATGGAGGCGCGGCCCGCCATGTCGGAGACGAGCATGCGGATGCGGTTGCCGACGAGGTCCGGGTCAATGTGCTGGTAGAGGTCCGGGTCGACCTTGATCGCGGAAGCGTGCAGGCCCGCCTTGTGGGCGAAGGCGGAGACGCCCACGTACGGCTGATGGGTGGAGGGCGTGAGGTTGACGACCTCGGCGACGGCGTGCGAGACGCGGGTCATCTCGCGCAGCGAGCCCTCGGGCAGGACCTGCTTGCCGTACTTCAGCTCCAGGGCGGCGACGACGGGGAAGAGGTTGGCGTTGCCGACGCGCTCTCCGTAGCCGTTGGCGGTGCACTGCACGTGGGTGGCGCCGGCGTCGACGGCGGCGAGGGTGTTGGCGACGGCGCAGCCGGTGTCGTCCTGGGCGTGGATGCCGAGCCGGGCGCCGGTGTCGGCGACGACGGTGGAGACGACGGCCTGGACCTGCGCGGGCAGCATGCCGCCGTTGGTGTCGCAGAGGATGACGACGTCGGCGCCGGCCTCCGCGGCGGTCCGGACGACCGCCTTGGCGTACTCGGGGTTGGCGCGGTAGCCGTCGAAGAAGTGCTCGCAGTCGACGAAGACGCGGCGGCCCTCGGCGACGAGGTAGGAGACGGTGTCGCGGACCATCTCCAGGTTCTCTTCGAGGGTGGTGCGCAGGGCCAGTTCGACGTGCCGGTCGTGGGACTTGGCGACGAGGGTGATGACGGGGGCGCCGGCCGCGAGGAGGGCGTTGACCTGCGGGTCGTCGGCCGCTTTGGCGTTCGGGCGGCGGGTGGCGCCGAAGGCGACGAGCTGGGCGTGCCGGAAGGTGATCTCCTGCTGTGCCCGCGCGAAGAACTCGGTGTCGCGCGGGTTGGCGCCGGGCCAGCCGCCTTCGATGAAGCCCACGCCGAAGTCGTCCAGGTGCCGGGCGATGGTCAGCTTGTCCGCGACGGTGAGGTTGATGCCTTCGCGCTGCGCGCCGTCGCGCAGCGTGGTGTCGAAGACGTGGAAGGAATCGTCGGGTGCGCTGGTTTCCGTCATGCTGATCTGGCTCCTGTGTCGGATCTCGGTCTACCGGAATGACCGGCTCCACCACCCCCAATGATCCCGCGCGCTCCGTGTCCGGCTGCAGTTGGGCCGGGAAACGAAAAAACCCCTCGCGGGTGCGAGAGGTCTGCGCGCGGGTCGAGGCGACGGTGTCCGCCCGTACGTGATGGGTACGAGACGGTCACTGCGGACCGGCGCGCCTGCTGCCAATAATCATGGCGAACGAGAGCACGGTGGCAGCCTGCCACAGCCCGCACACGGCGCGCTGCCCCGTCTCACGATGCGGGCGGCGCGTCCGAGGCGAGCGCGCCGTCCAGAAACTCCCTCACGTGCGTCAGGACTTGGTCCCGTCCCGTCCCGCGCAGCCCGATCGCCACGTGGATGGAGAACCCGTCGAGCAGCGCCCGCAGGCGGGACGCGAAGCGGTCGGGGTCGACCGGCCGGAACTCGCCGCGCGAGACGCCCTCGGCGAGCAGCGCCACCAGGTCGCGGTGCCAGGCGCCCTCGATGGCGGCCTGCCGGTCGCGGCCCTCCTCGTCGGCGTTGAGGGAGCGGTTCCAGACCTCCAGCCAGAGGGTCCAGTGGGGGTCGCCGACGGCGTCGGGGACGTACAGGTCGACGTAGGCGTCGAGGCGCTCGCGGGCCGTGCCCTGTCGCGCGAGGAGGCGGCCGCGCTCGGCGCCGAGGCGGCCCTCGCTCCACTCCAGGGTGCGCAGAAGCAGCTCGTCCTTGGTGCGGAAGTAGTAGAGGAGGTGGCCGGAGCTCATGCCGACCTCGCGGCCGAGCGCGGCCATGGTCAGCTTCTCCAGGCCGCGCTCGGCGATCATCTCCATGGCGGCCGCCATGACGTCCTCACGCGGTGGGGCGTTCTTCCGCGCGCGCGCCTGCCCGGCCATCCCGTACTCCCTGATCACACCTTCGGCTGCTGCTGGGTGATGCAGTGGATGCCACCACCCCCGGCAAAGATCGTACGGGCGTCCACGAGCGTCACCGTACGGTCCGGGAAGAGACCGCGGAAGATGCCGGCCGCGAGCTCGTCGTTCGGGTCGCCGAAGGCGCACAGGACGACGCCGCCGTTGCAGAGGTAGTGGTTGATGTAGGAGTAGTCGACCCAGCCCTCGTCGTCCTTGAGGACGGTCGGGGCTGGCACCTCGACGATCCGCAGGGTGCGGCCGCGCGCGTCCGTCTGCCCCTTCAGGGTCGCGATGACCTCCTTGCTGACCTCGAAGTCGGGGTGGGCGGGGTCGCGCTGGGAGTGGACGAGCACGACGCCGGGCGCGGCGAAGGCGGCGACGATGTCGACGTGGCCGAGGGTGCCGTAGCCGTGGCCGGGGTAGTCGGCGGTGAGGCCGCGCGGCAGCCAGATCGCCTTGGTGGTGCCGAGGTGGGCGTGGATCTCCGCCTCGACCTGCTCCCTGGTCCAGCCGGGGTTGCGCTCGGGGCCGAGCTGCACGGTCTCGGTGAGCAGGACGGTGCCGTCGCCGTCGACGTGGATGCCGCCGCCCTCGTTGACGAGCTGCGAGGCGTACGTACGGGCTCCGGCGAGGTCGGCGACGTGCGCCCCGATCTTGGAGTCGTGGTCCCAGCGGGCCCACTCCTGGGCGCCCCAGCCGTTGAACGTCCAGTCGACGGCGGCCAGCTCACCCTTGCCATTGGTCAGGAAGGTGGGCCCGATGTCCCGCATCCAGGCGTCGTCGAGCTCGCGCTCGGTGACGTCGATGTCCGGGCCGAGGAGCTCCTCGGCGTACGCGGCCTGGCCGGGTCCGCAGACCACGGTGACCGGCTCGAAGCGGCGTACGGCGCGGGCGACGTTCGCCCAGGCGATGCGGGACTCGTCGAGGCCCTCGGGGTCGTCGAAGGTGGGGTTGGGGCACGGCCACGCCATCCAGGTGCGTTCGTGCGGGGCCCACTCGGCGGGCATGCGGAAGCCGTCGGCGGCAGCGCTCATGGCGTAAACCCTTAAAGGAAGTAGAGGCGGTTGAGGGAGACGGAGTCGGCCGGCTCCGACTGGAGCGGGTCGCCGTCGAGGGTGACCAGGCCGGAGCGCTGGTCCACGTCGACGGCTCCGGTGCGGGAGTTCAGGCGCAGGTCGGCGGGGCCGATGCCGCGCGTGCCGCGCACGGCGACCCGGCGGCGGCGCGTGGGCATGAGGTCGTTGCCCTGGTCGACGGCCGCCTGCGCGACGAACGCCACGGAGATGTCGGCGGGCGTCGCCCCGTACGACCCGAACTGCGGGCCGAGGACGAGGGGTTCGCAGGTGTCGGTCGCGGCGTTCGGGTCGCCCACGACGCCGTACGCGGGGAAGCCGGACTTGAGGACCAGCTGCGGCTTGGCGCCGAAGTACTCGGGGCGCCACAGGACGATGTCGGCGAGCTTGCCGACCTCGATGGAGCCGACCTCGTGGGCGAGGCCGTGGGCGAGGGCGGGGTTGATGGTCAGCTTGGCCATGTAGCGCAGGACGCGCGCGTTGTCGTCGTGGGCGCCGTCGCCCTCCATGGGGCCGAGCTCGGCCTTCATCTTCCCGGCCATCGCGAAGGTACGGCGGACCGTCTCGCCGGCGCGGCCCATGCCCTGCGCGTCGGACGAGGTGATGCCGATGGCGCCCAGGTCGTGGAGCACGTCCTCGGCGCCCATCGTCCCGGCGCGTATGCGGTCGCGCGCCATCGCGGCGTCGCCCGGCAGGTCGGTCTTCAGGTCGTGGACCGAGACGATCATGCCGTAGTGCTCGGCGACGGCGTCCCGCCCGAAGGGCAGGGTGGGGTTGGTGGAGGAGCCGATGACGTTCGGCACGCCCGCCATCTTCAGGACGTTCGGTACGTGACCGCCGCCGCACCCCTCGATGTGGAAGGCGTGGATGGTGCGCCCTTCGAGCACCTTCAGGGTGTCCTCGACGGACAGGCACTCGTTCAACCCGTCGCTGTGCAGGGCGACTTGGACGTCGTGCTCCTCGGCGACGCGCAGCGCGGTGTCCAGGGCGCGGGTGTGCGCGCCCATGTCCTCGTGCACCTTGAAGCCGGACGCGCCGCCCTCGGCGAGCGCCTCGATCAGCGGGGCGTCGTGCGAGGACGAGCCGCGGCCGAGGAAGCCGATGTTGACGGGCCAGGCGTCGAAGGCGTTGAAGGCGTGCTTCAGCGCCCAGGGCGAGTTGACGCCGACACCCCAGACCGGCCCGAACTCCTGGCCGATGATCGTGGTGACGCCGGAGGCGAGGGAGGCCTCCATGATGCGCGGCGAGAGCAGGTGAACGTGCGTGTCCACGGACCCGGCGGTGGCGATGAGCCCCTCCCCCGACACGATGGACGTGCCGGTGCCGACGACGACGTCGACGCCGTCGAGCGTGTCCGGGTTGCCCGCTCGCCCGATGGCGTGGATGCGGCCTTCCCTGATGCCGATGGACACCTTGCGGATGCCCTGCACGGCGTCGATCACGACGACGTTGCTGATGACGACGTCGCAGGTCTCGCGGACGGCGGCGGCCTTCAGGTGCAGCCCGTCGCGGGCCGTCTTGCCGAACCCGGCGAGGAATTCGTCGCCGTACTTCTGGGCGTCGGACTCGACGCGGATCGTCAGGCCCGAGTCGCCGAGCCGGACGTGGTCGCCGGCGCGGGGGCCGTGGGTGGCGGCGTACTCGTACGGGGTGAGGCGGCGCGGTTCGGCGGCGTGTCCTCCGGGGCGGCTCATCGCCCGACCTCCTGATCGGTGGTTTCCGGTATGCCGAGGTAGCCGCAGGCGGCGGCGCGGCGCAGCGCCTCCGCGCGGGCGCCCGGCGCGTCCAGCGGGCCGTCGACAAGACCGGCGAAGCCGATGGCGATCCGCTCGCCGCCGATGGGCACAAGCCCGACCTCGCCGCTCTCGCCGGGCCCGAAGCGGACGGAGGAGCCCGCGGGCACGGCGAGCCGCATGCCGTACGCGGCGGCGCGGTCGAAGTCGAGCCGGGGGTTGGCCTCGAAGAAGTGGAAGTGCGAGGTCACGGAGACGGGCACGGTGGCGGTGTTGCGCACGGTCAGCGTCACGGCCGGGGCGGGGTCGTCGTGCAGCGGCCCGGGCAGCAGCGCGCCCGGCGCCTCGCTGCCGAGACCGGCGCCGATGGGGTCGGAGACGACCGCGAGCCGGGACCCGTCGTCGAAGACGGCCTCCACGTGCACCTCGGTCACCACGTCCGCCACGCCGGGCAGCACGTCGTCCGGGCGGAGCACCGAGCGGGCCCGCTCGACGGCCTCGGCGAGCCGGGCGCCGTCGCGGGCGGCCTCGCAGACCGTGTCGGCGATCAACGCGGTCGCCTCCGGGACGTTGAGCCTGAGGCCGCGCGCCTTGCGGGACCTCGCGAGCTCGGCGGCCCCGAAGAGCAGCAGCCGGTCGCGTTCGGTGGGCGTGAGTCGCACGCGCCGTACCTCCCTGTTCCACGTACTTAGAGCGCCACTCTAACTACGAAATCCGCACACGGGAAGCGGGGAACTGGGCATTGACGAATGAGCCTGGAACACGTCACATTGAGCGCTGCTCAAAAATGGGGCAACCATTCCGGACCAGCGAGCGTCAGGGGCACCCTCATGCCGATAGAACAGCGCGGAGTCGACACCATCCCGGACGGGGAGCGCACCAGCGGTCCCCGCGATCTCGTGTCGATCCTCATCGGCTCCAACCTCTGCCTGGGGGTGATCGTCTTCGGCTGGCTGCCGGTGTCGTTCGGCCTCGGCTGGTGGCAGTCGGTGACCGCGGTCGTGTCGGGCACGGTGATCGGCACGGCACTGACCGCGCCGCTCGCCCTCGTCTCCCTGCGCACCGGCACGAACCTCTCCACGTCGTCCGGCGCCCAGTTCGGGGTGCGCGGCCGCCTGGTCGGCTCCGTCGTGGGCCTGCTGCTCTCCCTCGGCTACACCGCGCTGACCATCTGGATCGGCGGCGACGTGATGGTCGGCACGCTGCACCGTCTGCTCGGCCTGCCGGCCGGCGGCCTCTCGTACGCCGTCGTCTACGCCCTGCTCGCCGCCGCCACCGTGATCGGCGCCGTCTTCGGCTACCGCGTGCTGCTGCGGCTCTCCCGGGTCCTCGCGTTCGCCATGACAGGCCTGCTGATCCTCGGCGTCTTCGCCTACGCCCCCGACTTCACGACGTCGGCGCTCCCGGGCGCGGGCGGCTACCTCCTCGGCTCGTTCTGGCCGACGTGGCTGCTCGCCCTGGTCGCCGCGGGCCTCTCCGGCCCGATCGCCTTCATCACGCTCCTCGGCGACTACACCCGCTACGTCTCCCCGGCCCGGCACAGCTCCCGCGCGGTCCTCGGCGCGGCCTGGCTCGGCCTGCTCGCGGGGCTCCTGCTCCCCCAGCTCTTCGGCACGTTCACGGCGTACGCGGCCCGCGCCGCGCTCGACTACGCGGGCGGGCTCGTCGACGCCTCGCCCACCTGGTACCTGGTGCCGCTGCTGCTCGCCGCCTCCGCGGGCTCGGTCGGCAACGCGGGCCTGATGCTCTACTCCATGGGCCTCGACCTGGACGCGATCCTGCCCCGCGCCTCGCGCGCCCGCGCCACGTACACGGTCGCCGTCGTCGCCACGGCCTGCGTCTTCGCCGGCCACTACGCATGGGAGGCGCAGGACGCGATGACGTCCTTCGTCCTGCTCCTCACCGCCATCGGCACCCCGTGGGCGGTGATCACCCTGATCGGCTTCGCGCGCTGCCGCGGGGAGTACGACGCGGAAGCCCTCCAGGTCTTCAACCGCCGCTCCAGGGGCGGCGTCTACTGGTACCGGGCCGGCTGGAACGTACCGGCGACGACGGCCTGGGCACTGGGCGCGACGGTCGGCGTCCTCGCGGTCTCGCTCCCCTCGTACGAGGGTCCGCTGCTCTCCCTGACGGGCGGGGTCGACTGCAGCTTCCTGCTGTCGGGGGTGGTGGGCGGGGTGGCGTATCTGACGCTGACGGCACGGGAGGTCCGGCCCGTCACGCCCACGGCTCCGGAGGCCGCCCCGGCCGCCGCCTCCATTGATCACGTAGCCTGAAGCGGAAGTTGACCGCCAGGGGATTACAGCAGTACGGGGAGTACGACCATGGAAGAACTCATAGGACTCGGCGTCCGCGCGGCCAAGGGCGCCGGAGCGGCGGTTCTCGGCGTAGTCGACGCCCTCACCAGCGGCCCGCTCACTCCGGTGGGTTCGAACGCCCCGAAGGCGGACGACGAGAACGAGGACGAGGACGGCAAGGGCGAGAAGACCGGGCAGGGTTCCTGACCGGAATCCCGCCCCTCCCCCCTGGACCTCAGCCGATGTCCAGGACCGCCTTGCCGTGCAGGCGGCGGCCGAGCAGCTCCTCGGCCGCCTCGGGGAACTTCTCCCACGACCCCCGCCAGGACACGCCGGGATCCAGCACCCCCGTGGCCACCTGCCCCGCCAGCCAGGTCAGATCCCTGGCGAGGCCGGTGCAGCCGAGCAGGTGGAAGCTGACGACGGAGCGGTCGTGCCGGCCCATGTCGCCGTAGAGGGTCCCGTACGGGAAGTGCTCGGCGTCACCGCCGGAGTGCCCGACGGACACGAGGGTGCCGTGCTGGCCCAACTGTTCGTAGGCCTCGACGAGTTGGCGGCCGCCGACCATGTCGACCACACCGTCCACCGGCGCCCCGGCCGCCGAGGGCGTGGCGATCACCTCGTGCGCGCCGAGGGCCCTGAGCGCGGCACCGCGCCCCTCGGGGTCGCCGGTCACCGCGACGACCTCCGCGCCGCCCCGCCGGGCCAGCTGTACCGCGTACCGTCCGACGCCGCCGGTGGCGCCGGTGACCAGGACGCGCCTGCCGAGGATCGGGCCGATCCGGTCCAGGGCACGCAAGGCACTGGCGCCCGCGACCGGCAGCGTACTGATGGCTCCCACATCCGCACCTTCGGGCACGACCCCCATCAAGTCCGTGTCGACGGCGCGGAGTTCGGCCCAGCCGCCGTCGCCACCCAGGGTCACCACCGGGGTCCCGGCCACTGGGCCCGAGCCGTCGGCGGCGGCGCGCTCGACCACACCGGCGGCGTCCCAGCCGAGCACCGCGCCTTCCGGCGCGCCCTCCAGGACGAAGCGGACCTCTCCGTAGTTGAGGGAGGTGGCGGCCGTTCGGACCAGGGCCTGGTGCGGTGCGGGCACGGGGTCGGGGGCCTCGCCGAGACGCAGACCTCCGGGGGTGGAACGGTCAACCAGCAGAGCACGCATGGGAGTTGAACCTCTCGGGACAGGGCCGTGGGCAGGTGGGGCGGGGCATCCGACAGACAGCCACCCGCCACTCACGGCAATACTGCCACTGAGCGGCAGAAGCCATCAAGAGGCATTCGCACCCCGGGCTAGACTTTGGCCATGCACTCCATGGACTCCACGGACCTCGACCGGCTGCCCCTGCGGGAGCGCAAGAAGCTGCGGACGCGCCAGGCCCTCGTCGACACGGCCCTGGACCTCTTCACGGACCGCGGCTTCGACGGCGTCACGCTCGACGCGCTGTGCGATGCCGTGGACGTCTCCAAGCGGACGTTCTTCCGCACGTTCAGCAGCAAGGAAGACGTGGCGATGGCGCCGACGCAGGATGTGTGGGCGGCGTTCCTGGAGGAACTGGAGGAGGTCGAACCGGCCGCGGGGCAGCCGCTGTTCGACGTACTGCGGGACGCGCTCCTCGCCGCGCTCGGGCGCATGCCCGCCGAAGGCTGGGCCCATCGGGTGCTGCTGAGCCGACGCCTTGCGGCGCGGACTCCTTCCATGGACGCGCACGGGCTCGCCTTCTGCGACCGCACGAGCAGGGCGGCGCTGGTCGTGACCCGGCGTCGGTTCGCCCTGCCGGGCGGGGGCGACCTGCGGCCCCGGCTGGCGGTGGACCTGCTGGTGGCGGCGTTTCACCGGGCGCTGGAGGCGTGGGCCGAGGAGCCGGATCCGACGCGGGACCGTCTCGCGTCACTCCTCCGCGAGGCCTGCGCCGCCCTCCCGACCGTCTTCACCCTCCCCGCCCGCTGACGGGCCGCCTCCTCCCACTTCAGCGTGCGGCCCCGGGTCATCTGCGGCCCGGTGGTGGCTGGTCGCGCAGTTCCCCGCGCCCCTGACCACACCTCCGGGCCCCGCCCCCCGAACGCCAAAGCCACCCAGAGGAGAGCCCCACCCCCTGACGGCGGAGCCGTTCAAGGGGCGCGGGGAACTGCGCGACCAGCCACACACGACCCGCAGCCGGAAGCGGAGGCACCACGGCGAAGCCGTTCAGGGGCGCGGGGAACTGCGCGACCAGCCACACAGGACCCGCAGCCGGAAGCGGAGAGGAGCGGGCGGCCCCCCCCCCCCCCCCCCCCCCCCGGGGGGCCGGGCGCCCCCCCCCCCCCCCGCGAGGGGCGGGGCCGGGGGCGGCGCACCCCACCGCAGACG